>NZ_JBXAOA010000007.1:0-214699 GCF_058802325.1 Pseudomonas sp. GW822-FHT02E03 | reverse complement strand
ACCTGTAAACGATGTCTCCGGTTTAAAACGTAAAGGATGTCTCCGGTTTCTACCCGAGCAAGCCCGCTCCCACAGGGGATCTCGAGCGTTCTCAAAATCCGAACCTGAAGCAGATCCCTGTGGGAGCGAGGCTTGCCCGCGATGGACGCGACTCGGTCTTGCTGAATACCCATAAAAAAACGGAGCCCCGAAGGCTCCGTTTTTTTTATCCAACCAACCTGAAATCAGGCCAGTTTCTTGTGCCGTACGCGGTGAGGCTGGGAAGCCGCTTCGCCGAGGCGTTTCTTGCGATCGGCTTCGTACTCGGTGTAGTTGCCTTCGAAGAACACCGCTTGCGAGTCGTCTTCGTACGCCAGGATGTGAGTCGCGACGCGGTCAAGGAACCACCGATCGTGAGAGATCACAATGGCGGCGCCCGGGAAGTCCAGCAAGGCCTCTTCCAGGGAACGCAGGGTTTCAACGTCGAGGTCGTTGGACGGTTCGTCGAGCAGCAGGACGTTGCCACCCTCTTTCAGGGTCAGGGCCAGGTGCAAGCGACCACGCTCACCACCGGACAGGTCCTTGACGAACTTCTGCTGATCGCCGCCCTTGAAGTTGAAGCGACCAACGTAGGTGCGCGACGGGATTTCGTAGTTGCCGATGCGAATCTGATCGGAACCATCGGAGATCTGCTGGAACACAGTCTTGCTGCCATCCAGGTCTTCACGGCTCTGATCGACGCACGCCAATTGCACGGTTTCGCCGACTTCGATGCTGCCCGAATCCGGTGTTTCCTTGCCCATCAGCATGCGGAACAGGGTCGATTTACCGGCACCGTTACCGCCGATCACGCCAACGATGGCGCCTTTAGGCATGGAGAACGACAGGTTGTCGATCAACACGCGATCGCCGTAGCCCTTGCTGACGTTCTTGAACTCGATAACCTTGTCGCCCAGGCGCGGACCGGCCGGAATGTAGATCTCGTTGGTTTCGCTGCGCTTCTGGAATTCCTGCGATTGCATTTCTTCGAAGCGTTGCAGACGAGCCTTGGATTTGGACTGGCGGGCCTTGGCGCCTTTGCGCACCCACTCCAGTTCTTCCTTCATGGCCTTTTCGTGAGCCGATTGCTGCTTGGATTCGGCCGCCAGACGATCGGACTTGGCTTCGAGCCAACCCGAATAGTTGCCCTCGTACGGGATACCGGCGCCGCGGTCGAGCTCGAGGATCCAGCCGGCGACGTTGTCCAGGAAGTAACGGTCGTGCGTGATCGCAACCACGGTGCCCGGGAAATCGTGCAGGAAGTGCTCCAGCCAGGCGACGGAATCGGCGTCCAGGTGGTTGGTCGGTTCATCGAGCAGCAGCATGTCGGGGGCGGACAGCAGCAGGCGGCACAGGGCCACACGACGCTTTTCACCACCGGACAGGACTTCGACCTTGGCATCCCACGCCGGCAGACGCAGCGCATCGGCGGCGACTTCCAGTTGGCGATCCAGGTTGTGACCGTCGCTGGCTTGCAGGATGGCTTCAAGCTTGGCCTGTTCTGCCGCCAGTTTGTCGAAATCTGCATCCGGTTCAGCGTAGGCCGCGTAAACCTCGTCCAGGCGCGCCTGAGCGTCCTTGATCACGCTGACCGCTTCCTCGACCACTTCACGCACGGTTTTGGTCGGGTCCAGAATCGGTTCTTGCGGCAGGTAGCCAATATTCAGGTCCGGCATCGGACGGGCTTCACCGTCGAACTCTTTATCGACGCCCGCCATGATTTTCAGCAGCGTGGACTTACCCGAACCGTTGAGACCGAGTACGCCGATCTTGGCGCCAGGGAAGAACGACAGCGAAATGTTTTTCAGGATTTCCCGCTTCGGCGGAACAACTTTGCCCAGCCGATGCATGGTGAAGACGTATTGAGCCATGGAGAACCTTGGGTCAGTGACTGATGAATGATTGGAGCGCAGGCGATGCCCGGCCAGGCCATGCGCGTCGTTCGTTTGATGGGTATCAAAGCGTGCGCGCTGAAAAAACCTCTAGGAGCTGGAACGCTCCCGCGTAACCGGCAAAGCTACCTTATTGATAGAAGGCAGTCCAGCCGAGCGGGGGCTGGCACTTCGCCACAACTCAAGGCATGCTAGCCGCCCTTCGGGCGTCCGGCTTATAGTGCACGTCGCGCCAGTCCAGCCAAACCGCAGGATTACAGTTTGTCTAATGTCTCTCCGCCATCGTCCGTGAGCGCACTCAATCCTGCGACCGGCTCGCCCCTGCGCGGAACCTTGAAGGGCGCGCTGGCAACCCTCGTGCTGTTGCTGCTCGCACTGCTGTTCTGGCAGCTGCTGGATCAGCTTCGTGAAACCCAGAAAAACCAGCGCCAATACACCATCGACTACTCCGCCGATCTGGCTGCGCAAGTCAGCCTCAACATGGCGCTCAATGCCCAGATCGCCCTCAACCTGCTACCGATCATCGAACAACCACAAAGTCCCGACGAACAGCAGGCATTGCTGCGCAAACTGCAGAAATCGCTGCCCGACCTGCGCAGCCTGGCTCTGCTCAGTCCCTCCGGCAAAATCCTCAGCGACAGTGCCGCCGACAGCCCGGACGCCCATTACCTGAGCGAACTGGTTCAACGCAGCCGCGCCCAGGCCCACTATTTCAGTAATGCCGACGACGGCTCAGTGGTGCATCTGCTCCTGCATCAGGCCAGCGGCAGCAGCCGCGGTTATTGGGCCCTGCGTCTGACACCGACGTTTTTCTCCTCATTGACCAAACAGGGCGACGCCGGCATCCGCCCCCTGTGGCTGGTGGAAAACCGTATCAATCATCAGATCATCAGCCGCGATGACACCCAACCCTCGGCCAAGCCGGCCGTGCTGACAGCCGACGAACTGGCCAACAGCGTGTTGACAGTCCCTCTGAGCAGCAGCGACTGGCAATTGCGCGGGCTGTTCGACCGCCAACGGGTGCTCGAACAACTGCTGCCGGCGTTCATCGGCAAATGCCTGCTGGGCCTGGCCTTTTCGCTGTTACCGTTCATCGCTCTGCTGAGCATTCGTCGCCGTCAACGCCTGTTGCATGAAGGCCGCCGACGCTATCAGGACATTTTCGAAGGTACCGGCGTTGCGCTGTGCGTGCTCGACCTGTCCGGGCTCAAAAGTATCTTCGACAGGGCTCAACTCAACAGCAGCGAACAGTTGAAGGCCTGGCTCCAGACACCGGAGCAACGCCAGCAACTGCTGCAGGAACTGCGCATCACCGAGGTCAACCAGGTTGCCCTGCAATTGCTCAACGTCAATTCCTGCGATCAAGCCTGGAAACTGCTGATCAACGGCTGCCCATTGGACTGCACGGCCATCGGCAATCAAGTGCTCGAAGCGGTGCTCCAGCAGCAGAAACAGCTTGAACTGGAAATCAAACTTCAGGACGCCAATGGCCGCGACCAGCATTTGTGGCTGGTACTGCGTCTGCCGGAAGATCAGGCCGACTACAAAGCGGTGATCCTGAGCATCAGCGACATCACCAGTCGCAAGCTCATCGAATTGTCGCTGCTGGAGCGTGAAGGGTTCTGGTCCGACGTGGTGCGCACCGTGCCGGATCATCTGTATGTACAGGATGTAATCAGCCAGCGGATGATCTTCAGCAACCATCACCTGGGGCAAACGCTGGGTTACAACCGCACCGAACTGCACCAGATGGGCGAGTACTTCTGGGAAATCCTGTTGCACCCCGAAGATGCCGATTACTACCACCGATCACGCCAGTCCCAACGTCACGCGGGTTACACCCAACTGATGCAATGCCAGCTGCGTTTCCGCCATCGCGATGGCAAATGGCGGCGTTTCGACATTCGCGAACAGGCCCTGGCGCGGGACAAACACAATCAGGTCACGCGCATCATCGGCGTGGCCAAGGACATCACCGAGCAGATCGAAGCCAGTGAGTCCCTGCGCGACAGCGAGCAGCGTTACCGGATGCTCGCCGAAAGCATCAGCGACGTGATTTTCTCCACCGACAGCAAGATGGCGCTCAATTACGTCAGCCCCTCGGTGCAAGCCGTGCTGGGCTTCGACGCCGACTGGATATTCCAGAACGGCTGGCAATCGACCATCGCCAACCCGCAACAACTGACCGGCATCTACAGCCTGATGGACCGGGTCAGCAAAGCGCTGGATAAGCCCGAACAATTGGCGCTGCTGCGCAGTCAGGTACAGACCCAGCTGTTTCTGTTCGACTGCCTGCGGGCCGACGGACGCAAGATTCCCATCGAGCTGCGTCTGGTGCTGGTCTGGGACGAACATGGCGCCTTTGAAGGTGTGCTCGGGGTCGGCCGCGACATCAGCCAGCAACGTCGGGCCGAGAAGGACCTGCGCATGGCGGCCACGGTATTCGAGCACTCGACCTCGGCGATTTTGATCACCGACCCGGCGGGCTACATCGTCCAGGCCAACGAGGCTTTCAGTCGCGTCAGCGGCTATGCGGTGGCCCAGGTCCTCGACCAGTTGCCGAATATGCTCACCGTCGATGAGCAGCAGGAAGCCCATCTGCGCTATGTGCTCAAGCAATTGCATCAGCACAGCACCTGGGAAGGCGAAGTCTGGCTCAAACGACGCAATGGCGAGCATTACCCAGCCTGGGTCGGGATTACCGCGGTACTCGACGATGAAGGCGATCTGGCCAGCTACGTGTGTTTCTTCAGCGACATCAGCGAGCGCAAAGCCAGTGAACAACGGATTCACCGCCTCGCTTATTACGACGCCCTGACTCACCTGCCCAACCGCACGCTGTTCCAGGATCGCCTGCACACCGCGCTGCAATCGGCTGAACGGCAGAAGTCCTGGGTAGTGCTGATGTTCCTCGACCTGGACCGTTTCAAGCCGATCAACGACTCCCTCGGCCACGCCGCCGGCGACCGTATGCTCAAGGAAATGGCCACGCGCCTGCTTGGTTGCGTCGACGATGACGACACCGTGGCACGCATGGGTGGTGATGAGTTCACTTTGCTGCTGCAACCCCGGGTGAACCGGGAGATCGCGCTGAACCGGGCGATTCACGTGGCCGAACAGATCCTCGCCAGCCTGGTGAAACCGTTCGTGCTGGAAGGCCGCGAGTTCTTTGTCACCGCCAGTATCGGCATCGCCCTGAGCCCTCAGGACGGCAGCGAACTCAGTCAGTTGATGAAGAACGCCGACACGGCGATGTACCACGCCAAGGAGCGCGGCAAGAACAACTTCCAGTTCTATCAGGCCGACATGAACGCCAGCGCCCTGGAGCGTCTGGAGCTGGAAAGCGACTTGCGCCATGCCCTGGAGCAAAATGAATTCGTGCTGTACTACCAGCCGCAATTCAGCGGCGACGGCAAACGCCTGACCGGTGCCGAAGCCCTGCTGCGCTGGCGTCACCCACGACGTGGCCTGGTACCGCCGGGGGATTTCATTCCGGTGCTCGAAGAGCTCGGGCTGGTGGTGGACGTCGGCGACTGGGTGATCAGCGAAGCCTGCCGTCAACTCAAGACCTGGCATCAAACCAAGGTGCGGGTGCCGAAGGTTTCGGTGAACATTTCGGCCCGGCAGTTCTCCGACGGGCAGCTCGGCACCCGGATCGCCACCATCCTCAAGGAAACCGGCCTGCCGCCGGCGTGCCTGGAGCTGGAGTTGACTGAAAGTATTCTGATGCGCGAAGTCAGCGAAGCGATGCACATCCTCGCCGGGTTGAAAAACCTTGGCCTGAGCATTGCAGTCGACGACTTCGGCACCGGTTATTCATCGCTCAACTACCTCAAGCAATTCCCGATCGACGTGCTGAAAATCGACCGCACCTTCGTCGATGGCCTGCCCTCGGGTGAACAGGACGCGCAAATTGCCCGGGCGATCATCGCCATGGCCCACAGCCTCAATCTGGCGGTGATCGCCGAAGGCGTGGAAACCCACGAGCAGCTCGACTTCCTGCGTGAGCATGGTTGCGATGAGGTTCAGGGGTATCTGTTTGGGCGGCCGATGCCGGCGAGTCGGTTTGAGGCGCAGTTCAGTAACGATGCGTTGTTCATGTTTGACTGACTGATCGTTCCCACGCTCAGCGTGGGAATGCAGCCCGTGACGCTCCGCGTCACATGCCGAAGCGGACGCAGAGCGTCCAATGAGGCATTCCCACGCAGAGCGTGGGAACGATCACCTGACTCTGGCCAGCCCAGACACCGCAAATCCTGCGCATGAACACCACTTGTCTGCGACATGATGTCCTTTCATATGCCATCTAAAAGCGGTTGGGTTAGAATGCCCCCCTTTTCTGCCCCGATCCTTGAGGACCGCCATGTTCAGCCGTGATTTGACTATTGCCAAGTACGACGCCGACCTTTTTGCCGCCATGGAGCAAGAAGCTCAGCGCCAGGAAGAACACATCGAGCTGATCGCTTCGGAAAACTACACCAGCCCTGCGGTGATGGAAGCTCAAGGCTCGGTACTGACCAACAAGTACGCCGAAGGTTATCCGGGCAAGCGCTACTACGGTGGTTGCGAGTTCGTCGACGTCGTTGAGCAACTGGCCATCGACCGCGCCAAAGAACTGTTCGGCGCCGATTACGCCAACGTTCAGCCACACGCCGGTTCCCAAGCCAACAGCGCCGTTTACCTGGCCCTGCTGCAAGCGGGCGACACCATCCTGGGCATGAGCCTGGCCCACGGCGGTCACCTGACCCACGGTGCCAGCGTTTCGTCCTCCGGCAAACTGTACAACGCTGTTCAGTACGGTATCGATGCCAACGGCCTGATCGACTACGACGAAGTCGAGCGTCTGGCGGTTGAGCACAAGCCAAAAATGATCGTGGCCGGTTTCTCTGCCTACTCGCAGATCCTCGACTTCCCGCGCTTCCGCGAAATCGCTGACAAGGTCGGTGCCTACCTGTTCGTCGACATGGCTCACGTGGCCGGTCTGGTCGCCGCTGGCGTCTACCCGAACCCGGTTCCATTCGCTGACGTCGTGACCACCACCACCCACAAGACCCTGCGCGGTCCACGTGGCGGCCTGATCCTGGCTCGCGCCAACGCCGACATCGAGAAGAAACTGAACTCCGCCGTATTCCCGGGCGCCCAGGGTGGCCCGCTGGAGCACGTGATCGCTGCCAAGGCGATCTGCTTCAAGGAAGCGCTGCAACCTGAGTTCAAGGCCTACCAGCAACAAGTGGTGAAAAACGCCCAGGCCATGGCCGGCGTGTTCATCGAGCGCGGTTTCGACGTGGTGTCGGGCGGTACTCAGAACCACCTGTTCCTGCTGTCGCTGATCAAGCAGGAAATCTCCGGTAAAGACGCCGACGCCGCACTGGGCAAAGCGTTCATCACCGTGAACAAGAACTCGGTACCGAACGATCCACGCTCCCCGTTCGTCACCTCCGGTCTGCGTTTCGGTACACCGGCAGTGACCACTCGCGGCTTCAAGGAAGCAGAGTGCAAAGAGCTGGCCGGCTGGATCTGCGACATCCTGGCAGATCTTTCCAACGAAGCGGTGATCGACGCCGTTCGTGAGAAGGTCAAGGCTATCTGCAAAAAGCTGCCGGTGTACGGCGCTTAATTGCCCCGCTGAACTGCAGCAATGAAAAAACCGGCCAGTGATGGCCGGTTTTTTTTCGTCTGCCATAAAGATCAAAAGATCAAAGGATCGCAGCCTTCGGCAGCTCCTACAGAGGTTGTGTACATTCGTGAAATCATGGGTGTACGCGGTTTTGGTAGGAGCTGCCGAAGGCTGCGATCTTTTGATCTTGATCGGCATCTCCTACGCGGCTTTGGCCACTGGTCAGACCGGTCATGCCAATTTTTCGATTCCCACTTGTAATCCTGAAAAAATCCAGCGTAGACTGCGCCTGCACTGGACATACCGGTAAGACCACAATAATTAAGTCCTGAATCTGATGCGCATCGCGCACGGCAGCCAGGACACCGACCAGGATTCCTCTCATGCTCAGATGGTGCTCGCGCTCAATCTTCCTTCAAGTGGTTCTCGGACTGGTGCTCGGCATCGTCTGCGGGCTGACCCTTCCCGAATACTCCGCCCAACTCAAACCTCTCGGCGACGGTTTCATCAAACTGATCAAGATGCTCATTGGTCTGATCGTGTTCTGCGTGGTGGTCAGCGGCATCAGCGGTGCCGGTGACCTGAAGAAGGTCGGACGCATCGGCCTCAAATCGGTGATCTACTTCGAAATACTGACCACCATCGCCTTGGTGATCGGCCTGGTGTTCGCCTTCACGACTGGCATCGGTAGCGGTGCGAACATTCATCTGGAGCAACTCTCCGCCGCCGACATGGGCGACATCGCCCAGCGCGGTCAGCACATGCAAACCACCTCCCAGTTCCTGATGAACCTGATCCCGACCTCGGTAATCGGCGCCTTCGCGGAAAACAACATTCTGCAAGTCCTGCTGTTTTCGGTGCTGTTCGGCAGCGCGCTGAACCTGGTGGGCGAAGCAGCGTCGGGTATTTCCCGGCTGATTAATGAGCTGAGCCACGTGATCTTCCGCATCATGGGCATGATCGTGCGTCTGGCGCCGATCGGCGTGTTCGGCGCCATCGCTTTCACCACCAGTAAATATGGCCTGGATTCGCTGCAGCACCTGGGCAGCCTGGTCGGTCTTTTCTACATGACCTGTGTAGCGTTCGTGGCATTGATTCTCGGCCTGGTGATGCGCCTTTCGGGCCTGAAGATGTGGCCGTTGCTCAAATACCTGCGTGAAGAATTGCTGATCGTCATGGGCACCGCTTCTTCCGACGCCGTGCTGCCACAAATCATGCGCAAGCTTGAGCATCTGGGCATCGGCAGCTCCACGGTCGGGCTGGTGATTCCGACCGGGTACTCGTTCAACCTGGATGGTTTTTCGATCTACCTGACCCTGGCCATTGTGTTCATCGCCAATGCCACCGGCACGCCGCTGGCCATGACTGACCTGCTGACGATTCTGCTGGTGTCGCTGATCACCTCCAAAGGTGCCCACGGGATTCCCGGCTCGGCGCTGGTGATTCTCGCCGCGACACTGACGGCCATTCCGGCGATTCCAGTGGTCGGGCTAGTGCTGGTATTGGCAGTGGACTGGTTCATGGGCATCGGCCGGGCGCTGACCAACCTGATCGGCAACTGCGTCGCCACGGTGGCCATCGCCCGTTGGGAAAAGGACATCGATATCCAGCGAGCGAACAAAGTGCTTTCCGGTCAGGTGGGTTATACCTTCCAGCCCAGGAAACCGGTGGTCCCGGCGCATCAGCAGGAATTTTAAACTACGTGTGCCTGCCCAAGGTCAGGCACATTTATCACGACTTGGAGCGAACAGTGATTACCTCGTCAACCGTTGTAAATTCGGTGGTAGAAAAACTTCGGGCCGCCCTGGCCCGCGGTCAGTGGCGCTCCGGCGAGATGCTGCCGGGCCAGCGTGAACTGGCCGAACAACTGGGCATTAGCCGCCCGAGCCTGCGCGAAGCGGTCATCGTGCTGGAAACCCTCGGGCTGGTGCGCTCCATGCCGGGCAAAGGCGTGGTGGTGCTGGAAGCCAATCTCAGCGACAGCCAAAGCCACGACAGCGCGGTGGCCGGGGCCAGCCTGGAAGACGTGCTGCAACTGCGCTACACCCTCGAACCCTTCATCGTCGGCCTGGTTGCACAATCCATCAGCAGCAAGGAAGTCGGCCAACTGCGCCTGACCCTGATGGACATGCGCGAAGCCCTGGAGGCCAACGACAGCGAAGCCGGGGTCAGCGCCTACATCGCGTTCCACGAAGAACTGTTCACCCTGACCTCGAACCCGATCTTCCAGAGCGTTGTGCAGCAGACCAGCAACGCCCTCAAGCAAAGCGCCGAGGTGCTACGCAATTCGCCAGAGCATCTGGCTGAACGCCTTGAAGAAAACGAAGCCGTGGTGCGGGCCATTCGCAGCAAAAACAGCGCCCAAGCCAGCGCCGAGATGCGTCGGCACATCCTGCGCGAAGGCCAGCGGATGGGCATCGAATTGAACATTCCGGATGACCACCTCGGCAGTTGACCCCCTCTTCGAACTGGAGACAGGCCATGAACAGCTTCGCCTCACCGCCGCACAACCGCGAGACACTCACGGCCCTGCCCTTCGCCCGCTCCCGTTGCGAGAAGCCCTCGGTGGATGACGTCTACCCGCGAGTCTTCGATGCCATTCTTGAGCAGCGCATCGTCCCGGCCAGCCGCTTCACCGAAGAAAGCCTGGGGCAAATGCTGGGTGTGAGCCGCAGCATCATTCGCCAAGTGCTGGCGAAGTTGTCTCAGCAGCAGGTCATTGTCCTGCGCCCCAATCATCGGCCCCGGGTAGCCGCGCCAGACATCGAGCAAACCCGCCAAACCCTTCATGCCCGGCGCCTGACCGAGATCACGCTGGTGCAACTGGCCTGTCAGCGGCCTCAAGCAGAAGATCTGAAACGCCTGCGTGAGCTGATCGCACAGCAGCGCCGATGCATGGAGCGCGGTGAGCGCGGCCCGGCAATTCGACTGTCTGGAGAATTCCATCTACAACTGGCCGAGATGGCCGGCAATGCACCGCTGGCGCATTTCCTCGGCAGCCTGGTCCCCGTGACATTGCTGGCCATTGCTCGACATGAAGTACCCACGCCCGGTTATAGCGAATGGCATGAAAGCACACTGCTGGTGCAGGCTCTGGAGCGCGCAGACGTCACAGCAGCGGTTCGACTGATGACCCGGCAACTGGATCATCTTGAACAGGCGCTACTGATGCCGCGCCCTGAAACTCGAGCGATAGAACATTAGGTAACTGCGCATCCAGGGCATGCAGCAAGGCTTGCCCGACCCCGGCAATGCCCAGCATCATCCCCAGATCGGGAATGCTGTCTTTACCGATAAAGTCTTCATTGAAAAAGTTGTGCACAGCCTCGGAAAACGCCTGCAACACGCGGGCGACGCCCCGGTCGTTTGCGTCCCGACGGTACAGATCCAGCAAGCACACAAGATTCCCGAAATCACCGTGACAAAGGCTGTAACCGCTTCCCAGGCCATGCCCCCAGAGATTGTTTTCACAGGTTTTGATATCCGCTTCGACTGCCGTCCTTGCGTCGAGGCTCAAGACATTTGCCAGCGCTCTGCTCAGTTGCAACCGGGAGATCAAAATACCCGCGCCGCCATGACACCATTTGTTCATATAGCTTTGTCTGGAGCAATCACGCAGATCGAGCCAGAAGCCCTGGACGGTGAGACGATTTTCGGCCTCCAGCAACTGCGTAATCAACGGCACGAGCGATGAATCCCGAGTGACCTCGTACACCTTGGCCAGCGCATGGAGGATGCCGGACATCCCATGAGAGAACCCCGTCAGCAGCGGCACCCGAGTGTCATCGAGCACAAATTTGCCGTCTTCGTAGCTCAGTCGGGACTTGATCGCTTCGGTAAACGTTTTTATGAGGGGCAGTAACATCGCACGCTTCTCCAACAGGTAGAGATTCGCCAACATTGTCACCGTGCCGCACCAGCCATTGAGGAAGTCGTACTCGTCATCCGGGCGAGGAAAGTCGGCGAGCTTGAGCAGTAACCCGTCAATGGTTTGCTGGTGACTCTGCTGCCCTGTCACACGTTGGTAATTGACCAGCACGTACACATAGGATGCCAATCCGAAATAGGCGCTGACCGTCATGTCACTGTCAAAATGGCCATGGGACTTTGCCATCGAATGCAGGATCTCATCAGCCTTGTCCCAGTAATGTTCCTGGCCGCTGACTCTGAATAGACTCATGTAAAAGATCGCAAGCCCGCCCATGCCGTTGTACAAACTATTGCCCATTGCAGAAATGTATTTGCGCCGCGTTCGAGGATGAGTATTCAAGAACGTCCACCCGACATCTCCCTCCTCCCCCTTGATACGTAAGCGCTCGATTGCCCCGGCGATGCTCATGGCACCTTCAAGGTACTGCGGCGAGCTCATCCCCGGCGTTCCGTGATATCGATGTTTACGGTTCAGGGGCAAGGCGTCGTTGGAAACGGGAAACAGACACTCCAGAAGGATGTACTTCTGGAAGGCTTTATCGCTTGGCGAGAGTGATCTCAACTTGCGTCGGCAACTGTCAAAAGGGGTTTCGATCGCAAGTTGCGTCAACTCCACACCTGCAGCACCGACTATCCGGCTTGAACCGATAGACATGGTGAAACAAGGGATGTTGGCCTTCTGCAAATCGTTCAACTCGTACCGTGGAAGATGATGTCCAGTGAGCGTCTCGTTCAACTCTGCCCACAACGTTGCCAGCAGCACCTCACGCTGAATCATGCATTGCATGAAGCGCGGATGAAGGGACAGTTCGATGAAGTCGGCGTAACGCTGCGTATTTTTTATCAGGACACGGGTTTTCAGCTTACTGATGCGCACGGTGATCAGGTCCTGTACCGCGTCGATATGGTTCATGACGTGGTCGTAGGCATCTTCAAACCCTTGGAAGAACACGTGCTGGTAATCATCCACAGAACGCGGCTCACCCTTGAAAATCGGCAGGTGTCTGATCACAGGAACCTTGTCGACCTTGACCGTTTTCAAACGATAGAAACCTTGCTCACGAATCAGCTGCTTCTTTTTCGAAATGAACGTTCTCTGCCGAGTCAGCCCGCCGGTGTCATTGTCGGCGTCTGGCGAATAAGCGACAAAACCGCTCGAGAAGACGGACTGACTGTTGCGTTTGAGGGTTTTGAATAATGCACGGGTGTGTGGAAGGTTGATCTTCAGATCAACCATGGCCGCCGTGAACAGACACTCCAGGTCGATCATAACCGGGCTGCTGCCGCAGGCAATGATGTTTTCGTAGTGGAAGTCGATGCCGTTCAAGGCGTGAACGACCGCAATCTGTGCCCCCATCCGCCGGTAGAATAACGACAGGTCGGTCTCTGTCGCGCACGCCAGATTCTCGATTTTTTCGATCCAGCAGCGTCCCTCTCTGGCTACCGTTATCGGTGCATAGATGGCAAAGCCGTCATCGCCGGTCAGCTCATGAAGGCGCTTTAGCAGTGCATTGTAGAACGACGCCTCATGATTGCTCCGCGGCTTGTACACCAGCGATTGACTGCCGACCTGTACAGAGCAGACCGTTTCTCCGTCCGCATGCGGATCGCCCAACCCGAGGTTGATTGCGTCTATCCGTTTGCCAGGCAGGCTGAATGTACGTTGGAGTAGGTCAGCGTCGTCGGCAAAATGAAAAACGACCTTGTACAGGTACGCCACCGTGCTGTTGATCTGCTCGATCAAGAGACGTGTCAGAACCGGGTACGATTTCAAAACCGCGCCTGTTAACCCGGTTTTCAATCGCTGATTGAAGGTCTGAAGGTCCAGATCGGCATTTTCGAATATCCGCGTATTCAGCGCATGGACAAGAGACTTTTCCGATAATCGTTTGACGCCTGCGATGACGTAAGACTTGACACTCGCCAGCAAACTTTCAACATCCGCAAAGTTACACAACTCAATAAATCGCGAATCTTTTTCGAAGCATCTCTTGAAGTAGCAGTAAAAACCATAATAAAACCAGTAAAAACATTCTTGACCAGCATCGCCTACGTGCTCGTCCAGTACCAGCGACTCTATAATATCAATTTCGTGTTTCAAAGACACGAGCACCGGCGACTCTTGGCCACGCTCGACAGACCTGTTACTACTTTCAATTCGCTGAATCAATTGCTGCCGACCCAGACCAAAATAATGTAGAAGAGCGTTATCATTTGCATGCAGTTGCGCAATGGTCTTATGCAACAGGGCAACATCTATCGACACACCTGCGCCCGTTATTTCACGTTCTTGAAACGTCAGTACGTCAGCCAACATTTGATGACACCTATAACGGATATGGCGAGCCATCGACTCGCCATAGGTGACTGCCTGCTTAGCAGTCCAGAACGGTGCAGCCCAAGGTGCCGCACGATACAGTGGTCGCCATGACCTCTGCGCCCGCGATCTGGTTGTCGCCTGCTTTTACGTAGGCTTCAAATTCTGCATCGAACTCACCCGACAGATCCATGATTTGCTCTTTCATTTAACGCTCCATTCTCAACAAGTTAACGCCAGTATTGGCGCCTAAAAACTGTATCACCAAAATGAAACAAGGAAAGATTAGAAATCCAACCAAATGTAACTTTCACCCTCTTCCAACCCCGCCACTAAAAACCAAATCACAAACAACCATCCGATGCTTTAACACACACAGCAAACAATAAACCCAACACAGCAGTACTTATCCCGCAGGACACGCAAAAACATTAATTCTGAGTTTTAACAAGAAATCTTTAGTCGTCATTGCGACGACGCAAAAGAGTGCCCAATGCAATGGGCACTTAACTTTTATTCCGCCGCCACCCGCGCAAAACCCTCACGGATTTTCTCTTCCGGCAAATCATCGGCAATGAATACGATCACGCTTTCGCGTGTTTCGTCCTCGGCCCATTCCGTATCCCAGTCGAATCCGTACAGCTTCAAGACACCCTGAAACACCATGCGCCGCGGTTCGCCAAGAATGTTCAAAACACCTTTGTAGCGCAGCAATTGCTTGCCGTGGTCTTCCAGCAGTTCGTTCATGAACTCACTGAGTTTGTCGATATCCAGCGGCTTGTCGGTGCGCAGCACCAGGCTGGAAATGCGATCGATGGAGGGCGCCTTGCTCACTGGACGCAGACTCATTCCACCGCCGAGATCGGCATTGAGGTTGAAGCCGCGCACGTCGAGCAGTTCGGCCAGATCAATCTTGCCGTGGTCGACCACGCGGATTGGCGCGCGACGGTTGATGCGGGTCAGACGCTCGCTGAGGGCGGTGAAGGTCGGCTCGTCCACCAGATCCCGTTTGCTCACCAGCAAGCGGTCGGCAAAGCCGATCTGTGCCTGGGCAATGGTCTGGGTCAGGTGCAGGTCGGCGTGGGCCGCGTCCACCAGGGTTATGATGCCGTCGAGGATGTAGCGCTCACGCAGTTCTTCGTCAATGAAGAAGGTTTGCGCCACCGGGGCTGGGTCGGCCAGACCGGTGCATTCGATTACCAGACGATCGAAGGCGATTTCGCCGCTGTCCAGGCGTTCGAGCAGCAGGTACAGCGCTTTGGTCAAATCGGTGTGGATGGTGCAGCAGACGCAGCCGTTGGACAGCGTCATCACTTGCACCGGCTCGTCTCCCAACAGTTGGGTGTCGATACCGGCGTCACTGAATTCGTTTTCGATCACGGCGATTTTCAGGCCGTGCTCGGCTTTGAGCAGATGGCGCAAGAGCGTGGTTTTTCCCGCGCCGAGAAAGCCACTGAGGATTGTTACTGGAATGGGAGAGGACAAACGGGTTCTCCTGTTTCACAAAGTTAAGAAACAACACAAAACAAATGTGGGAGCGGGCTTGCTCGCGAAGAGGTCGTGTCAGTCGACATTAATGTTGAATGACACACCGCGTTCGCGAGCAAGCCCGCTCCCACAGGGATTGCATCAGCCAGGCTGTTGCATCAACAGCACTTCGGCCCACCCTTGCCACCGTAACGGGCTTCCTGACGTTCGCGAAAGAACATCTCGTAGCTCATCACCGGTTTGTCCGGGTGTTTGGTTTGCATATGCTCGACGTAGTTGTCGTAGTCGGGCATGCCGACCATCAGGCGCGCAGCCTGACCGAGGTATTTACCGAGGCGACTCAGGTCATTGAACATGGTGCAATCCTCGATTACGCGTCCGGCTGAGCCTGGAACGGTGATTCTTTATCCGAACGTTCTTTTTTACCCCAGGCAGCAATGCCGACCTTGAGTGCAAAGAACAGGATGCTGAACACCACGAGCAAAAACAGCACGGTCAGCGTTGCGTTGGTATAGGCGTTATAGATTACATGCTGCATCTGCTCGATGCTCTTGGCCGGGGCCAGAATCTGGCCGTTAGCCAACGCATCGCTGTATTTTTTCGCCAACGCCAGGAAGCCGATTGCCGGGTTGGCGTCGAACAGCTTGATGAAGCCTGCGGTGGTGGTGCAGATCAGCAACCACACGGCGGGCAACATGGTGACCCAGATGTAGCGTTGGCGCTTCATTTTGATCAGCACAACGGTCGCCAGCATCAGCGCGATACCCGCCAGCATCTGGTTGGAGATGCCGAACAGTGGCCACAAGGTGTTGATCCCGCCCAGCGGGTCGATCACGCCTTGATACAGCAGGTAACCCCACATCGCCACGCAACCGGCGGTTGCGATCAGGTTGGCAGTCCAGGACTCGGTGCGTTTGAGCGCAGGCACGAAGGAGCCGAGCAAATCCTGCAACATGAAGCGCCCGGCACGAGTGCCGGCATCCACCGCAGTCAGGATGAACAACGCTTCGAACAGGATCGCGAAGTGGTACCAGAACGCCATGGTGTTTTCACCGGGCAGTACACTGTGCAGGATCTGCGCGATACCGACCGCCAGGGTCGGCGCACCACCGGCACGCGCCAGGATAGTGGTTTCACCGATGTCCTTGGCCACCGCTTGCAGGGCTTCCGGAGTGATCGCAAAGCCCCAGTTGCTGACCGCTTGCGCCACCGCCACCACATCACCGCCGACCACGGCCGCTGGGCTGTTCATCGCGAAGTACACGCCTGGCTCGATCACCGAAGCGGCCACCATCGCCATGATGGCCACGAAGGACTCCATCAGCATGCCGCCGTAACCGATGTAACGGGCGTTAACCTCATTATCCAGCAGTTTCGGCGTGGTGCCGGAGGAGATCAACGCGTGGAAACCGGACACCGCGCCACAGGCAATGGTGATGAACAGGAACGGGAACAGACCGCCCTTCCACACCGGCCCGGTGCCGTCGATGAACTGGGTCAATGCCGGCATTTTCAGCTCGGGCATGGTGATCAGAATGCCGATCGCCAACGCGACGATGGTGCCGATTTTGAGGAAGGTCGACAGGTAGTCACGCGGCGCCAGGATCAGCCATACCGGCAACACTGCCGCCACAAAACCATAACCGATCAGCATCCAGGTGATCTGGACTCCGGTAAAGCTGAATGCCTTGGCCCAGACCGGGTCAGCGGCAATCTGCCCGCCCAGCCAGATCGAACCCAACAGCAACGCCACGCCGATCACCGAGATTTCACCGATGCGACCCGGGCGGATGTAGCGCATGTAAATGCCCATGAACATCGCGATCGGGATGGTCGCCATCACGGTGAAAATACCCCATGGGCTTTCGGCCAGGGCCTTGACCACGATCAGCGCCAGCACCGCTAGGATGATGATCATGATCAGGAAGCAGCCAAACAGCGCGATGGTCCCGGGGATGCGGCCCATTTCTTCACGGACCATGTCGCCCAGGGAACGGCCGTTGCGGCGGGTGGACATGAACAAGACCATGAAGTCCTGAACCGCACCCGCCAGCACCACGCCGGCAATCAGCCACAGCGTACCGGGCAGGTAGCCCATCTGCGCCGCCAAGACCGGACCGACCAGCGGCCCTGCGCCAGCGATGGCTGCAAAGTGGTGACCGAAAAGGATGTGTTTGTTGGTCGGCACATAGTCCAGACCGTCATTGTTGAGCACGGCAGGTGTAGCCCGACGCGGATCGAGTTGCATCACATTGTTAGCGATGAACAGGCTGTAGTAGCGGTACGCGACCAGATAAATGGCCACGGCGGCGACCACAATCCACAAGGCGTTGATCGCCTCGCCTCGGCGCAATGCCACTACGCCCAGGGCGCACGCTCCCAGGATTGCCAGCAGCAGCCAGGGTAAGTGGCGTAGCAGGCTATTATTATTTTTCATTTTATGATTCCAGCCAGAGTGGACAAGAAAGACAGCCATCCGGAGTTTAGCGCTACTGACGGCAAAGGCCATACCCCGACATTGATCCAGAGCCTGTCTTTGCTGGCAGGCTTTAACAATGCGGGTCTATAGTCAGCGGACATTCAGAGGATTGCGCCATGAGTGACCACCCTGCTGATCGCCGCCGCTTCAAACGTTTTGCGTTCGATGCCCGAACCGAGCTGAGCCAAGGGGAATTCATCTGGCCGGTGAAGTTGATCGACCTGTCGCTCAAGGGGTTATTGATCGAGAAACCCGAGCCTTGGCTGGGGAATCCAGACTGGCATTTCCTGGTTGATATTCATCTTAACGAAGACGTAGAGATCAAGATGGATTTGATGTTGACCCACGATGACCATGGTCAGCTCGGCTTCGTCTGCAAACACATCAGCCTGGAATCGATTGAACGACTGCGGCGGTTGATTGAGTTCAATCTGGGAGATCCGCAAGAGCTTGAGCGTGAGCTGGGCGCTCTGATCGAAGTTTGACGGCCCGACGCTGATCCAATGTGGGAGCGGGCTTGCTCGCGAAGGCGGTGTAACAGCCAACATTGATGTTGGCTGTGATGGCCTCTTCGCGAGCAAGCCCGCTCCCACAGGTTTTGTATCGATCTGAAAGTTACTCGAACAACGCGTCGAGGGCCTGCTCCAGGCGCGTCACGGCAATAATCTGCAATCCCGGCGGCGCCTCTTTCGGCGCGTTGCCCTTGGGCACGATGGCGCGCTTGAAGCCGTGCTTGGCGGCCTCTTTCAAGCGTTCCTGACCACTTGGCACCGGGCGCACTTCACCCGACAACCCGACTTCGCCGAACACCAGCAGATCATGGGGTAGCGGCCGGTTGCGCAAACTGGACATGACCGCTGCCATCAGGGCCAAGTCAGATGCTGTTTCCAGCACCTTCACCCCGCCGACCACGTTGAGGAACACGTCCTGATCGTGAGTCGGGATGCCGCCGTGGCGGTGCAAAACCGCCAACAACATGGCCAAGCGATTCTGATCCAGACCGAGCGTCACCCGACGGGGGTTGGCCAGATGGCTGTCGTCCACCAACGCCTGGACTTCCACCAGCATCGGCCGGGTGCCTTCCCACGTTGCCATGACCACGCTACCCGGGACTTCTTCCTGGGCCCGGGTCAGAAAAATCGCCGAGGGGTTGGAGACTTCCTTCAGGCCTTTGTCGGTCATGCCGAACACGCCCAATTCGTTGACCGCGCCGAAACGGTTTTTCACCGCCCGCAGCAGACGCAAGCGCCCATCGGATTCGCCTTCGAAATACAGAACGGTGTCGACCATGTGCTCCAGCACTCGGGGACCGGCCAGCGCGCCTTCTTTGGTGACATGGCCCACGAGGAAAATCGCCGTGCCGCTTTGTTTGGCGTAACGCACCAGCAACGCCGCACTTTCGCGCACCTGGGAAACGCCCCCCGGCGCCGATTGCAGTTGCTCGGTGAAAATCGTCTGGATCGAGTCGATCACCATCACCTTGGGCTTTTCCTGCCGGGCCGTGGCGATGATGGTTTCGATGCAGGTTTCGGTCATCACCCGCAGCTGATCCTGAGGCAAGCCCAGTCGCCTGGCGCGCATGGCCACTTGTTGCTGGGACTCTTCGCCGGTGACATACAGTGCCGGCATGCTCTTGGCGAGGTTGCACAAGGTTTGCAACAAAATGGTCGACTTGCCGATACCCGGATCACCACCGATCAACACCACCGAGCCATCCACCAGGCCGCCGCCCAAAACGCGATCCAGCTCGCTGGACGCCGTGGAGAAACGCGGAATCTCTTCGACGCTGACTTCGGCCAGGGTTTTGATCTGCGCCTGCTGGCCGGTCCAACCGGTGCGCCCGCTGGGGGCTGCGGCGCCACCACTCTCGACCATGGTTTCGGTCAGCGTGTTCCAGGCCCCGCATTCGCCGCACTGGCCGGCCCACTTGGGGAAGGTTGAGCCACACTCGGTGCAGCCGTACATGCGCTTGGCCTTGGCCATCTGAACTCCCGGCAAAAACCGCGATGATAGCTCAGCTCACGCGGATCAGCGCGGCGCCGCCGTACGGATTTCACCGCTGGCCAGACGCGCGGCGCTGTTGCCCAGCGGATCTTCGGCGTTCATGTCCGCCCCTTTGGCCTTGAGGGCGTCCAGCAACTCGACGCGCTTGAACAACCCGGCGTACATCGCGGCAGTCTGTCCCGCGCCGTTGCGTTGGTCGGGGTTGCAATTGGCAGCCAGCAGGGTTCGAGCGATCTGCACTTCGCCTTTGAAAATCGCGCCCATCAACGCCGTGTTACCGCGTTGATCCTGGGCGCAGGCGTCCGCCCCGGCAGCGAGCAAACGTTCCACCGCAGCACTCTGGCCGTGATACGCGGCCAGAATCAGTGCCGTGTACCCTTTGCTGTCGCGGGTATCGAGGGAATAGCCGGCTTCGATGAAAGTATCCAGCTTGGGCAGATCCCCCCGTCGAGCGGCATCGAAATAGTAATCCTGTAATTGGGCTTTCAGCGCCTCGGGGCTCTTCGAGACTTGCGTCTCGGGCCCGGCGAGCACACCGAACGACACGCACACCAGAAACACCGACAGATAAAAACGCATGGCAACGCTCCTTGATCAGACGGGACCTCGCATGAGGCCCCGCTTCAGGCAGATGGATCAGTCGACCAGTTTGGCCGCCAGCGCCTTGACCCGAGCCAGATCACCCTTGGCTACTTTGGCCACCCCGGTCCCGTATTCCGGGTCGGCCTTGTACAGGAAGGACAGGATGATGTGCTTGCTCTCGTCATCGGTAGTGGCCAGTGAGCCACCGAAGCTGTCGATCAGGTCCTGACGTTCCTTCTGGTTGAACGAGCGATACAGATCGCCGGCCTGCTTGAAGTTCTGTTCGCGCTGAATCTTCACCTGTTGCGTGCTGCCCGACAGAACCGACTGGCTGTAACGCGCGGTTGGCGGCTCTTCACGAGACAGCAGGCGACTTGGCTGGTAATTTACGCCGGTGCTGCTGGCGCCGATGTTCATTGCGCCATCCTGATTACCGTTGTTCACGGCGACTTTGGGTGCATTGATCGGCAACTGCAGAGCGTTGGCCCCCAGGCGATACAGTTGAGTATCGGCATACGAGAACACTCGCCCTTGCAATAAGCGATCTTCCGAAGGTTCGATACCCGGAACTAAATTGGCCGGGGCCATGGCCACTTGTTCAGTTTCCTGGAAAACATTCGCTGGATTACGGTTCAACACCATTTGTCCAACTTTTCGTTCCGGCACACCAGGCCAGATCTTGGTCGCGTCCAATGGATCGAAATCAAACTTGGACAAGTCTTGCGGATTTAGAACCTGGATGTACAAGTCCCATTTAGGAAAGTTGCCCTTGTTAATATTGGCGACCAAGTCGTTAGTCATATGACTGTAGTCTTGACCTTGAACACCTGTCACTTCTTTAGGGTCGAGATTCTTTAACCCCTGCAAACTTTTCCAGTGGAATTTTACATAGTGCACATCGCCTTTGGCGTTCACTAACTTGTAGGCATGTACACCGTTACCGTCCATCTCCCGATAACTGGCCGGCGTACCGGAGTTGGAATACAACTCGGTCAGGGTACGAGTGGCTTCTGGAACATGGGAGAAAAAGTCGAAACGACGGGAATCGTCGTCAAGGTTGGTGCGCGGATCCGGCTTGAAGGCGTGGACCATGTCTGGAAACTTGATCGCGTCACGGATGAAGAAGGTCGGAAAATTGTTGCCGACCAGGTCCCAGTTGCCGTCTGCGGTGTAGAACTTGGTGGCGAACCCCCGCGGATCACGCAAGGTTTCCGGCGAATGGTTGCCATGGACCACAGCGGAGAAACGCACAAATACCGGCGTGCTCTGGCCGCCGGCGAATACCTTGGCCTTGGTCAGGTCACTGAGGTCGTCGGTTACGGTGAACGTGCCATGGGCGCCAGTGCCACGGGCATGCACCACGCGTTCGGGAATGCGTTCACGGTCAAAACGCTGGAGTTTCTGGATCAGTTGCACGTCTTGCAGCAGCACCGGCCCGGTCGCGCCGGCGGTTTGCGAGTTCTGGTTGTCGCCGACGGCGGCACCGTTATCGCGGGTCAAGGTCGCGGCATTGACGGAGAAGGACAGCAGGCTGGCGGTCAGAACGCCAAGGGTACGAGGGAAGGGAAAAGCCCCGAGGCCAAGGGGAGTTGTCATGGAAGTTTCCTCTGATTTTATAAGGCGCATCCAGGTGCGCCCCACAGAGGCTAGTGACCCAAAGGCCAAAACATAAATAGAAATCCCGCACCGAACCGATAGCGAAAAGGTTCTGGAATACCCGGTCTAGAGCGGTTAGTCGCGCGCGAATGGTGGCACTTTGTAAACTAATTGCCGGAAGATGTGTCGATAAGAGCGAGCATTGTGAGGCGGCGTTTCGAGCAGGAGCCGTTTTGCTGATTTACACTGCGCTCACCAACCTCATCTGTAACAAGGAAATAACCTATGGGCGTGATAAGTGAGTTCAAGGCCTTCGCGGTCAAAGGTAATGTGGTCGACATGGCCGTGGGTATCATCATCGGCGCCGCCTTCGGCAAAATCGTTTCGTCGTTTGTCGGCGACGTGGTGATGCCACCCATAGGTTTGCTGATCGGTGGGGTGGACTTCAGTGATCTGGCCGTTACGCTCAAGGCTGCCAACGGTGACGTGCCAGCGGTAGTGCTGGCCTACGGTAAGTTCATCCAGAGCCTGATCGACTTCATCATCGTCGCCTTCGCGATCTTCATGGGCGTCAAGGCCATCAACCGTCTGAAACGCGAAGAGGCCGTGGCGCCAACCCTGCCGCCGGTTCCGACTAAGGAAGAAGAGCTGCTGGAAGAGATTCGCGATCTGCTCAAGGCTCAGAACAATCAGCCCTGATGACTGATTGCCCAAGAAACGGCGCCTTTGGGCGCCGTTTGTTTACCAGTAGTTTTCCACTGCCACCTGGCCGGGTCGTCGACTGAGGCTCAGGTGCATGTCCCGTTGTTTGAGCAACTTGCGCGTGTCATCGATCATCTGTGGATTACCGCAGAGCATCACCCGCGAATGCTCGGCTGTCAGCGCTACACCTGCGGTGCGCTCTAGCTCGCCACTTTCCATCAGTGTCGTGATCCGTCCATTCAGGGCCCCAGGATGCTGCTCGCGGGTGACGGTGGCAATGAACTGCAGCTTGTGCGCGTACTCAGCCAGATAATCGCGCTGGGCCAGCCCTGCAATCAGCTCCTGATACGCCAGTTCCCGCGCTTCGCGCACGCTGTAGACCAGGAGGATTCGTTCGAATTTCTCCCACACCTCGAAGTCCTGCAGGATCGACAGAAACGGCGCCAACCCGGTGCCTGTGGATAACAACCAGAGGTCACGGCCATCGACGAAGCGATCCAGCGTCAGATAACCAAAGGCCTGCCGGTCGACGAGCAGCGTATCGCCGACTTCCAGCCGGCTCAGTTCACTGGTGAACTCCCCCCCCGGCACAACAATGGAGAAGAACTCCAGGAACTCGTCATAGGGGGACGAGACCATGGAATAAGCCCGCCACACTGTACTGCCGTCGGCCTTGGTCACGCCCAGCCGGGCGAATTGCCCTGCGCGAAAACGAAAGCCCGAATCCCGTGTGGTTCGCAGGGTAAACAGGTTTGGAGTCAACGGTTGGACGTCGAGCAGTGTCTGACGTGTGAATTTCTCTGCACTGGCAGTCATGGGTCGCTCCATTCAACAGATAATGCCAGTGTCCCGCAAAGCAGAGGGCATAAACACCGGTGATTTGTAATGGCTTTTGCCTTACCTCACCAAACAGTAGAAACACAAATATGATATGCAGTTGACGACTGTTGCTTCGTTAGCAGGCTAAGAACTGGTTTATACAATTGCAATTTTTTTTTAAGAACAAAAAAATCCACCACGTATGTAAGAATTCTCCTACAATCGTGGCGTGCCGGATATCGGATCCAATCAGCACCAACGACAGTAAGTCCGCAATGGAGTTACCCAATGAAAGTGTGGAAGGAATCACAGTTAACGCAGCTTTCTTACGCTCAGAAAATAGAGACCGCGTACGAGATTTCTCTCAATCTCGTTAAAAATCTTGGCTTTAATTTCTGTGCGTTTTCAATAACATCCCAAGTAAGGGGGATACGCCGCCATACGATCAATCTGAATAATTATCCCACCGAATGGAACACAAAATATGAACAAGAGCACTTCAGTGAAGTCGACCCGATACTAGCCCATTGCAATCATTCCGAATTACCGATTCTTTGGCAGGAAGAAATCTTCTGCAAGACACCAACACTGCGGCAAGCACAAAAACAGCAAGGGTTGCGCTATGGCTGGTCCCAATCCGTTCATGATGAGAACGGGCTTTGCAGCATGCTGAGCCTGGCCAGAAGCCACTGTCCGATTACGACGCATGATCTGTATAAAAATCTGGGCTACGCGATGTTCATTAGCCGTCACTTGCATGGGCTTGTGGCGAAAGAACTGCCTGTGCCCTCAAAACCAGGCACAGTGCATTTATCATCCCGGGAAATCGAGGTGTTGAAATACTCAGCCGATGGCAAGACGGCAGACGAGGTCGCGATCATCCTCAACCTGAGTCCAAGCACGGTACAGTTCCATATACGCGGCGCCATCCGAAAATTTGGCGTAAACAACAAAATTGCGGCAGTGATCAGAGCCGCGAGAGTGGGCGTCATCTGAATCTGTTTGAATCCTCTAATCCCCGCGAGTAATCCAAGCGAAAAAACCGTACCATCTGCGATCCAGTCCTGAGTGATGCCGTGTGAAATTCCACGACGTAGTCCACTCGGAATGGCTCGCCCGTTATAAGCCTCTGCGCGGCGGGCCACTCGTTGATTATCCTCCGTTGATTACCCAGAGCCCCTCGTCTCATGCCTCTGCTCGAAACCCCCTTCGCTCAACTCGATCTGATCCGCCAGCCAGAACAGCAGAACGAACCATTGCAAGCCTTTGATGCCGCAGACGAATACCTGCTCAATCATCTGGCCGGGCAACAATCGGCAGCCGATACCCGCGTGCTGGTGCTCAACGACAGCTTCGGTGCTTTGGCCGCCAGCCTGGCGGGCAAGGTTCGGGTGACCAGCAGCGGCGATTCGTTTCTGGCATTTCAGGGACTGGAAAAGAACCTGATACGCAATGGCCAGACGTTTGATGCAGTGCCGAAGGTGCCTGCCAGCGAAGCGTTCATCGGGCCGTTCGACCGGGTATTGATCCGGGTACCAAAAACCCTGGCCCTGCTGGAAGAGCAACTGATCCGGCTACAAGGGCAATTGGCTCCCGGCGCTCAAGTGATTGCGGCCGCGATGGTGAAGCATTTGCCACGCGCTGCGGGCGATCTGCTGGAGCGTTACATCGGCCCGGTGCAAGCCTCGCTTGCCGTCAAGAAGGCTCGACTGCTGATCGCCACGCCCCAAGACAAAGCGCCCGCGACCTCCCCCTACCCGACCCGCTATCGACTCGACGACCCTGCGATCGAACTGCTCAATCACGCCAATGTGTTCTGCCGCGAAGGGCTGGATATCGGCACGCGGGCCTTTTTGCCGCACTTGCCGAAGAACCTCGGCGCAGCACGGGTTGCCGATCTGGGGTGTGGCAACGGTGTGTTGGCGATTGCCAGTGCCCTGCAAAACCCTGAGGCGCACTACACGCTGGTGGACGAATCGTTCATGGCGGTGCAATCGGCCGCTGAAAACTGGCGCGCGGCGCTGGGCGATCGCGACGTGATCGTGCGGGCCGGCGATGGTTTGGCTGAGCAGGAACCTCAATCCCTGGACGTGGTGCTGTGCAATCCGCCGTTTCACCAACAGCAGGTGGTCGGCGATTTCCTGGCTTGGCGGATGTTCCAGCAGGCGCGTGAATCGTTGGTAGTGGGCGGCGCGCTGTATATCGTCGGCAATCGTCACTTGGGTTATCACAGCAAGCTGGCGCGGTTGTTCCGCGGCGTCGAGCAAGTCGCGGCCACCCCCAAGTTCGTCATTCTCAAAGCACGCAAATAATCACGGACAAAAAAAACCCTCCATCGAAGGAGGGTTATAAATCCGTGCCGCAAGGCAACGGGATGGGAAGTTCAGTGGGTACTCAGGCCCGCGGCATTCATGAACATCCGCATTAGCGTGGCCACGATGAACAGTGCCACGACGCTGCCGGCCCAGATCATCGCCAGCCAGCCGAGTCGCTGCCAAAGCGGCTTTTTCTCGGCGGCTTCGATTTCCTGCAAATCAGGTTTGCCAGCCATCATCGTTTTCTCCTCTGCAACGGCGCAGGATTCAATTCTGCGCCGTAGTCACTAGTGGTAACCATCTTCGTGGGTGACCTTGCCGCGGAACACGTAGTAGCTCCAGAAGGTGTAGCCCAGGATGAACGGGATGATGAACAGCGTGCCCACCAGCATGAAGCCCTGGCTTTGCGGCGGTGCGGCGGCGTCCCAGATCGAGATCGACGGCGGCACGATGTTCGGCCACAGGCTGATACCCAGACCGCTGTAGCCGAGGAAGATCAGCACCAGGGTCAGCAGGAATGGCGTGTAATGCGCATTGCGGGCCACCGCGCGAATCAGACCGTACAGGGTCACCAGCACCAGAATTGGCACCGGCAAGAACCAGAACAGGTTCGGCAGGGTGAACCAGCGCGCGGCGATCTCGGCATGGGCCAATGGCGTCCAGATGCTGACAATGCCAATCACCGCCAGCAACACGAAGGCCAACGGGCGCGCCAGGTCATGCATCTGTTCCTGCAACTTGCCTTCGGTTTTCATGATCAGCCAGGTGCAACCGAGCAGCGCGTAAGCCACCACCAGCGCCGCACCGCAGAACATCGTGAACGGTGTCAGCCAGTCGAGTGAACCGCCGGCGAACTGACGGTTGACCACCGGCAGCCCATCGATGAACGCACCCAATGCCACGCCCTGGAAGAAGGTTGCGGCGATCGAGCCACCGATGAATGCCTTGTCCCAGAGGTGGCGCTTGTCGTCCTTGGCCTTGAAGCGAAACTCGAAGGCCACACCGCGAAAAATCAGCCCGATCAGCATGAAAATCAGCGGCAGGTACAGCGCCGAGAGCACCACCGAATAGGCCAGCGGGAAAGCGCCGAACAATGCCGCGCCGCCCAATACTAGCCAGGTTTCGTTGCCGTCCCAGACCGGGGCGACGGTGTTCATCATGACGTCACGATCACTCTTGCCCTTGATGAACGGGAAGAGAATGCCGATTCCAAGATCAAAGCCGTCCATGACCACGTACATCATGATGCCGAAGATGATGATCACGGCCCAGATCAGCGGAAGATCAATACCCATGATTCAAATCTCCTTGGTCAGGCTGGGGCTGTTATCAGCTTCGGTGCCATCGCCATCGGCTGCAGACAGCGGACGGGCCGGTGTGCGCTTCTGGCCAGGGCCACCTTCGTTGGTTTCCTTGCCTTCGTCGATTTTCGGCCCTTTGCGCACCAGACGCATCATGTAACCAAGACCGGCACCGAACAGCGCGAAATACACCACAACGAACATGATCAAGGTGATGCTCATCTGCACGAAGCTGTGCCCGGAGGACGCATCCGCCGTGCGCATCAGCCCATAAACCACCCACGGCTGACGGCCGATTTCAGTGGTGAACCAGCCGGCGAGGATCGCGATCAGGCCAGACGGCCCCATCCACAGCGCCAGGTACAAGAACGGCCGCGAGGTATACAGCTTGTCGCGCTTGCGCAGCCACAGGCTCCACAAACCGGTGAAGATCATCAGCATGCCCAGACCGACCATGATCCGGAACGACCAGAACACGATGGTCGAATTCGGCCGGTCTTCAGGCGGGAATTCCTTGAGCGCAGGGACCTGTTTGTCCAGGGTGTGGGTCAGGATCAGGCTGCCGAGGTACGGAATTTCTACCGCGAATTTGGTCTTCTCAGCTTTCATGTCCGGCCAGCCGAACAGAATCAGCGGCGTCGGTTCGTCGCCGTGATTTTCCCAGTGGCCTTCTATCGCAGCGATTTTCGCCGGCTGATGCTTGAGGGTATTGAGGCCATGAAAGTCGCCGATAACCGCCTGAATCGGGGCAACGATCAGCGCCATCCACATCGCCATCGAGAGCATGGTGCGGATGGCCGGGTTGTCCTTGCCACGTAGCAAGTGCCAGGCCGCCGACGAGCCTACGAAGAACGCGGTCGCAACGAATGCCGCCGTGGCCATGTGCATCAGGCGGTAGGGGAACGACGGGTTGAAGATAATCGCCAGCCAGTCCACTGGAATGACCTGGCCGTTGACGATCTCGTAGCCTTGCGGGGTCTGCATCCAGCTGTTGGAGGCCAGAATCCAGAAAGTAGAAATAAGGGTGCCGATGGCCACCATGACGGTAGCGAAGAAGTGCAGCTTGCGCCCGACCTTGTTCCAGCCGAACAGCATAACGCCGAGGAAACCGGCTTCGAGGAAGAAGGCGGTGAGCACTTCATAGGTCAGCAACGGCCCGGTCACCGAACCGGCGAAGTCCGAAAAACGGCTCCAGTTGGTGCCGAACTGATAGGCCATGACCAAACCGGACACCACGCCCATGCCGAAGTTGACGGCAAAGATCTTCGACCAGAAATGATACAGATCGCGGTAAGTGTCGTTGTGCGTTTTCAGCCACAAGCCTTCGAGCACCGCCAGGTAACTCGCCAGGCCAATGGTGATGGCCGGGAACAGGATGTGAAACGAAATGGTGAATGCGAACTGAATCCGGGCGAGATCAAGTGCCTCCAAACCGAACATAAGTCTTCCTCTGTCAGGTAATACCGGCTGAAGGCTTGCGGCCTACACCCACTGCCCCCACGGATATGGAGTGTGGCGAATTCGAATTCGTTCTTTTTGTACCATCATCACAAACGTAGGGAGTCTGGCCATCTGGCCGCCGGATCAATTCCACGAAGGGTCTTGATCTGGATCAAGCAACGTTGAAAGAGTAGTCGCATTTTTGCCGATGGACGGTGTGGTCTATTGCCGCGTGACAGGTTGCCTCATGGGGGTTTGTCATGCGTTGCAATACATTTTTAGATGGGTGAACTAACTGTGGCGAGGGGGCTTGCCCCCGTTCGGCTGCGCAGCAGTCGTAAAGGTCTGGGGTCGCTTCGCGGCCCAACGGGGGCAAGCCCCCTCGCCACAGGGATTTCGTATGCTCTGTAGATCGGTGTCTAGCTAACTAAATTTCTCAGCCCTGCAACTTCTGGTTACAGGTTGGTGATAATCTCGCCCTTCCCCCGCCCAGACCTGCCTTCAGATGCCCAGCCAAGCGCCCCTGCTGTTACGTCATCACCGCCCGTTTATCGCGTTCTGGCTGGCTCGGGTGTTCACCACCAGCGGTTTTCAGATGTTGACCGTGGCCATTGGCTGGAATCTGTATCAACTGACGGGCAATGTGCTCGATCTGGGCCTGGTGGGGCTGGTGGAATTTGCCCCTCGAGTGTTGTTCATGCTGCACACCGGGCATGTCGCGGACCGCTATGACCGGCGCAAGGTCGCGGCGATCTGTCAGTCACTGCAAGCGCTGATCGCCCTGTCACTGGCCATCGGCAGCGCGACCGACCATGTCACCCGAGAGATGATCTTCATCCTCGCGTTCCTGCTCGGCGCCGCCCGCTCCTTTGAAATGCCGACGACCCAGGCCTTGCTGCCGAGCATCGTGCCCAGCGCGTTATTTCCCCGTGCCGTTGCCGCCGCGCAATCGGCACAACAATCGGCAACCATTGTCGCCCCGGCGCTGGGCGGTTTGCTCTACGCCTTCGGCAGCGTCTGGGTGTATGGCCCGACGGTGATCCTTTACCTCATCGCCTGTGCGCTGATGCTCAACCTTCCGGCCCGGCAGACACCGCTGAACAAGGGCAAGGCCACCCTGGATTCGCTGCTGGCGGGCATCCGCTTCATTCGCAGTCGCCCGGACATTCTCGGGGCGATTTCCCTGGACCTGTTTGCCGTTCTGCTGGGTGGCGCAACCGCGCTGCTTCCGGTGTTCGCCAAAGATATTCTGCTGACCGGCCCGTGGGGTCTGGGCCTGCTGCGTTCGGCCCCTGCAGTCGGTGCGCTGCTGATGTCGCTGTTTCTGGCGCGATTTGCCGTAGAGCGAAACGTCGGGCGGGTGATGTTCACGGCCGTGGGTGTATTCGGCGTGGCGACCATCGCTTTCGGCCTGTCGACTTCCTTCTGGTTCTCTCTCGCCGTGCTGGTGGTATTGGGCGCAGCGGACATGATCAGCATGGTGATCCGCGCCTCATTCGTGCAACTGGAAACCCCGGACGAGATGCGCGGCCGGGTCAGCGCTGTGAATGGCTTGTTCATCGGCGCTTCGAATCAGCTCGGCGAGTTCGAATCAGGCCTGACAGCCCACTGGTTCGGCACCGTGCCAGCAGTGGTCATGGGCGGCATCGGCACGCTGATGGTGACCGGGGCCTGGATCAAACTGTTCCCGACCCTGGCCAACCGCGACCGAATGCATGTGCCGGTGGAAGAGGTCAGGGTCTGATGTAGCTCAGGATACGGAAGTTGGTTCGGATATCGAACTGGTCGACTATCTGGATTACCACTGACAGGAGGCAGGACCAATGCCCATGCACAACCCGCCACACCCTGGCGAAACACTCTTGATGGATGTATTGCCCGAGCTTGGTGTCAGCGTCACCGAACTGGCCAGGCACCTTGGATTCGCCCGCCCGCATCTTTCGCGAGTGCTGCACGGCCATGCGCCCATCAGTCCGGACCTGGCGGTACGTCTGGAGCGGGCTGGAATCGGTAAGGCCCGGATGTGGTTAGGGGTTCAGACCGACTATGATCTCTGGCAAGCGGAGCAGCGTGAGCAACCCTTCATCGAACCGATTGCTATCCACGCCTGACATTCACTAAACCACCAACTCTCCCGCCACCGTCGACCGCGTGGCTTTGCCGCAGAGTTGCTCCACCAGTGTCAGCGCAAACTCCAACGCGGCGCCCGAACCCTGAGCGGTGATGCAGTTGCCATCGACCACCACCGGTTGATCGATGAAGTTGCAACCCGACAGTTGATTGCTGACCGTGGGCAGGCAAGTCATGCGCCGCTGGCGCAAAACGCCAAAGGTTTGCAGCGCCAGAGCCGGAGATTCGGCAATACCGGCGAACAGGCGCCCGGCGGCGGCCTGGTCCTTGATCAATTGTTGCAAGGGTTGGTGGGCCGCCAAATGCTGCGCCCCTACGGCACCGCCAGGCAGCACGATCAGGTCGAAGGGTTGGGCCAGTAAATCCACCAACATCGCATCGGCGGTCAAGCGGGTGCCGCGAGCGCAGGTGAGCATACGCCGTGCCTCGATGCTGGCCACCACCACTTCAACCTTGGCGCGGCGCAGCACATCGATCAGGGTCACGGTTTGCAGATCGTCGATGCCCTCGGCGAGGGTAATCAGGGCTCTAAAGGTCATGGGCGCGGTCCACAGGATGATCTTTAAAGCGTAGTCAGCTTTCCCGCCCCTTGTTCGAGGCCAGCCGTTACTTGATGTAAAGCTGCGTCGACAGCGTGTTGCCGGGGGCGTTGATCGAGGTATTGCTGAACGTGAAGGTGCCGTCCTGCTTGCCCGCCAGGTTGAAGATGTACAGATAGCCGACGGTTTTTTTCCCGGCGGAGCACTCGGTCAGGTTGCCGGTATCAAAAGCACAGACAGGGGTGCGGGTGCCGTTCACCTCGAAACCGTCCAGTGCGACATGGGCTGCACGGCCGTAGCCGACCTCCAGCACATACACCTTGATGTTTGGCCCTTTGTGGTCGCAACGGGTTTGCGCCTGGCCGTCCGCGATATTTTCAAAGCCACAGCCTGGCGATTCGACCTTGAGCACCTTCACCTGGCTCAACGGTTGAGCCATGGCCGCAGAGGCTGTTTGCGCGCCGATGAAACAGCTGAGCAGCAATCCCAATACCGCAATCACACGCTTATTAATGCAATACATATCTACCCCCTCCCTCCCCCAAAAAAACAGCGCGCAGTATGGCGCAGTTCCCTTTTATGCAAAACATCGACGACGATCACAGCCATAAGCAGCCATAGCCCCACGCTGCTGGTATGATGCGCGGCTTTTTCCGACCCCACAGAAAATTCCCAGGCGCCTGCTGCGGCCTGTGCTTTGCTGTTGAGGTCGATACATTCACGGCGCCGGGCGCGCCACGGGGAGCAGACATGCTGGAAAGGCTGTTTCAACTCAAGGCACACAACACCAACGTGCGGACCGAGATTCTGGCGGGCGTTACGACTTTTTTGGCCATGGCCTACATTCTGTTCGTCAACCCGAGCATCCTCGGCGAGACTGGCATGGACAAAGGTGCGGTGTTTGTCGCCACCTGTCTGGCAGCGGCCATCGGCTCGGCAACAATGGGCCTGATCGCCAACTACCCGATCGCCCTCGCGCCGGGCATGGGCCTGAATGCCTTCTTCACCTACACCGTGGTCCTGCACATGGGCCACACCTGGCAAGTGGCGTTGGGCGCGGTGTTCATCTCGGCGGTGATGTTTTTCCTGCTGTCGATCTTCCGCATCCGTGAATGGATCATCAACAGCATCCCGCTGGCGCTACGCTCGGCGATTGCCGCCGGTATCGGCCTGTTCCTGGCCCTGATCGCCCTGCACAACGCCGGCATCGTGGTCAGTAACCCGGCGACCATGGTCGGCCTCGGCGATCTGAAGCAACCGGCACCGATTCTCGCGACCCTTGGTTTTGCCCTGATCGTTGCCCTCGAAGCCCTGAAAGTGCGCGGTGCTGTGCTGATCGGCATTCTGTCGGTGACCATTGTCTCCATCCTGTTGGGCTTCACCCCGTTCGGTGGCGTGATGTCGATGCCGCCGTCGCTGGCACCGACTTTCCTGCAACTGGACATCAAAGGCGCACTGGACATCGGTCTGGTCAGCGTGATCTTCGCCTTCCTGTTCGTCGACCTGTTCGACAACTCCGGCACCCTGATCGGCGTCGCCAAGCGCGCCGGCCTGATGGGCAAGGACGGCCACATGCCGAAAATGGGCCGCGCCCTGATCGCCGACAGCACCGCGGCCATGGCCGGCTCCTTGCTGGGTACGTCGACCACCACCAGTTACATCGAATCCGCAGCCGGCGTGAGTGCCGGTGGCCGCACCGGCCTGACCGCCATCGTGGTCGCTATTCTGTTCCTGCTGGCGCTGTTCTTCTCGCCATTGGCAGCCAGCGTTCCAGCCTTCGCCACCGCGCCTGCGTTGCTGTTCGTCGCCGTACTGATGACATCCGGCCTGGCGGAAATAGACTGGGACGACATCACCGTCGCCGCACCGGTCGTGGTCACCGCCCTGGCCATGCCATTCACTTATTCCATCGCCAACGGCATCGCCTTCGGTTTCATCTCCTGGACGGCCATCAAGTTGTTGTCCGGTCGCGGCCGTGAATTGAATTCGGCGCTAGTGATTCTGTCGATTCTGTTCGTGATCAAATTGGGTTGGTTCAACGCATGACTTTTGACTCCCAGGCTTACGCCGTTCAGCTCGAAGAAAAGGTCACGCGCCTGCGTGACCTGCTGGCCCCGTTCGATGCACCCGAACCTGCAGTGTTCGATTCGCCGCTGAAAAACTTTCGCCTGCGTGCCGAATTCCGCCTGTGGCGTGAAGCCGGCGAGCGCCACTACGCAATGTTTTCCCTGGAAGACAAACGCACGCCGATCCTGATCGAAGAATTCCCGATCGCAAGCCTGCGCATCAACCAGTTGATGCCGCAACTCAAGGCGGCGTGGCAAGCGAGTGCGGCCCTGAGCCACAAGCTGTTTCAGGTGGAGTTCCTCACCACCCTGGCTGGCGATGCGATGATTACCCTGTGCTATCACCGCCCGCTGGACGAGCACTGGCACGCGGCCGCGTCGAAACTGGCCGCCGACCTGAATGTCAGCATCATCGGTCGCTCGAAAGGCAAACGCGAAGTGATCGGTCACGATTACGTGGTCGAGAAACTCGAAGTAGGCGGCCGCACCTTCAGCTATCGCCAGCCGGAAGGCGCGTTCACCCAACCCAACGGCACGGTGAACCAGAAGATGCTCAACTGGGCGTATGACGCCCTCGGCGATCGCTCCGACGATTTGCTGGAGCTGTATTGCGGCAACGGCAACTTCACCCTGCCGCTTGCGACCCGCGTGCGCAAAGTGCTGGCCACCGAAATCAGCAAGACCTCGGTCAATGCGGCGCTCAGCAACCTGAGCGAAAACGCAGTGGATAACGTCACGCTGGTGCGTTTGTCTGCCGAAGAACTGACCGAAGCCCTGAACGAAGTTCGCCCGTTCCGCCGCCTGCACGGCATCGACCTCAAGAGCTACGAGTTCGGTAGCGTGTTCGTCGACCCGCCCCGCGCCGGCATGGACCCGGACACTTGCGAACTGACCCGACGCTTCGACAACATCCTCTACATTTCCTGCAACCCGGAAACCCTTGCGGCAAACATCGCCCAACTGCACGACACGCACCGCATTACCCAATGCGCGATGTTCGACCAGTTTCCGTGGACCCATCACATGGAATCCGGGGTGTTGTTGACCCGTCGTTGATCGCAGCCTCCACCCACAAATCAGCCGTCCACTGGACGGCTTTTTTGTGGGCGATCAAAGCGCCGCATCGGTCTTGCGCGGGCGACCACCCTTCTTGCCATTGGCCCGCGCAGCCTCGGCCTTGGCTGCGCTGCTCTGACGACCATTGCGCGATGCGATCACCGAGGCGGCCATATCCATCAGCGGTTTGCTCGCCGAGATCAAGCCGGCGATGGACACCTGCAGATCCTTGTCTTCATGACAAAGTGCGGCTCCGGCGAAACCGACTTTCAGACCGGCGAAATCCTCGGTCTCAAAACCATCGAACTCCGGATAGTTTTTTACTGGCAACAACACACCGCTGCCATCCTCAAAGCCGACGGCGAGACATGGATCAAGAAAGATCACCGTGGTTGCACTCAATCCGGCACGACGGCGTGCCCCACCACGCTCGATCGCTTCGTCCAGAGCGCCTTCGGTCACGGGGTGATCGACCTGCATGTTTGCGCTTATCGTTTTCATAATTCGATCTCCACGCCTTCTGGTGCTCCCATCAGGCTCAGCAGGGTCTTGTTGCTCTCCGGCTCATAGCGAGCCGAACCAATTATGTAAGTCGTGCTGCCAATCCACTTCATCACGACCACTTCATTGCCCTGCCAATCCCATAACTGATTGTCGAGGCAGGCCGTCTGCAATTTGCTCCACCAGATGCTGCGGGCTCGCCGTAAATGGGCAGGTTGCCTCAGCGCCTGACGCAATCCCTCCAGCACAGCCAGAGGAGGTCGATGCGAATGAGGGACGACATCCCAGAGCTCGACGCCGTTGTGCCAGAAGCTGAACCTGAAGCGCGCGCTCCATGTGCCTGCGTCGACGTGAACGTGTGGCGGGCAATGCTCATCACGCAACATGACCACCAGTGAAAACCCTTTGTAGCGGCATACATTCATGCTAACCCATCCGTTAGGTTATAGAGTTCGAAGATTCGCCATTCCTTGAAGAATCCGATAACTGGCACTGATCGATTGGTCAACCGGCCACGTTTGAGCCTAGCGTTCCAAGTCGATCGGACTCCGCCAATCAAGGCAAAAAAGAGTAAGCAATCCTTTCATCGCCAACCTGGCCGGTGCTGACCCCGGCACTGTATTTATGTGCCCTCATTTGATAAACACAGCCTTCAAACACTTCATTTGATTCCCGGTGTAATCAATCATGCAGCGACATTTCGACGATCTTCAATTAGGCAGCATCGAACTGTTTTGCCTGGCCGCCGAAGCCGGCAGCTTTACCGCCGCAGCCCAGGTGGCAGGCGTGACCCCGGCCGCCGTCAGCCGCTCGGTGTCGCGCATGGAAGAACGTTTGGGTGTGCGGCTGTTTGCGCGTACCACCCGCAGCGTCAAGCTGACCGACAGTGGCCGGCGTTATTTCGAGGAGTGTCGTGAGGCTCTCGCACAACTGGTCGAGGCCCAGCGCGAGGTGATGGGGCAGCAGCAAGAACCTTCTGGCACGTTGCGCATCAGCATTCCCACGACCTATGCCCATCATCGAATCCTGCCCTTACTGCCTGCGTTTCGGGCGCGCTTTCCCGCCGTGAAAGTCGAGGCACACATCAGCAATCGCAACATCGATTTCGTCGGCGAAGGCTATGACATGGCAATCCGTGTGCGGGCCATTCCCGACTCCGGGTTGATTGCACGGCCGTTGGAGGACGCCGCGCTGGTGATGATTGCCAGCCCTGATTACCTGAAGCGCGCCGGCACCCCGCAGACCCTGGATGACTTGGCTCAGCACGAATGCATCCAGTACGAACTGCCCAGCAGTGGGCGGCGGATTGCCTGGCTGTTCAACGACAACGATGTGTCGCTGGAGATTCTTGCCGAGGGCAACTACTGCTGTTCCGATGACGTATTGGGCGGCGTGACGCTGGCAAAAAGCGGTGCCGGAATCTTTCAAACCTATCGCTTCATCGTCGAAAAGGAACTGGCGGACGGTTCGCTGGTGGAAGTGCTCAAGCCCTATGGCGGACGCTCCCGCCCTTTCACTCTGCTGTATCCGCAAAGCCGCCATGTGCCGTTGCGGCTAAGAGCGTTTATCGATTTTCTGGTTGAGCATCTGCCTCGCTGAAAAGATCGCACCTGTAGGAGCTGCCGAAGGCTGCGATCTTTTTGCGCATGTCCGATCACCGCACAAATAATCCAGATCCGACGTCCTCTTCAATTGACCTTATTAACCAGTTAGTACAATTTCTCCCCACAGGCTGAAACCCTCGGCCAATGCCAAAAATAATATGTGGAGAGACCCGATGTCCCCTATCGTTCTGGTGCTCAACGGCCCGAACCTGAACCTGCTGGGCACCCGTGAACCGGCGACTTACGGCCATGAAACCCTGGCGGACATTTCAGCGCTGTGCGGTCGCGCTGCCGAAGAGTTCGGCCTGACGGTGGAGTTTCGCCAGACCAACCATGAAGGCGAACTGCTCGACTGGATTCACGCCGCCCGTGGCCGCTGCGCCGGGATCGTCATCAACCCGGCCGCCTGGACTCACACCTCGGTCGCCATTCGTGACGCCCTGGTCGCCAGCGAACTGCCGGTGATCGAAGTGCATCTGTCCAACGTCCATGCCCGTGAACCCTTCCGGCATCACTCCTTTGTTTCGTCCATCGCCGCTGCGGTCATGTGCGGTTTCGGCAGCCACGGCTATCGTTTGGCGCTGGAGCATTTCAGCCATCGTTTGGAAGGTTAAGCGTCATGACACAGAACACCGTGGTATTGGCCGGGCTGATCGGTGCCGGCATTCAGGCTTCCCGCACTCCCGCGCTGCACGAGCATGAAGGCGATGCGCAGGGCTTGCGTTACCTCTATCGGTTGATCGATCTGGATCAATTGAAGCTCGACAGCAGTGCCCTGCCCGACCTGCTGATGGCCGCCGAACGGATGAATTTCACCGGGCTGAACATCACCTTCCCGTGCAAGCAGACGATCATCCCGTTGCTGGACGAATTGTCGCCGGAAGCCCGCGGTATTGGCGCGGTGAACACGGTGGTCCTAAAGGACGGTAAACGCATCGGCCACAACACCGATTGCCTGGGTTTTGCCGAAGGCTTTCGCCGTGGCTTGCAAGGCGTTGCTCTCGAGCGTGTCGTACAAATGGGCGCTGGTGGCGCAGGCGCGGCAGTGGCCCACGCGCTATTGAGCGAAGGCGTACAGCTGCTGAGCATTTTCGATGTGGATCAAAGTCGCGCTCAGTCGCTGGCGAACAACCTCAATCAGCATTTCGGTTTCGGTCGCGCCGTGGCCGGACATGATTTGCCAGGCACGTTGGGCCAGGCAGACGGGCTGGTGAATACCACGCCAATGGGCATGAAAAAGCTGCCGGGCATGCCAGTGCCGCTAGAGCTGCTTCGGGCGCAGTTGTGGGTTGCGGAGATCGTCTACTTCCCACTGGAAACCGAACTGCTGCGCAACGCTCGCGCGCTGGGTTGCCGAACTCTGGATGGCGGCAACATGGCGGTGTTTCAGGCGGTGAAGGCGTTTGAACTGTTCAGCGGCGTGGTGCCGGATGCTCAGCGGATGCTGGCGCATTTTCAGAGCATGAATGGTTGAAAAGCTTCGCGGGCAAGCCTCGCTCCTACGGGATAACCGCTGGCCCTGTAGGAGCGAGGCTTGCCCGCGAAGACGTCAGGCCTGCAGATATCGCAAAACCGACTCGCAAATCATCTCCCGATGACGCTGCTTGATGCTTTCGTCCGGCAAGTCGATCTGAAAGATCTCACCGAAGGTATGGCGGTTCGACACCCGATAGAAGCAAAACGAGCTGATCAGCAGATGCACATCCAATGGATCGAGGTCGGTGCGGAATACACCTTCTTCGCAGCCGCGACGCAAAATCTCGCCCAGTGAATCGAGGATGGTGTTGTTCATCGCCTTGATCGCATCGGAACGCTTCACGTACTCGGCGTTGTGAATGTTCTCGATGCAGACGATACGCACGAAATCGACGTTGCGATCATGGTGATCGAAGGTGAATTCCACCAACCGTCGAATCGCTTCCACCGGCGCCAGTTCGGCCAGGTGCAGACGGTTCTCGGTGCTGCGGATATCCCCGTAGAGTTTCTCCAGCACCTCGACGTAGAGCTGTTCCTTACTGCCGAAGTAGTAATAGATCATGCGTTTTGAGGTGTGGATGCGTTCGGCAATTGCATCGACGCGCGCACCGGAAAGTCCCTGCTGAACGAACTCGACAATGGCCTCTTGAAGAATGTTCTCGCGGGTCTTTTCCGGGTTGTTCTTGCGACTCTTGCGAGGCTCGGCAATTGGCTTTTCGGGCGCTACGGAGAGTTCTGTAATTATTGTCATTGCGGGCTCACGGCCATCACTGCACAAGCTGGCGATTATGGGCTGCCGCGCACAGTGAAGGAAGCCGCGAGGCAGCAGTTATGTACCCGTGTTTACGATTTTCCTACAACTTTGCCTGACGTACGCCACCACTTCGCGATTTGGCCATGGCCGCCAGTCGCACCGCGACGTTGGCCGCGCCGTAACCCGCGTAGCCGTTTTTGCGCTGGATGATTTCAAAGAAGAAGCGCCCTTCGAATGGCTCGGTGTACACATGAAACAGCTCGCCGCCCTGAGCATCGCGGTCGTAAAGCACGTTGAAATAGGCCAGTTCGCTGAGGAACTCATCGTTGAAATCGAACCGCGCGGCGAGGTCATCGTAGTAGTTGAGCGGGATATCCAGCAGCGGCACGCCCGCCTCCTTGGCGCGGCTGACTTCGGCAAAGATGTCGTCGCAATCGAAAGCGATGTGATGCACGCCGGAACCGCGATAACTCGACAGCGCGTGTGAGATGGCGGTGTTGCGGTTCTCGGAAATGTTCAGCGGCAGGCGGATCGAACTGCAACGGCTGCGCAATGCGCGGCTCTTCACCAAACCATACGGATCAGGCAGCACCACTTCATCGTCGGCTTCGAAATCCAGCAGGCTTTTATAGAACAGCACCCAACTGTCGAGGCTGTCGGCGGGCAGCGCCATCGCCATGTGATCGATACGCTTGAGGCCACCGCTGGCCACGGCCGTCGGTTGCAGATTGAAGTCGGTGCCATAGACGTCGGCGTTCTGATCCACCAGGTAAATCAGACTGCCATCCGGCGCACGCACCGCTGCCAGTTCAAGCTCATTGGGGCCAACGAGTCCGCGATAGGGCTGGCCTTTGTAAGCCACGGCACGGGCCAGCGCACTGGCGCTGTCCTTGACCCGCACGGCGGTGGCGCACAGCGATGGGCCGTGGGACTCGAAAAAACTGTGAGCGAAAGAATAAGGCTCGGAGTTGAGGATCAGGTTGATATCGCCCTGACGCAACAGGCTGACACTCTTGGAACGGTGCTGCCCGGCCTTGACGAAACCCAGCCGCTCCAGCCAATGGGACAGCTTGGCGCCAAGGCTTTCATCCACTGCGAATTCAAGAAACTCGATGCCGTTGTATTCGCTGGCGCCTGGGGTGTCGAACAGAATGTCGCGATTGGCCGCTGGCGTGGCTTCCTGTTCCAGACGTTGGCGGGTTTTCTCTTCCAGATACAGCAGCGAACGCAAACCGTCGGCGGCGTTGGCCCGTGGCGGTGCGGCACGGAAGCCGTCGTTGAAGATCTCCAGCGACAGCGGCCCGGTGTAGCCACTCTTGATGATGGGCGCGAGAAAGCCCGGCAGATCGAATTCGCCCTGGCCCGGGAAGCAACGGAAATGTCGGCTCCACTCCAGCACGTCCATGGCCAGGATCGGGGCGTCGGCCATTTGCACGAAGAAGATTTTGTCACCGGGAATCTCGGCGATGGCGCTCGGATCGCCCTTGAGCGACAACGTATGAAAACTGTCCAGCAATACGCCGAGGCTCGGATGATCGGCCTGGCGCACGATGTTCCACACCTGCTGATACGTGTTCACGTGTCGACCCCACGCCAGCGCTTCGTAGCCGATCCGCAAACCACGAGCGCCGGCCCGTTCGGCGAGCAGGCGCAAGTCATCGACCAGGATCTGCTCATCACCGATGGAGTCGGCCGAGGCGTTGCTGCACACCAGCACCAGGTCGGTGCCCAGTTCCTGCATCAAATCGAACTTGCGCTCGGCCCGTTCCAGATTGCGCGGCAGGCGATCGCGGCGGCAACCTTCGAAATCCCGGAAGGGTTGAAACAGTGTGATGGCGATTCCGAGATCGGCGCACATCTGCCTGATTTCCCGAGGGCTGCCGTCGTAGTAGAGAAGGTCGTTTTCGAAAATTTCCACCCCGTCAAAACCGGCGGCGGCGATGGCTTCGAGTTTTTCCGGCAGGGTACCGCTCAAGGAAACGGTGGCAATGGAACGCTGCATGTGTCGACTCCCGGTGGTGGGGACATTCTTGTTGGGTAAATTATTGTCTTGACGAATCCACACAGCAATTCAAAGTGTACTACCCAGTTAGTTTTGCGGGCGATTATCGAACACAATGGCGGTTGGCGAATTGACGATTTTTCGTCCACTGCGCAACATCGACTACACATTGAGTCCGGTCACGACCCATGGACTCGGTTACCAAAGACCCTGAACACCACATAAAAATTTCAAAAAACGGGTACACGCTCATGCGCTCATTCAACGCCTTGTTTGCTTGCTCCACCGCCCTCGCACCTCGCCTGGCATCCATCCGAAGCTTGCGCCCCCTCGGCCGAACCGTGCCGCTCGCTGAATAAAACGTTGTCGTCACCTGACGAGAACACCTCAGCCGATCAATCTCACCCGCGCCCGTCGCCATCGATTGATCACGCGCCCTTGAAGTCCCGACAAGCCTCGCTTGTCAGTCATTGAACGGATGGCATACATGTTTCCTTCTCAAAGCTCTCGCGTGGCTTCGGCCCAAAGCGTCGCCACTGGCGGCATCGGCGACAAAATCCGCGGCGCCATGGCCGTCGGCAAAACCCGTTGGGGAATGCTGGCGCTGGTGTTTTTCGCCACCACCCTGAACTACATCGACCGCGCCGCCCTGGGCGTGATGCAACCGATCCTGGCCAAGGAAATGAGCTGGACGGCGATGGACTACGCCAACATCAACTTCTGGTTTCAGGTCGGCTACGCCATCGGCTTCGTGCTGCAGGGCCGGCTGATCGACCGGGTCGGCGTGAAACGCGTGTTCTTCTGCGCGGTGCTGCTCTGGAGCCTGGCCACCGGCGCTCACGGCCTGGCCACTTCGGCGGTGGGCTTTATGGTCTGCCGGTTCATTCTCGGCCTGACCGAAGCCGCCAACTACCCGGCCTGCGTGAAAACCACCCGGTTGTGGTTCCCTGCCGGCGAGCGCGCCGTGGCCACCGGCATCTTCAACGCCGGGACCAACGTCGGTGCGATGTTCACGCCGATGCTGCTGCCGCTGATCCTCCACGCCTGGGGCTGGCAAGCCGCGTTTCTGTGCATGGCGGCACTGGGCGGCATCTGGTTGCTGTTCTGGGGTCTGAAGTACTTCAACCCGGAAGATCACCCGAGCGTCAAACAATCGGAACTGGACTACATCCAGAAGGAAGTCGAGCCGGAACAATCCCGCGTACCGTTCTCGCGAATCCTGCGCATGCGTGGCACCTGGGCCTTCGCCCTCGCCTACTCGATCACCGCGCCGGTGTTCTGGTTCTACCTGTACTGGCTGCCGCCGTTCCTCAATCAGCAATACAACCTGGGGATCAACGTGACCCAGATGGGTATTCCGCTGATCATCATCTACCTCACGGCTGACTTCGGCAGTGTCGGCGGCGGGATCCTGTCCTCGTTCCTGATCGGTCGCGGGATCAACCCGATCAAGGCGCGATTGATGTCCATGTTCCTGTTCGCCTGCTGCATCATCGGCGTGGTCATGGCTGCCGGCTCGAGCAACCTGTGGCTCGCGGTGTTCGCCATCTCCCTGGCCATCGGTGCGCACCAGGCCTGGACCGCGAACATCTGGAGCCTGGTGATGGACTACACGCCCAAGCACATGATGAGCACGGTGTTCGGCTTCGGCGGGATGTGCGCGGCAATCGGCGGGATGTTCATGACCCAATTGGTCGGCCACATTCTGACGGTCACCAACAACAACTACACCGTACTGTTCACCATAATTCCGGCGATGTACTTCATCGCACTGATCTGGATGTACTTCATGGCACCGCGCAAGATTCCTACCGTCACCGCGTAAACTCCCTTCCCCCGGCAGGCCTGATTCCAGGCCTGCCTCTATCCTCTTGTCGACGACGCTGTTGCCAGGCTGCCGCCAACCCGCTGCAGCAAATCACCACGATCCCGATCACCGTAGTCAGGGTCGGCGTGTGGGAAAACAGCCACCAGCCCAGCAAACCTGCAAAGACAATCTGGCAATAGCCGAACGGCGCCAACAACGCGGGCGCGGCGTAACGGAAGGCCTGGGTCAACAACAGATGCGCCGTCATTCCGCACGCCCCCAGCGCCACCATCAAAACTCCATGACCCACGCTTGGGACTTGCCAGAAGAACGGCACCAGCGCACTCATCACCAACGTATTGCAGAGCCCGGCGAAAAAATTGCTGGTGGTCGGGCTATCGATTTCGCTGAGCTTGCGGGTGAGCAATTGATAGAAGCAGAAAAACAGCGCTGAGCAGAACGGCAGCAACACCGCAGGCGTGAACAGTTCGCCGCCGGGATGGACGATGATCAACACCCCGATGAACCCGCAAATCACCGCCAGCCATTGCCCGCGCGTCACCTGTTCACCGAGCAGTGGCACCGACAGCGCCGTGACCAATACCGGTGCGAGAAAATTGACCGCCGTGGCTTCGGCCAACGGGATGAACAACAGCGCACCGGTAAACAGCAGGCTGGTTCCCAATAAGCACAACGCCCGCATCAACTGCAGTAATGGCCGCTTGGTGCGCAGGACACGCAACCCGGATTGCGGGAGAAAAATCCCGGCCATCAACAAGGTGTGAATCACGTAGCGAGCCCAGACCACCATAACGACCGGATAAAACCCGCAGAGGTATTTCGACAAGGCGTCATGGCTGGAAAACAGAAAGGTGGCGACCACCACCAGCAGGATGCCTTTGAAAGGATGATTGACGCCGCAGAGCGGGGTGCTGATAGACGACGTCAAGGCGAGGTTCTCTTCTGGCGGGATAATTCCAACAATTTAGAACCCGGTTCCAGATTCTTATAGTTGCAGCGTCTGAAAGTGTGCGAACAGCGCACGGTTTTTTATCGACTTCCGGATCGATGGGGGCAAGCGCTATCAGCTAAAGAGCTCCGACGCCTGACTCGCTGCCGACAGTTCTTGGGCGAACGCCAACAACGTCGGTGCCAATTCATGCAGTCGCGCTCCCGGCATCCGCGCGCTCGGCCCGGCAATGCTGAGCACGCCGATCACTCGCCCCTGCAGTGGATGACGGATAACCGCAGCAATCGCCGACGTGCCTACCGCCGAACTTTCCTCGACCCAGGCATAGCCCTGCTCCCGCGCCAGGCGCAGCCGCTCCAGCAGTTCGATGTTGGAGCGTGGCGCATTGGGCCCAAGGCCCTCGGGCTTCTCGATGGCCTGGCGCTCAACCAGCGACAACGCTTCGGCATCGCTCATGCTGGCCAGCCACGCATGCCCGGAAGCGGTATAGAACAGCGGCGCATCGCGCCCCATGTCCGGGTCGTAACGCAGGCCGGAACGGGCGCCCTGGGATTTGGCGATCCAGGTCTGGCGCTCGCCTTCGATCACCCCCAGACGCACCAGCTCGCCGGTCTCCCGGGCCAGCCGATCCAGCACTGGCTGGACAATGTCCGCACCACTGCCGGACAAGTAACGAAAGCCCATGGCGACCAGTTTGGTCGATAAGTGATAACGCAGGTTTTGCGGATTCTGCCGCACATACCCCAGACGAATCAGCTCGGCGAGCAGACGGTGGGTCGCGCTCTTGGGAATGTCCAGTTGCTCGGCCAGGGTCTGCATCGGTAAACCTTGAGGTTCACCGGTAAGGCTTTCCAGCACGCTGAAAACACGTTCGATCTGACTGCCTGCCATGGGGGATTCCAAAACGAAATTTGACTGATTCTAAAAGACAACTCGAAGGAAGCAAAATCTGGAACCTGTCCGGCAGCCGAACCTGCAGCACCCGTCCGTCCATGAAACCGCTAATGTCGCCACTTAGGAGAACCCCTGACGTCGAGGGCTGTCAGACGACCGGACTGGCGCCATACCTACTCACCGGCAACACTCATCACCATGCGCCTTCATCAGGCAAAAAAGAGGATCCCCCATGCTTTGGAAAAAAGGCCGACGCAGCGACAACGTGGTCGATGCCCGTGGCGATGATGTCGGTGGTGGGGGCGGTGGAATGCGTTTTGGTGGAGGCAAGGGCCTGAGCCTGACGGCGATCCTGTTGATCGTCGGGATCGGCTGGATCACCGGCCAGGACCCGCTGCAGATCCTCGGCCAACTGACCGGGCAAATGAGTGAGCAGTCAGCCCCGGCCCCCACCCAAACACGCAAGGCGCCACCGGCCAATGATGAAGGGGCCGAATTCGTGCGCTCGATCCTCGGCGATACCGAAGACACCTGGCGCCAGATTTTCCAGCAGGCCGATCGGCAATATAAAGACCCGACCCTGGTGCTGTTCAGCAACCGCGTCAACTCGGCCTGCGGCCTGGCGACTTCAGCAACCGGTCCCTTCTATTGCCCGGCTGACCAGAAGGTCTACTTGGACATGAGTTTCTTTCAGGAGATGTCCCAGCGCTTTTCCGCCGCTGGCGACTTCGCCCAGGCCTACGTAATCGCTCACGAAATCGGACACCACGTGCAGACCCTGCTCGGCGTTTCAGCGAAAATCCAGACCGCTCGCCAACAGGGCCGGCAGATGGAAGGCGACAATGGTTTGCTGGTGCGCCAGGAACTGCAGGCCGATTGTCTGGCCGGCGTCTGGGCCAACAATGCGCAAAAACGTCTGAACTGGCTGGAACCCGGTGACATCGAAGAAGCCTTGAACGCCGCCAACGCCATCGGCGACGACCGCTTGCAACAGCAAGGTCAGGGCCGCGTGGTGCCGGATTCCTTCACCCACGGCACTTCGGCCCAGCGAGTGCGCTGGTTCAAGGCCGGATTCGCACAGGGCCAGGTGAGCCAGTGCGACACCTTTGCCGCGAAGAATCTGTGATGCGTAAGTGGCTGCTGGTTCTGTTAATCACCTGCGCAAGCACCCAGGCTGCCGAGCAAGGGGTCAAGGCGATCAGTTCCGGGCGCTTGCTGTTGAGCGCCGGGGAAATCGCGGTGAGCATGGGCCCGACACCGGAAAAAATCGAACGTGTGGTGATCATCGTCCATGGTCGATTACGCGATGCTGAAACCTATCGCCAAAGCGCCGAACGCGCTACCGAGCAGGCCGGGCAAAGCGCGAACACCTTGGTACTCGCCCCGCAGTTTCTCAACGAAACCGACGTCGCGAGCCATCCGGTGCCTGACAGTGTTTTACGCTGGCAAGGCAATGACTGGATGGCCGGCGGTTTATCCACCGCGCCGTTTACGCTGAGCGCCTATGCGGCGCTCGACGAAATCATCGCGCGCCTGGGTGATCGGCGACAGTTTCCAGACGTGAAGCAAATCGTCATCGCCGGTCACTCCGGCGGCGCTCAGGTGGTTCAACGTTATGCCTTGCTGAGCCACCCTCAGCCAGCCCTCGACGCGGAGGGCGTGAAAGTGCGCTATGTGATCGCCAATCCTTCGTCGTATGCCTACTTCAATGAGCAACGGCCAGTGGCGTTCAGTCACGCGAAATGTCCGAATTTCAATCGCTGGAAATACGGGCTGGCGGATCTGCCCGCCTATGCCGATGGGCAGACACCTGCGCAACTCGAAGAAAACTACGTCAAACGTGACATCGTTTATTTACTCGGGCAGCAGGACATCGACCCGAATCATCCGGCGCTGGATAAAAGTTGCGAGGCCAAAGCCCAGGGTGCTTCTCGATTGATTCGTGGACGCCACTATTTCAATTATCTGAAACGGCGCCATTCTCAAGGATTGAGTCAGCAGCTCATTGAAGTGCCTGGGGTCGGGCACAATGGGGATGGGATGTTTACCTCGCCTGAGGGGCAGAAGGTGTTGTTCGGGCAGTGAGGGTTGTGGTGCCGGCCAGTGCCCCTTCGCGAGCAAGCCCGCTCCCACAGTAGATTTTGGTGTACACAAAATCTGTGTTCACACCGATCAAATGTGGGAGCGGGCTTGCTCGCGAAAGCGGTTAACCCGACAACATATCCCTCAAGCCGACAGCAATTGCCGCAACTCGACGCAATCGCGCGCATGCCAATCCGCCAATTCCGGCCACGGATTATCCGGCAGATTCACCAGCACCGTCCGCGTTCCCGCCGCCCGGCCGCAATCCAGATCAAAGCGGTAATCACCAACCATCACCATTTCGCTCGCCGGCACCTTCCAGGCTTCGGCCAGTTTCAGCAATCCACCAGGATGCGGCTTGGGCGGTGCTTCATCGCGGCCCAGTACATCCTCTTCCGCAAAGCAGTCGGCCAGGCCGATAGCCTCTAGCGTGACATGCGCCAGCTCACGAGCATTGCGCGTGAGAATGCCCAGGCGATAACCGCGCCCGGCCAACTCACGCACCAGTTCCACCGCGCCCGGCGCCGGTTTCGAACCCAGCGCCAGATCCCGCTCGTGCTCCAGCAGCCACGCGTGTTTGGCCGCGGCTTCATCGGCCGGCAGCGCAGCGAGGTGGGTCAGGATGTCGTGTTCGGCGGGAATCGCCAACGCCACGCGAATCGCCGCGAAGTCGTGCACCGCCACCGTCAGGGTGCCGTCCATGTCGAACACCCAGTGCCGCACCTCGGCCAGGCTCACGCCCAATCCTTGCGATGACGAATCAAGCCTTCCTGAGTGACCGAAGCTACCAGTTGCCCGGCACGGTTGAACACGCTGCCACGGGAGAATCCGCGTGAGTTGCCGGCCCACGGACTGTCCATGGCGTACAGCAACCAGTCATCGGCGCGCAGGTCGGCATGGAACCACAAGGCGTGATCGAGGCTGGCGACCTGCATGTCTTTCTGCCAGACCGATTTGCCGTGGGGCAACATCGAGGTGGTCAGCAGACCGAAGTCCGACGCGTAGGCCAGCAGGTATTTGTGCAGCGCCGGGGTGTCAGCCAACGCACCGTCGGCGCGGAACCAGACGTATTTGACAGGATCGGCGGGCTGCGGGTTGTAGGGGTCTTTTTCGGTCACTGGCCGGACTTCGATCGGTTTCGGGCACAGCAGTTTTTCGCGCATGTGTTCAGGGATCAGGTGCGCGCGCTGTTGGGTGAGTTCCAGCTCCGACGGCAGGTTTTCCGGGCCGACTACTTGCGGCATCTCGGTCTGGTGCTGGAAGCCTTCTTCGTCGTACTGGAACGAGGCGCTGCAGGTGAAAATCGGATGGCCCTTCTGGATCGCCGTCACCCGGCGCGTGCTGAAACTGCCGCCATCGCGCACCCGATCGACCTGATACACCACCGGCAATTTGGCATCACCCGGGCGCAGGAAATAACCGTGCATCGAATGCACATGGCGCGCCGCCTCGACGGTCTGACTGGCCGCCGACAGGGACTGGCCGAGTACCTGGCCGCCGAACAACTGACGAAAACCCAGGTCCTGGCTGCGGCCACGGAACAGGTTTTCTTCAATCGGTTCCAGGGTCAGCAGGTCTACCAGATCTTCCAACACTTGGCTCATTCAGACTCTCCTCACACAACGCAATGCCGCGCAGTCTTGGCTGCGGCGGTCGATTCAGTTTATGGCCGGTTCAACATGAGGGCCATTGTAAACGTCCGCGCCTGCTTATCCATGCAAGGTTTGCAGCCATTGCTCACGGGTGATGCGGTACAACACATGCGAACGCAGCGGATGATCGGCTGCAAGCCGCGGGTGCTCGAAGTCATCGGCGGGGGCATGGTGCATGCCGATCGCTTGCATGACTTTCTCGGATGGCAGATTGGTCTTTGTGGTGAATGCGACGACCTCTTGCAGCGCCAACCGATCAAACCCGCAGCGCAGAGCGGTCCACGCCGCTTCACCGGCATAGCCCAGGCCCCAGTGCTCGCGCGCTAGGCGCCAGCCGATTTCAGTGGCCGGCGTAAATGGCGCATCAAAGCCGACCACACCCAGCCCGGTAAACCCGATGAACGTCCCGGTGTCCTTGCGCTCCAGTGCCCAGAGGCCGAAACCATGCTCGGCAAAATGCCCGCGAATCCGCCCGATCAACGCGGCACTTTCCAGTCGACTCAAGGGTGCCGGAAAATAACGCATCACTTGTGGATCGGCGCACATCGCCGCAAACGCCGGCAAATCCTCATCACGCCACTGCCGTAACAACAGTCGTGCGCTTTCGAGTTCCAGTATCGGCTCCATCGTGCCTCCTCCCCCGTTTCCATGCCGCAAGTCTACATCGCTGGTAGGATCGTTCACTCATTCCTACCTGCCTTCCTGTATAAATCTGCCATGCCCCTGCCACTGATCTACCACGAAGACTACAGCCCCGAGTTCCCGGCGGATCACCGCTTCCCCATGGACAAGTTTCGCCTGCTGCGCGATCACCTGGTGGACAGTGGGCTGACCCGCGACACCGATTTGCTGCGCCCGGACCTCTGCCCGCCAGAGATTCTCGCCCTCGCCCATGACCCTGCGTATATCGAACGCTACATGGGCGGCGAATTGTCCCGCGAAGATCAACGACGCCTCGGCTTGCCCTGGAGCGAAGCGCTGGCCCGGCGCACGGTGCGAGCGGTCGGCGGTTCGCTGCTGGCGGCCGAACAGGCACTGGAACATGGTTTGGCTTGTCATCTGGCTGGCGGCACCCACCACGCGCATTACGATCATCCCGCCGGGTTTTGCATCTTCAATGACCTGGCGGTGATCAGCCATTACCTGCTGGAAAGTGGCCGAGTGAATCGGGTGCTGATCTTCGACTGCGATGTGCATCAGGGTGACGGGACTGCACGAATCCTGCACAACACCCCTGAGGCGATAACCGTTTCCCTGCACTGCGAAAAGAATTTTCCTGCCCGCAAAGCCGAAAGTGATTGGGACATTCCGTTGCCGATGGGCATGGGCGATGCCGATTACCTGAAAGTGGTGGACGACGCACTCAACTATTTGCTGCCGCTCTACCAACCGGACCTGGTGCTGTACGACGCCGGCGTCGATGTGCATAAGGACGACGCCCTGGGTTATCTGAAGCTGACAGACGAAGGCGTCGCCATTCGCGATGAAAGCGTGATGCGTCATTGCCTGGGCCGGGATATTCCGGTGGTCGGCGTGATCGGCGGCGGCTACAGCAAAGACCGCAAGGCCCTGGCACGCCGCCATGGAATCCTCCATCACAGCGCCCAACGGGTCTGGCAGTCATCAGGTTGTCACTGAGTTATGGATCTTTACCCACAATGCCTGTGGAACCGCCTGTGGATAACCTGAGTGAAAGGGTCTGCAGGCCATGTGGGGTGTAGGCTACAGAACGGTGGTTGTTTTTTAACCACCTTTGAAAACACCGAAGATCAAATGTGGGAGCGGGCTTGCTCGCGAAGGCGATTTAACAATCCACATTGATGTCGACTGACCCACCGCTTTCGCGAGCAAGCCCGCTCCCACATTGATCGGGGCTGATAGAATGCCCGACTTCATTCCGCCAAACCGCAGCGCATTCCATGACCCAGCCCTCCACTTCCCTCCCCCCTCACGTCGCCATCATCGGCGGCGGCCCTGCCGGTTTGATGGCGGCTGAAGTGCTGAGCCAGGCCGGGATCAAAGTCGATCTGTACGACGGCATGCCTTCAGTGGGGCGAAAATTCCTCCTCGCCGGGGTTGGCGGCATGAACATCACCCATTCCGAGGCCTACCCGGCGTTTCTCTCACGCTATGCCGAACGGGCACCGCAGATTGCGCCGCTGTTACGGTCCTTCGGCGCCGACGCCTTGTGCCAATGGATTCATGACCTGGGCATCGAAACCTTTGTCGGCAGCTCCGGCCGGGTGTTTCCTACCGACATGAAAGCCGCGCCCCTGTTGCGTGCCTGGCTCAAACGCCTGCGCGATGCCGGCGTAGTTATCCACACCCGCCATCGCTGGCTCGGTTGGGATGACAACGGTGACTTGCGCATCGACAGCCCCGAAGGCGAAAAAACTGTTCAAGCCGACGCGACCCTGTTGGCCCTCGGTGGCGGCAGTTGGTCGCGTCTCGGTTCGGACGGTGCCTGGATGTTGGCGCTGGAACAGCGCGGTGTAGGACTGGTGCCGCTGCAACCGAGCAATTGCGGCTTCGAGGTGCAGGCCTGGAGCGAATTGATGGTCAGCAAATTCGCAGGCAGCCCGCTGAAAAACATCGCCATTGGCCTCAATGACGACGTGCCGCGACTCGGGGAATGTGTGATCACGGCCACGGGGATTGAAGGCAGTTTGATCTACGCCCTGTCGGCACCGATCCGCGAAGCGATCAATCAACACGGCTCGGCAACCATTCACCTCGACCTGTTGCCGGGCAAGCCTGTGGATAAAATCCAGGCTGCGCTAAGCAAACCTCGCGGCTCCCGTTCCATGGCCAAACACCTGCACAGTCAGCTAGGGCTTGATGGCGTGAAAGCGGCGTTGTTGCGAGAGCTGACACCGGCCGACTGTTTTACCGATCCGGCGCTGCTGGCCAAAGCGATCAAGGCATTGCCGCTGACGCTGGTGAAAACCCGGCCATTGGACGAGGCCATAAGCAGCGCGGGGGGCGTGATGTTCGAGTCGATGGATGAACGTTTGATGCTCAAGCAACTACCTGGCGTGTTCTGCGCAGGGGAAATGCTCGATTGGGAAGCGCCGACCGGCGGCTATCTGCTGACCGCGTGTTTCGCCAGTGGGCGAGCGGCGGGGATGGGGATGGTGGAGTGGTTGAAACACCGACACTGATCGTTCCCACGCTCTGCGTGGGAATGCAGCCCGGGACGCTCCGCGTCCCTACCCAAGCGGACGCAGAGCGTCCATTGAGGCGTTCCCACGCAGAGCGTGGGAACGATCCTCAGAGGATCAAGGCTTACGCTTACGCGGCCCAGTGTTAAACACCGGCACTTTACGCACAGGCTTGATCGAAGGCTCCGGCGCCGAGGCATCACCGCTCTCGACCCACTTGCCCAAATTGCGCTTGCCGCCACTGGAGGTCTTGGGCTTCTTCGGCTTTTTCGGCTTCTTGACCACCTGACCGCTGGCATCAGTATCCGGCACGCGGTGCTCAGGCTCGAAATCCTGCTCCATCTGGCGAGTCAACGTCTGACGGGTCAACGTCTCGATGGCCGACAGCAAATTCACCTCATCAGCACACACCAGCGAAATCGCCTGCCCGGTTGCGCCCGCACGGCCGGTGCGACCGATACGGTGGATGTAGTCCTCGGCCACGATCGGCAGGTCGAAATTGACCACCAATGGCAAATCTTCGATATCCAGGCCACGCGCTGCCACATCGGTGGCTACAAGGATCTGCACTTCACTGGCCTTGAAACGATCCAGTGCCCGCTGACGGGTCGCCTGAGGTTTGTCGCCGTGAATGCCGTCGGCATTGATGCCCAGGCCCTGGAGTTTTTCCACCAACGCGTCTACGCCGTTACGGGTCTTGGCGAACACCAGCACCTGCTTCCACTTGCCCTTGCGCATCAAGTGAATGAACAGCTCCGGCTTACGCTTCTTGTCCACCGTCACCACCCATTGCTTGACGGTGTTGGCGGCGACGTTGCGCGGGCTGACTTCGATGCTCAGCGGGTCGTTGAGCATTTGCCCGGCCAGCAGGCGGATCGCATCGGAGAACGTGGCAGAGAACAACAACGTCTGACGTTTCTTCGGCAATACGCGGTAAATGTTCCCAAGCTCCTCGGAAAAGCCCAGATCGAGCATGCGATCGGCTTCGTCCAGCACCAGGGTTTGCAACTGGTTGAACTTGAGCGCGTTCTGACGGAACAGGTCGAGCAAGCGGCCCGGAGTCGCCACCAACAGGTCGACGCCTTTGCGCAGCTTCATCATTTGCGGGTTGATGCTGACACCGCCGTACACCGCGTACGTGCTCAACGGCAGGTTCTCGGCGTACTGGCGCACGGCTTCGTGAACCTGTTCGGCCAACTCGCGGGTTGGCACCAGGATCAGTGCGCGCACGGAGTTGGCGCTGACTTTCGGCCCTTCCATGGCCAGCAATTGCAGGAGCGGCAAGGCGAAACCGGCTGTTTTGCCGGTGCCGGTCTGGGCTGCTGCCATCAGGTCACGACCGGCCAGCACCGCCGGAATCGCTTGTGTCTGCACCGGCGTAGGGGTCTGGTAGCCGAGCGTCTCGAGAGCGCGCAGCAAGGGTTCGATCAGGCCAAGGGTGGCGAAAGTCATGGGAGTACCGTAGGAAAATTCAGCGCGGGTTTTTCAAAACAAGTGTGCAAAACAAGATGCAATGGCGCGCAGTTTACCCTAATTCGCGCGGGATTCTGTCGGCACCACTACGGCTGGTCGATCTGCACCTCGGCGCCACTGCGGCAACCCGATCAGCACCACGGCGCTGATGATCACCGCCATGGCCAACGCTTCTTCGATACCAATGGTCTCGCCGACAAACACGATACCCAGCAACACCGCCACCGCCGGGTTGACGTAGGCATAACTGGTGGCCGCCGCCGGACGCACGTGTTTCAACAAGTACATGTAGGCGTTGAAGGCAATGATCGAACCGAAAACGGTCAGGTAGGCCAGCGCCGCCCAGCCTTCGATCGGCGGCAGTTGCTCCAGATGCTCGCCACTCACCGCGCTGCCGATCAACAACACCACGCCGCCCACCAGCATTTCCACGGCACTCGCCATCGCGCCCTGCGGCAACGGCAAGTGTTTGCTCCACACCGAACCGAAAGCCCAGGACGCTGCCGCGAACACCAGCAATGCCGCGCCCAACGGGCTCGATTGCAGATTGGAACCGAGGTTGAGCATGGCGATACCGATCAGCCCGAGCACAATCCCGGCCCATTCGAGACGGGTATTACGCGCGCCCCAGAAATATCCGCAGAGCAAGGTAAACAGCGGCACCGTCGCCACCGCCAACGCAGCCACGCCAGAAGCCACGCCCGTGTGCTCGGCCACACTCACCGCGCCATTACCGCACGTCAGCAGCAGAATCCCGATGATCCCCGCTGCTTTCCATTGCGCCCACGTCGGTGCCGGTGCCCCGCGCCATCGCAGGAACGCGTACATCAACGTACCCGCGATCACGAAGCGGATACCGGCGAGCAACAACGGTGGCCAGTACTGCACGCCGATTCGAATCACCAGGTAGGTCGACCCCCAAATCACGTACAGCGCGAAAAAAGCAGCGATCAGCGGTAAGGAAAAACGGCGTATGCCAGGCATGGGCAGCTCGAGAACAAGACAAAGAGAGCAGCTATTCTAGAAAGGCCAGCAGCGGAAAATAAGTTACAAAACCTGTTTATAGCGCCGGTACACTTTTCAAAACACGGAGTTCAGCGCTATAAACCGTGCTTTCGAAAGTCAGCCTTTTTTCAGGAACACCACGATGGACAAATACGACCGCATGCTCCTCAGCGCCCTGTTGGAAAACGGTCGTGCGTCCTACGCCGATCTGGCACGCAAGGTGAACCTGTCCGCTCCGGCGGTGGCCGAGCGCGTGGCCAAACTTGAAGCCTGCGGGGTGATCACCGGCTACCAGGCGAAAGTCGACATGGCAAAACTCGGTCTGCCGATCCAGTGCGTCATCGAACTGCGCCTGAACCAGCACGGCAAACAGAAAACCTACGACGAACTGATCAAAATCCCACAGCTCACCGAATGCCATCGCGTCACCGGCGACCCGTGCGTGATCATGCAAGCGGCGGTGGGCTCGATGCCGGAGCTGGAAGAGTTGATCAACCGGATCGCCACGTTCGGGTTCAGCAAGACCTCGATCGTGCTGTCGAGCGCCATCGAGAAGCGCGTGCCGTTGGGGCAGTTGGAGGGGAATGGTAAATCGTGATGTCGCACGGTCCCTGTGGGAGCGGGCTTGCCCGCGATTGCGGACTGTCAGTCAACAACGCTGCTGAATGTGACGGCCTCATCGCGGGCAAGCCCGCTCCCACAGGGGTTAGGTGCGTTTCAGAACCCGCGATACCGCTTCAGATGCTCATTGATCTTCGCCGCCGGCACTTTCTGCAAGCTGACGAGAAGATCATGCGACAACTCGCGCAACCCATGCTTGCGCCGCAACTCTTCAGCCAAGTGCGCCGTCAGGTTGGCGGCCATTTCGGCATCGGCCATGGCCCGGTGAGCCTTGCCGGTATTGGGCAGGCTGGCGAAAGTGGTGAGGGTGCCGAGTTTGTGGTCCGGCGCGGCGGGCATCAGGCGGCGGGCGAGTAACAGCGAGCAGGCAAAGTTCTGCAAGCGTGTGCGTTTGATTCGCCCGAGTTCGTAGTCCCAGAACTTCTGGTCGAACGCAGCGTTGTGCGCCAGCAGCGGCGTGATGCCAACGAATTCGTTGACCTCGTTCATCACCTGCTCGGCCGAAGGCGCGGTACGCAGCATGGCGTTGCTGATGCCGGTGAGTTGCTCAATAAAAGCCGGCACCCGCACGCCAGCGTTCATCAGGCTTTGGTAACGCTCGACAATGCGCCCCTGTTCAAGAATCACCACGGCAATTTCCGTGGCCCGGCAGCTGCTGCTCGGGGAGAGTCCGGTGGTTTCAAAGTCGATGACTGCTATGCGTTCCAAACCTGTTTCAACTCCGTAAAAATCAATTCTTGAGCAGCAACGCGCCTTCGATCGGCACGTAACGGCTGGCAGCGCGGATCAGCGAGTTGGCGGTGAGACCGGGCACGCCATAGGCCACCGCTTGCACGCCGTGCTTAGCGATGATGCGTTCCAGCAGCATGTCGAAATCACCGTCGCCAGAAGCCAGCACCACTTCGTCGACATGATCGGCGGCGTCCATGATGTCGAGGGTGATGCCCACGTCCCAGTCGCCTTTGGCCGAACCGTCGCTGCGCTGGATGTAGGGCTTGAGCTTCACGATGAAGCCGAGATTGCGCAGGATCTGCTGAAACTGCTGCTGCTTGCTGTCGCCACGATCGATCGCATAGGCATAGGCCTCGACGATCTGCCCTTCTTTACTGACGTCAGCCCACAGCGCGGCGTAGTTGAAGTGGCAACCATAAGCCTGACGCACGGTGTAATAGAGGTTCTGGACATCGGCGAACACTGCGATTTTTTTCACCGTACATCCTCTTTGGCGTGCCGAAGCGCGGGCAGGATCAGGCACCAGGGCCCGAAAAGTTGCCCAGTATGCCAGCCCAAAGGATTGTTCCGCGAATAATCGGCCATGTGGTGAGGGAGCAAGCTCCCTCGCCACAGATGTGTCAGACGAAGGAATCGTCGTCGCCACCGAAGAACGATGAGCTGTCATCGCTATAGTCGGCGTCGGCGTATCCGCCTTGATCGCTGGAATTATCAGCCACACGCTGATCGTCGCCCCAGCCATTGCCGCTGTCGCTCTGATCGTTGACCTGAGCCGGCTCCTCCTTGATGACTTCAACCACTTCCGGCTGCTGATTGTGCTGGAACAGGCTACTGATGCCTTGCGCCAGCATGACGCCACCGGCCACGCCCGCTGCCGTTTTCAACGCGCCACCGAGGAAACTGCTGCCGGCAGGCTGTTGTGGTGCGTAGTTTTGCTGGGGCGGCGCTCCGAAGTTTTGCTGTGGCGGCTGCGAGTTGAATGACGGCCGCCCCGGTTCACGCCAGCCGCCATTCGACGGGGCTGCGCTTTGAGTCGGAGCAGGCTGTGGATCACGGGAAGCGCCACCGAAGATGCTCGACAAAAAGCCACCGCTGCTCGGTGCCGGCGCCGCCGTCTGAGCCTTGGCCGATTGCAGTTCAGCCTGCAATTGCTGGATTTGTTGAGTGAGTTGCTTGTTCTGTTCGTCGAGGCTCTTGATGGCTGCCTCTTGCACCAGAATCGCCTGGGTCATGAAATAGCCCGCCGCGGGCTGGCGAGTCAGGTGTTCCTTGATCCGCGCTTCGGCCTGGGCGTCGCGCGGGGCTGAATCCGTTTCGGCCTGTTGCAGCCGGGAAAACAGTCCATCGATCAGGGTTTGTTCTTCGCTGTTCATGGCGACCTCATAGATTGCCGGGAATATCGTCGCCCTTATCCACGGTGGATAAGGTGCTCACCAGTAATGGGGCTGATACAGGATGTTTCAATGACCTTTACCGAACGTTTACGTTTGCGCCCCAAAGGGGTTCATCGGTTAAAGTGAGGCACCTGCTTTCGACCTGCGATACCGACTGATGAATCCGTTCGATGTACTGCGTGACTCTCTGTATTTCTTCAAGCGCAATCTGCGCCAGATCGTGCAGCTGTGCCTGCCGCTGGTGATTGTCGAGGCGCTGCTGCAACAGGTGGTCGACCACTCCACCGAGCCGGGCAGTTTCCCCGGCATCAGTGTATTGGTCGGCCTGCTGGTGTATCCGCTATACACCGCCGCGCTGATCCTGTTTCTCGATGCCCGCAGCCGTGGCGAAACGCCGCGCACCCGCGACTTGCTGGCGACCTCCGCGACCCTGTGGCCGCGTTTCGCCCTGTTGACCGCTCTCAATACCCTGCTGATTCTGATCGGCCTGTCGCTGTATTTCCTGCCAGGGATCTGGTTGATGGTGACACTGGCGTTCGGCGAGTACCTGCTGGTGCTGCGCGGCTTGGCACCGCTGGCAGCGATGAAGGAAAGCCTGCGCCTGACCCGCGGGAATTTCCTGCGCATTCTGGTGTGCATTCTGTGCGTGATGGGGCCGTTATGGGTGCTCAAGGGTGCGACACTGGCGGTTTACCCTGACCCGCAGAACCCGGTGATCTCGCTGCTGATCGACAGCGCGCACAGCTTCCTGCAACTGTTCACCAGCGTCGTGGTGTTCCGTTTGTTCATGCTGATTAGCGATGCGCCCGAGAAGGTTGACGGGGCGCTCTGAAGAACGATGTGTCGCGGCTAACTGATGGGCATGCCGTTTGCGCTCGGTTATGCTCGGGTCCATCTTTTGTAACGCTATAAGCCGAGCCATGACCCGTCTACTGCGCTACACCCTGCTGTGCGTGCTGATTGCCATTGGCCTGATTGCATTGATGATCTACAGCCTCACCTGGCGCCCCGAAGCCAAGGAAGCGCTGCCGGTCAGTTGCAGCGCCCAGGCGCCGACGCTGGTGCCCGGCCAGGCGCTGAAGGTGATGACCTGGAACGTCCAGTACCTGGCAGGCAAGCGCTACGTTTTCTGGAACGATCTGGCTGCAGGAAACGACGAGAGCCCTACGCCTGAAGACATGGCCTTCAGCCTCGACGAAGTGGCGCGGGTGATTCGCGACGAGCAACCGGACATCGTGCTGTTGCAGGAACTCGATGACGGTGCCAAGGCCAGCGACTACCAGAACCAGTTCAAATTGCTGCAGGATCGAGTCACCGATCTGTACCCGTGCAGTGCGCAGGCCTTCGACTGGAAAGCCGACTTCGTGCCTGAACCGCCCATCTACGGCAGCGTTGGCCGGCAATTGGCAACCCTGAGCCGCTACCAGATCGAACACGCCGAACGCCTGCAATTACCGGTCGCACCGGCCAATTTCATCAGCCGTCAGTTCAAGCCGAAAAACGCCTTGCTGGTCACTCACCTGCCATTGAGTAATGGCGGCCAAATGGCCGTGTTCAATACCCATCTGGAACGTGCCACGCCCCCGCTCGACGAAACCTTGCAACGCCAGGTGACAGCCGTGGCCAAGGTCCTCGACAAGTACGAAAGCCGCGGCACGCCGTGGTTGGTCGGCGGCGATTTCAACCTGTTGCCGTTGGGCCAGTATCGACGCCTGCCCTCCGAGCAACGCACGCCCTACTCCGCCGACAGCGCGCTGCATATGCTGTGGGACAAATACCCGATGATCCCCACCAACAACGAAGCCAGCGGTATCGATCGGGCACAATGGTTGACCCATTACCCGAATGACCCAGGCTTGAACGGCCCGGACCGGACCGTCGACTACCTGTTTTACAGCCCGCACCTCAAACGGGTCGAGGCGCGGGTGCGGCAGGACGATACGTTGCGGATTTCCGATCACTTGCCGGTGATTGCGCGGTTTCTGTTGCCGGCCGCGCCTTAGCGCATGACGTCAGGCAAATGCAAAACCTGTGGGAGCGGGCTTGCCCGCGATAGCAGTGTGTCAGGCAACATAGATGTTGAATGTGACGACGTCATCGCAGGCAAGCCAGCTCCCACAGGATCCTTCGTTGTCTGAGGAAGATTATTTTCGGGGTTTGATCCGCGCCGTCGCCTCAGCCACCAGAGGATCATCCGGCCAGTAGTGTTTCGGATAACGCCCCTTCAAATCCTTCTTCACCTCGGCGTAGGTGCTGCGCCAGAAGTTCGCCAGGTCCTGCGTCACCTGCACCGGCCGGCGCGCCGGGGACAGCAGATGAAGCTTGACCACCTGCCGGCCACCGGCAATGCGCGGCGTCTCGGCCAAACCGAACAGCTCCTGCAAACGCACCGCCAGAATCGGCGGCTGCTCGCTGTAATCCAGACGAATCGACGAACCCGACGGCACGCTCAAATGATGCGGTGCCAGCTCTTCGAGCCGTTGCGGCAGCGGCCACGGCAACAAATTATGAACGATGCTCGACAAGTCCAGATTGGCGAAGTGACTAAGTCGCGAGACCTTGCCCAGATACGGCATCAGCCAATGCTCGAGGCTTTTGAGCAATGCAGCATCGCTGACATCCGGCCATTCACTCTGCTCCTTACTGCCGAGATCCAATTGACGCAACAACGCCACCCGCGCCTGCCACTGACGCAGCTCTGGCGTCCAGGGCAACAGCTCCAGGCCTTTACGCCGCACCAGATTCACCAACGCCTGACTGCGAGCGCTTTCATCGAGCCCGGTCAGCGGTTCGCGGCTGAGGATCAATTCGCCGACCTTGCGCTGACGCTCGGCCCGCAGCACGCCTTCGCGCTCATCCCAATCCAGTTGATCGACGCAACGCACCTGCTCGGCCAACACCGAATCGAACAACGCCGGATCAAAATCCGTCGCCAGATAAATCCGTTCTTCACGCTGGCCCTGGCGACTACCCAGATCAGCGATCACCAGCCACGGTTGCTTCATCAGGCTGTCTGCCTCGGCGAATAACGCCGCACGACCGTTGGCCAGTCGATATTCAGCGCCACCGGCCCGCCGCTGTTGGGCAACCCGATCGGGATAGGCCAACGCCAGCAACGCGCCAAGCCAGCGAGGATGATCCGGATCGCCGACCGGTTCCGAAGCCTTGCCACGCAGGTAACCGCGATACTGCCGCGCCAGTTGCCGAGCACGCTGAACGCCGCCCTGCGCACTGCGGGCAGCCCGCTCTTCGCCGGACAGCAGCACCAGTCGACTGTGCAGATCCGCGCCAGCACCACGCAAAATATCCCGTTCACCGAGCAGTGCCGCGACATCGCAGGCCATGTCAGCCAAGCCGAGCGCCTGACCACGCAACAGCAAATGAGCAATCCGTGGATGGGCTGGCAATTCAGCCATGGCCTGACCGTGACGGGTCAGCGCCTCGCCCTCCAGCGCGCCCAAACGTCCAAGCAGATCCTGAGCCTGTGCATAAGCTGCTGCGGGCGGGACATCGAGCCAAACCAACTGACCCGGCGTCACGCCCCAACGACCCAGTTGCAAGGCCAGCCCGGCAAGGTCCGCCGAGAGAATTTCCGCACTGGCGTAAGCCGCCAGTTGTTCATGCTGATCCTGCGACCACAGGCGATAACACACGCCGGGCTCCAAACGCCCTGCCCGACCTGCGCGCTGCGTGGCGCTGGCTTTGGAAATGCGCTGAGTATCCAGGCGAGTCATGCCGCTGCCGGGATCGAAACGCGGCACTCGCGCCAGCCCGGCATCGATCACCACGCGCACTCCGTTGATGGTCAGGCTGGTCTCGGCGATGTTGGTCGCCAGCACCACTTTGCGTTTGCCGGCGGGCGCCGGATCGATCGCCGCACGCTGCGCCGTCAGATCCAGTTCGCCATGCAACGGGCAGAGCAGAACCTGTGTGCTATCGCCCAGCGCATCGGCGAGTTGTTGATGCACCCGACGAATTTCCGCCTGCCCCGGCAGGAACACCAGCAGGCTGCCGGTCTCATCGTTCAGCGCGTCGAGAATGGTCTGCACCACCCTTGGCTCGATAAATTCACCAGGCTGAAACGGTCGCCCCCAACGCATCGTCACCGGGTACATGCGACCTTCGCTGCGCAGGATTGGCGCATCATCGAGCAACCCGGCCAGGCGTTCACCTTCCAGGGTTGCCGACATCAATAGAATTTTCAGCGGTTGATCTTCGCGAAACAGCTCGCGGCCATTGAGGCTCAGGGCCAACGCCAGGTCGGCGTCGAGGCTGCGTTCGTGGAACTCATCGAAAATCAGCAAACCCACGCCTTCCAGCGCCGGATCATCCTGCAAGCGCCGGGTGAGAATGCCTTCGGTGACCACTTCGATGCGGGTATTGGGGCCGACTTTGCTGTCGAGACGAATGCGGTAGCCAACGGTTTCGCCAACCTTCTCACCCAGCTCACTGGCCAACCGCTCCGCCGCCGCCCGCGCGGCCAAGCGGCGCGGTTCAAGCATCAGAATGGTCTGCCCGGCCAGCCATGGCTCGTTGAGCAAGGCCAAGGGCACGCGGGTGGTTTTACCGGCGCCGGGCGGTGCTTCGAGCACGGCTTCGTGGCGTGTAGCGAGGGCTTCACGCAGGGCGGGTAAAACTTCATCAATCGGCAAAGAAATCATGCTGGCTCCCAAACAGAGGGCCGAGTATAACGGCGTTCGGCGCGGTCCTAATTCATATCGACGATGCTTCGTTTCCAGATAACCCAGGAGATTTCAAATGCGTGCTCCCTTTCGCTTGATCGGCGGTGTATTGGTCGCGACTTTGCTGACCCAGGTGACCGCCTGCGGCACGATTTTCTACCCCGATCGTCGCGGTCAGATCGATGGCAAGATCGACCCGGTCATCGTCGCGCTGGATGCCGTGGGCCTGCTGTTTTATATCATTCCGGGGCTGATTGCCTTTGCGGTGGACTTTGCCACTGGCGCCATTTACTACGAGCCCGGCCGAACCGCCCAGGTGGCTCCGGAAAAACTCAAGGAAGCCATCGGTGCCGACGGCAAGGTCGATAACCACAAGTTGCAGACTATTCTCGAAACCGAGTTGGGCCGCAGCTTCCCGCTGGACGATCCACGTCTGATCCAGCACAAGGGCAGCACCCAACAACTGGCCATGTTCGGCCTGCAACCGGCCGCGTAATCGGTGCACCAAAAAGGAAAAGCCGCACTTATGACCAGCAGTACCGAACACGCCCGCCTGCTACGGCTGGCGACGCGCGCCTCGGTGGCGGTGGCGTGCATCTTGATCGTCGCCAAAGCCATCGCCTGGTGGCTGAGCGGTTCGGTGAGCATGCTCGCCGGGCTGACCGACTCGGCACTCGATGGCGTCAGCTCGCTGCTCAATCTGCTGGCTGTGCATTACGCCTTGCGCCCGGCCGACGACGATCATCGTTACGGGCACGGCAAGGCCGAATCATTGGCGGGCATGGCTCAGGCGCTGTTCATTGGCGGCAGTGCGGTGCTGATTGCCTTGCAGGCGATCGAGCGATTGAAGCATCCGGAGCCGGTAAGCGCCGCGTGGCTCAGCATCGGGGTGATTGTGTTTTCCCTCGCCCTGACCGTGGCCCTGCTGATGCTGCAGCATCGGGTGATCAAGGCTACCGGTTCCAACGCGGTGAGTGCCGACTCCCTGCATTACCGCTCAGACCTGCTGCTCAACGGCAGCATTCTGGTGGCGCTGGTGCTGGCCGGGTTTGGCTGGCATCAAGTCGACCCCTGGTTTGGATTGGGGATCGCCGCCTACATTCTCTGGAGCGCCATTCATATCGCCCGGGAAAGCTTTGCGGTGCTGATGGATGAAGAGCTGCCGCCGGATGTCAGCCAGCACATGCTTGAGCTGGCCTGCAGCGTGCCGGGTGTTTTGGGCGCCCACGACCTGCGCACACGCATCTCCGGCAACCAGTGGTTTGTGCAATTGCATCTGGAATTGCCGGGGGAGCTGACTCTGTCAGTCGCCCACGGCATCAGCGATCAAGCCGCCGATGCGATTCATACAGCCTACCCGCGAGCCGAAGTGCTGGTGCACGCCGACCCTATGAAAGCAGCTTCAAGCGACAAGCTTTAAGCTCCAGGCTTGAGGCTTGAGGCTTATAGCTTGCAGCTGCTACTGAACCTGATAACCGCGACTGCTCAGGCAGTTGCCCTGGGCCTGTCGGTAGGCTTGCACCACCGACGGATCCGGTTGATAGGTGACGGCACGCGGATCGAAACCGCTCTGCTCCACGGCCCAGCGATAACACTCGTAACCGTCCCGACTGACCTCCTCCGGCGACTGGCCGTTGGCCGGATACGCCACCACGTCATAACCACTGCTCACCGGTTGCGGCTGCATCGGTGGTTCGACCACGACGTAATCCCGAGTGCTCTCTTGATAGGCGTAATACGCGCCGGCCGCCAGGAACAACAGCGCACCGCCGATCCACACTTCACGCGCGTAATCGGGCAAATAGCTGACCCGAATCCCGCGAGGCGGCTGAACCACCACGTAACGCGGGCCTTGCGGACGATACCAATAACCACCGGAATAGAAATAATCCTGGCCACGATACGGCACGCGGTAGTTGCGCTCCGGGAAGCGGTCGATCACGTACCCCGGACGATACTGCGGGCCGGGGCCCCAGCCATTGCCGTGCCCATCCGGGCGACCGGGCCAGCGACGATCATCATGACGGGAGCCCTGACCGCCAGTCTGCCAGTGCTGGTTGTCATAGTTGCGCGGCTGCTCGTCCTGATAGTAGCCACGCCGGGGTTCCTGGGTCTGGCGCACGGTGTCGGGCCGGCCCTGAATTGGCAGATTGTTACTGGGTTGTTGCGGCGGCAGGCCCTGAACATTGGGATCGTGCGACTGACGGTTCTGACGCTCGCCGCCCTGATTCTGGTCGTGGAGCTCGAACTGACGGCTGTTGTCGCCACGAATGATTTCGTTGTTCTGCTGGCGTGGCTGATTGTTACCGTCATGACCCTGACCTTTGCCCTGATGATCCGGCCCGCGTTGGTCGCCATCAGGCCCACGGATTTGCGGCTCATCGGCCAGCGATTGCGCAGTGACACTCACACATAGCAAACCAACACCGGCCAAACGCCAGATGCGCGACTTCATGCTTTTCCTCACTGCGGGTTAGGGCCTGTACGTAAGACTGGGAAAGCACAGGCCGGTTCTGCAACAGGTTATCAGTCACGCAACTTATTTATTGAGGGTCGCCCATAAATTCCGGGCAAGAAAAAAGGGAGACCCGTCGGCCTCCCTTTGAGAACTTCGTCCGTGCTCGACGCTTATGACGTCGGCTCACCTCACGCCGTCTTCTGGACAGTGTGTAGCTCGGGGGCCGACACATCCCCTGTGGGGGTGGCGACCGCAGCTGGCCTGATTGGGCGAGCCGCACTGGACTGTTTGTCCGAGCAGTGATTCTGGTGATAAGAATAGGCCCGGAGCACCGGCAGAGGATTGCGAAGATTGCTCAAATAAACATCACTTGCGCAATTTTTAACTCAGGATAGATAATCCGCCGCAATAGTTATGACAAAGGCCTGATTGATGAGCAAACTCGACCGATACGACCTGAGCATTTTGGCTGAATTACAGCGCGACGCGCGCATCTCCAATCAGGAGCTGGCCGAACGCATCGGCCTGTCGCCTTCGCCTTGCTCGCGGCGGGTCAAGCAGCTGGAAGACGACGGTTACATCACCCGCCAGGTCGCCCTGCTGGACCGCAAGATGCTCGGCCTGAGCCTGACCGCGTACGTGCTGATCGGCATGGACCGCCATACTCCCGAGCGGTTCGAGAACTTCGAAGCCGCCATTCGCACCTTGCCGCAGGTGCTGGAATGCAGCCTGGTGACGGGGATGGATGCGGACTATCAGCTCAAGGTAGTGGTGCCGGACATGGATCACTATCAGAAACTGCTGCTGGGGCATCTCACCCGGATTGAAGGGGTGACCAGTGTGCGGTCGAGTTTTGTGCTTAATCAGGTGCTCAACAGTACCGAGTTGCCGCTGACTCATCTGCGCAGCTGAGGACGCCTTCGCGAGCAAGCCCGCTCCCACATTTGGAATGCATTCCCCTGTGGGAGCGGGCTTGCCCGCGAAGAGGCCTGCACAGGCGACGAATAGCTGCGGCACACTGCCGCAGGTCAATGCCTCGCCAATCCCCCATGGCGTATACTCCAGCGCCTTTTAGCCCCACCCACGCTGGAGATGTCCGATGGATCCTGCAGTACTCGAAGAGTGGATGATGACTGGTCTGGTCAGCATCCTGATCATTTTCATGGGTTTCATCGTCTGGGATCTGGCGAAAAAATCCAAGGCCGGGCGCTTCGGCTCGTTCATTTTGTTCTTCGTACTGGGGCTGGGCGTGGCCGCGTTCGTGATCAAAAGCGTGGTCATCGGCCTGATCGAATCCGGCACGCTATAAGCGCGCCGGCACTTCCTTCCACTGGCCCTGATCGAGCCCTTCGATCGACCAGTCACCGATTCTGACCCGTACCAGACGCAACGTCGGCAAGCCGACCGCCGCAGTCATGCGCCGTACCTGACGGTTGCGGCCTTCGCGAATCACCAGTTCCAGCCAACTGGTCGGCACGCTTTTACGAAAGCGCACTGGCGGGTTGCGCGGCCACAGTTGCGGCTCATCCAGTTGTCGCGCTTGGGCCGGCAACGTCATACCGTCGTTCAGCTCGACGCCATCGCGCAATCGCTGCAACTGCTCGGCGCTTGGTTCGCCTTCCACTTGCACCCAGTAAGTCTTGGCCAGTTTGTGTTTCGGGTCGGCAATTCGCGCCTGAAGCTGGCCGTCGTTGGTCAGCAACAGCAAGCCTTCGCTGTCGCGGTCCAGCCGCCCTGCCGGGTAGATTCCCGGAATCTCGATGAAGTCCTTGAGCGTCGCCCGCCCTTCGCCGTCGCTGAATTGCGTCAGCACATCGAAAGGTTTGTTGAACAGAATCAGCTTCGGCTCGGCCGGCGGCGCTTTGGCGAGACGGCGCGGGGCTGATTGCGGGTTGTTCGCGCCAGGGCGGCGAGAGACGGGACGAGGTGGACGAGGCATGGCGAAAAGAACATCTAACGGTCAGGGCTGCCAATGCTAGTGCCCTGACCGTCAAATGACCATGAGAACAATCAGCGGAACGGCGGCTCGTCGAAGCTGCGCAGTTTGCGCGAGTGCAGCGAGTTGAGCTCGGTGCGCAACAGATCCACTGCTTCGATGCCGATCTTCAAGTGCTGGCTGACCGCGCGCTCATAGAAGGCGTTGGCCGAACCCGGCAGTTTGATTTCGCTGTGCAACGGTTTATCCGATACGCAGAGCAACGTGCCGTATGGCACCCGCAAGCGGTAACCCTGCGCGGCGATGGTGCCGCTTTCCATGTCCACCGCCACGGCGCGGGACAGGTTGATCAGCGGACGCTCCTGCGCCCAGCGCAGTTCCCAGTTACGGTCGTCATAGGTCAGCACGGTGCCGGTGCGCAGGCGCTTCTTCAGTTCGTCGCCCTTCTCACCGGTGATGTTGGCCGCCGCTTGCTGCAACGCCATCTGCACTTCAGCCAAGGCCGGAATCGGAATGTTCGGCGGCACGACGCGATCGAGAATCCCGTCGCGGCGCATGTACGCGTGGGCCAGCACGTAGTCGCCAATGGTCTGCGACTGACGCAAGCCGCCACAGTGGCCGATCATCAGCCAGCAATGCGGACGCAGTACCGCCAGGTGGTCGGTGATGTTCTTGGCGTTGGACGGGCCGACGCCGATGTTCACCAGAGTCACGCCATGGCCATCGCTGGCGATCAGGTGATAAGCCGGCATCTGGTAACGATGCCAGACCACGCCCGCGGCAATCGCCGACGCCTCGCCATGGTCCATGCCCTTTTCGATGATCACGTTGCCCGGCAACACCATGCGCACAAAACGCGGGTCGTTGCGCAGTTGCTCCAGGCCATGAACGATGAACTGGTCGACGTAGCGGTGGTAGTTGGTCAGCAGAATCCACGGCTGCACATGGCGCCAGTCGCTGCCGGTGTAATGCACCAGCCGGCGCAGGGAGAAGTCCACTCGCGCGGCGTCGAACAGGGCCAGTGGCAACGGGTCGGTGTTTTCCCAGTCGTACAAGCCATCGGCGATGCCATCGGTGGCGGCCGACAAATCCGTACTCGGGAACACTCGCGCCAGCACCGCCGCCGTAACGCCGGAACCGGCCAGCTCATCGCCCTGCTCGACCACGTACGGATAAGGAATGTTCTGCTGGCTGACGCCGACTTCCACGGTCACGGTGAAGTCGTGCATCAACGGGACGAGTTGTTCCAGCAGGTATTTGCGGAAAGCGCGGGGATGGGTGACGGTGACACTGTAGGTCCCCGGCAATTGAACCTTGGCATAGGCGCGAGTGGTCTGTGGGACTTCGCCCTGGCAAAGGTAGGTCAGACGCAACTCGGGATAACGAAACAGAGCCCGCTGTTCAGCGTCCGGCTCGACGCGATCCTTGAGATAACGCTTGAGCGCCTGATTCAGCGCGGTGGTTGCACGCTCGTGCAAGGCAGCAAGCCGATCCACGGCTTGCTCGGCGGTTTGAACGACAATAAACGCTTCGGTCACGATCAGCTTCCTGTGTTCTGACTTGCAGACCTTCATCTTGCCTGCATCATCGCTTCACGGGAACCCTGTGGGAGCGGGCTTGCTCGCGAATGCGGTTTACCATTCAACAATGATGTTGACTGACAGGCCGCATTCGCGAGCAAGCCCGCTCCCACCTTTTATTGGTGTCGATCAAAAAGGAGTCGTCAGAAACCTTGCGGCGTCGACCGGGCGACAATCGCCTCCACATCCAGCCCGCGCGGTAATGTTCCATACACCCGACCGGCCGAACCGAGGCGGCTGGCGATGAAGGCATCACTGACCGCCGCATTACCCGCCTCCAGCAATAGCTTGGCCTGAAGCCCCAAGGCAATGTCTTCGGTTAGCTGGCGGGCGCGGTATTGAATGTCGGCGGTGTCCTTGAACGCGGCCTGCAACTGGCTGATGTGCGCGGCCAGGCGTTTGTCGCCATGACCGTCGCCCAACTCGCTGAACAGCACATCAAGCACACCTGGCTCTTTCGACAATGCGCGCAATACGTCGAGGCATTGCACGTTGCCGGAACCTTCCCACGTCGAGTTGACCGGGGCCTCACGGTACAGACGCGGCAGGATGCTTTCTTCGACATAACCGGCGCCGCCCATGCATTCGGCAGCCTCATTGATCATCGCGGGCGCGCGTTTGCAGATCCAGTACTTGCCCACCGCCGTCACCAGTCGGGCGAATTTCGCTTCGTGATCGTCATCCAGATGATCCAGCGCCCGGCCCATGCGCAAACTCAAAGCCAGCGCCGCTTCGCTTTCCAGGGCCAGATCGGCCAGCACGTTTTGCATCAAGGGTTGCTCGCTGAGCAATTTGCCACCGACCTTGCGGTGGGCGCAGTGATGGCTGGCCTGGGTCAGCGCCTGGCGCATCAGCGCACTGGAGCCGACCATGCAATCGAAGCGGGTCATGGCAACCATTTCGATGATGGTCGGAACGCCCCGGCCCTCTTCGCCGACCATCCAGGCCAGGGCGCCGCGGAACTCCACCTCGCTGGAGGCATTGGACCAGTTGCCGAGTTTGTTCTTCAGCCGCTGTATGTAGAACTGATTGCGTGAGTCGTCCGGGCGATGACGCGGCAGCAGGAAACAGGTCAAGCCTTTGTCGGTCTGGGCCAAGGTCAAGAAGGCGTCGCACATCGGCGCCGAGCAGAACCACTTATGGCCCACCAGTTCATACGCCTGACCGGGACCGCTGGCGCCGACCGGATACGCCTTGGTGGTGTTGGCCCGCACATCGGTGCCGCCCTGTTTCTCGGTCATGGCCATGCCGATGGTGACCCCGGCCTTGTGGGCCATGCCGACGTTGCGCGGGTCGTATTCGGTGGCGAGGATTTTCGGCAGCCATTGTTTGGCCAGATCCGGTTGCAGGCGCATCGCCGGGACACTGGCGAAGGTCATGGTCAACGGGCAACCGCTGCCGGCTTCAGCCTGACTGTGCAAATAGGTCATGGACGCGCGGGCAACATGGGCGCCCGGTTGCGGGTCGGTCCAGGGCAAGCCTGTCAGGCCATGCTCCACCGCCGTGCGCATCAATTCGTGGTAGGCGGGATGAAACTCCACCAGGTCGATGCGATGGCCGTAACGGTCATGACTGACGAACACCGGTTTGTTCTGATTGGCCGCAAACCCCGCCTCCATCAGCGGCCCGCCGGCCAATACGCCATAAGCGTCAATTCGCGACTCGGCCCAACCGGCATCGAAACGCCGCGACCACTCCTGCAAAGGCAGGTCGATGCGATAGAGGTTGGCGCCGTCCAGCGACGGCGGCTGATTGGTGACTTCGTGGGTTTCGGCGAACTGATGCAGGTTCATGACGGGGCTCCTTTGGTCAGCCAAGGGACTTTCAGTTAAGCACCGCCCCGAGGTTGAACAAAGTGGCATATCTGCCTAACTGTCGGCGCTTTCGCCTTGCCCCGGACAGAGCACCCGCCGATAGAGCGCCGCCTGCAAATCTTCGAATTTCACCGGTTTGCTCAGGTAATCGACCAAGGTGTCGCTTGGGCAATAGGCCCGATCCGCACTCTGGGCAATCATGAACACGGGTAATTCGGCACAACCCGGCAAGGCGCGGATCCGACCACAGATCGAGGCGCCGTCCAGTGGCGGCAGCTGACAGTCGAGCAGCGCCGCATCAACGGTTTCACGCTGCAAAAGATCGAGCGCAGCGACGCCGCTGTCAGCTGTGCGCACCCGGAACCCCAGCTTGAGCAACATGCCACGCATCACCAATTGATTGATGCTGTTGTCATCGACCAGCAACACCGTGCAGTCCTGAGGCAAACGCAGGCCGGTGGTTTGCCGGGTGATTGCGGGCGCAGATTCCACCACCGGCAACGGCAGCTCGAACTCGACGTCCAGTTGAAAGCGACTGCCGCGACCCGGTTCCGAGCGATGGCTCAGGCGCCCGCCGAGCAATTCGACCAGTTGCCGACAAATGGCCAGGCCAACACCCAAGCCACCGTATTCACGGGTCATCGAGCCGTCGACCTGAAAAAAGCGTTGATACAGCGTTGCCTCGTCCAAATCGGTGAAGCCAATGCCGGTGTCGATCACTGCAAAGGAAAGTGCCAGCCGATCGGGCGCTACCGGCTTACCCGTCACCCGCAGCGCCAATCCGCCGATCCGGGTGAATTTGATCGCATTATCCAGCAGGCATTCCAGGCATTGCGTCAGCTTGCCGCTGTCGCCGTGCAAACGATCCGGCAGCCCGGATGTCACCTCGACCTTGAAGTCCAGCGACTTGCTCGACGCATTGCCATCGAACTGCAGACGCAAGGCCTCGACCACACTGCGCAAACTGAATGTATCCGGATAGACCTTGAGCTTGCCGGCCTGCAATTCGGTCAGGGTGAGGATGCCGTTGACCATGCGCATCATGTCCCGCGCCGAACCGGCGGCCGTTTGTTGATATTGCTCCAGCTCAGGGTTCATCTCGACGGTCTGCATCAGCTCCAGCGAACCGATCACACCATTCATGGGCGTGCGCAGTTCGTGGGTCAGGGTGGCGAGGAATTCGTCCTTGAGCTTGTTACTGTGAGCCAGTTGCTGGTTCAACACTTCGAGCTTCTGGCCGGCATCAAACAGCGTTTGCGCCTGTTGCTCGCGCATGGCGTTGATGCGATCGGCCAGGGCCAGGGACAGCAGCGCCACTTCGATCGCCGAGCCGATCTGGCTGGCGTACATGGTCAGGAATACGTTGGGTAAATAACCCAGCACCATCAGGGTATTGACCACGCCACCGAGCAGGAACGCCGACCAGGCAATGATGAAATACCGCGCGACCCGCAGGCCACGCCACCAGGCGAAAATCCCGGCGGCGAAAATCACCACGGTAAAGACCAACGCCAGCAACGTCGCCAGACGCAGGGCCAGGGCGTAATTGGTCATCAATGACAATCCGACCACCAGCGCACTGAACGCAATCAACGCCAGCAGCAAACGGTCGAGCCAGCGACTGTGGGTGGCCGTCTGCAAGAAGCTGCGGGCGAACTGGCTGCCGAACAATCCTGAACAGCCGATGAAGAACGGCGTCGCAGCGTTCGCCCACCAGGGATTGTTCGGCCAGAAATACTCCACGGCCGCACCATTCACCGACAGCTGATACAAGCCGAACGAGGCGATATAGACGATGTAATAGAGGTAGCTGGTGTCGCGCACGCTGAGAAAGATGAACAGGTTGTAGACCAGCATCCCCAGCAACACACCGTAAATCAGCCCCAGCACATAGAGCCGGACCGGCTGCTCTTCGAGGTAAGCGGTGCTCGACCACAACGTAACGGGCGCCTGAACCGAGCCTTGGCTTTGCAGGCGCAAATACACGGTTTGCGCCTGCTCGGGCACAAAGTTCAGACCAAACAGATAGTTGTTCTGGCGGATCTCGCGAGTGGCGAACGGCAACGCATCGCCGGTCTGTCGGACCAATTGATAGTCACCGCCAGCATCGGGCAAGTACAGATCAAGATGATCGAGGGGCGGATAAGCCAGCTCCAGCAACCAGGACCGTTGCGCCGACGGGTTGGTGGGGCGGTAATGCAGGTCGATTTTCAGCCAGAACGCCGAACGCGAATAACCGGCGTTCAGAGTGGCTTTATCATGAGGTTTGAACTGCCCGGCCGCCGCTTGCGCACGGACATCGGCGATGGTCGCCTGACCGCCCGCGTCTTCATAAACCTGCATCGTTCGGCCCAGGGGAAGGCTCTGGGTGAACTCGTCGAATTCGACGGCGCTCGCCAGGAGGGGCAAGCACAACAGCAATATCAGCAAATAGCGCATTTAAGCCCCAGCGTGGCCTGTCCGGTTCTGTCAGGAAGCCCCCCATTCCTTTTGAGTAGACGTAAAACCGGTATTACCTGTTATTGGTTTGGATCCACTCTAGCATAGCCGTTGGTGGCCATTGAACACCATTGAAATTTTTCCTGAAAAGGCTCTAGAACAAGCGTTCCAGCTCTATACATTGAGTTAGAGCTGTTGGCTTGGTCAGGTTGTGACAATGCCTCAGTGCGTAGCCATTACTTGTGGCGAGGGGGCTTGCCCCCGTTGGGGTGCGAAGCGCCCCCTTTGCCTTCTGTCTGGAACACCGCGTCGGCAGGTTTACGACTGCTTCGCAGCCGAACGGGAGCAAGCTCCCTCGCCACAATGTATCGACCGGACTGGACGTCGCAACACCCGAAAAACATGTTTGGTGGTAAGCTCGCGCACCATGAATATCTACAGCTCTCGCCCCGTTGTCCTCTGTCTCTCCGGCCACGACCCTAGTGGTGGCGCCGGCTTGCAGGCAGATATCGAAGCCCTGCTCGCTCAGGGTTGTCATGCGGCTCCGGCCGTCACCGCCCTGACCGTGCAAGACACGGTCAACGTCACTGACTTCCGCGTTCTCGATCGCGAGTGGGTGTTGGCCCAGGCCAACGCCGTGCTCAATGACTCCGAAGTCGCCGCCGTCAAACTGGGCATGCTCGGTTCCCTGGAAATGGTCGACACCGTAGTCGAACTGCTTTCAGCGCACCCGCATTTGCCGGTGGTCTGCGACCCGGTGCTGCGTGCCGGCGGCGGTGGACGACTGGGCAAGGACGAAGTCGGCTACGCCATGCGCGAACGCCTGCTGCCGCTGTCGATCATTGCCACCCCCAACCTTCCCGAAGCCCGCATTCTCGCCGAACTGCCCGAAGGCACCGCGGACGAGTGCGCTGAAAAACTTCTGCCATTCGTCAAACACCTGCTGATCACCGGCGGTCATGGCGACGAACACGAAATACACAATCGCCTGTACAGCCGCGACGGTCGCCGCGAAACCTTTACCTGCCAGCGCCTGCCCGGCAGTTATCACGGTTCCGGTTGCACGCTGGCCAGCGCCCTCGCCGGTCGTCTGGCCCAGGGCGAACACCTCGCCAGTGCCGTAAAGAGCGCGCTTGACTACACTTGGCGCACCTTGCGTGATGCGGAGCAGCTGGGCAAAGGCCAGTTCGTACCGCGCCGCTTGCCACTGGACTTCTGTTCGTAACGCCATGAGGCTTGTCCGATGAAACTACGTGGCCTGTACGCCATTACCGACAGCCAGTTACTGGCCGGTAAATTTCTTTCGTACGTGGAGGCGGCGCTCGAGGGCGGCGTCACCCTGCTGCAATACCGCGACAAGAGCAGTGACGAGGCCCGCCGCCTGCGCGAGGCCGAAGCCCTGCGCGATCTGTGCGAACGCTACAAAACCCAGCTGATCATCAACGATGACGCCGAACTGGCCGCGCGCCTGAACGTCGGCGTGCACCTGGGCCAGACCGATGGCCCGCTGATGCCGGTTCGCGCACTCCTCGGTCGTCAGGCGATCATCGGTTCGACCTGCCACGCGCAACTCGAACTCGCCGAACAAGCCGCCAAAGAAGGCGCCAGCTACGTCGCCTTCGGCCGCTTCTTCAATTCCAACACCAAGCCCGGCGCACCGGCCTGCAGCCTCGAACTGCTTGATCAGGCGCGCAGCAAACTGCACCTGCCGATCTGCGCGATCGGCGGCATCACACTGGACAACGCTGCGCCACTGGTGGCTCACGGGGTCGACCTGCTGGCGGTGGTGCATGGTCTGTTTGGCGCCGAGAGCACGGCTGAAGTGACACGCCGTGCCCGCGCCTTTAACGAATTGTTCAAATCCTGATTTTTTGAGAGCCCGATCATGTCTCGTTCCGAAACCCTGTTTGCCAATGCCCAGAAACACATTCCCGGAGGCGTGAACTCGCCTGTTCGTGCGTTCAAGAGTGTTGGCGGCACGCCGCTGTTCTTCAAACACGCCGAAGGCGCCTACGTCACCGACGAAGATGACAAGCGTTATGTGGATTACGTCGGTTCCTGGGGGCCGATGATTCTCGGCCACAGCCATCCGGACGTGCTGGACGCGGTGCGCAAACAGCTGGAACACGGCCTGTCCTACGGCGCCCCGACCGCGATGGAAACCGAAATGGCCGATCTGGTCTGCTCGATCGTGCCGTCAATGGAAATGGTGCGCATGGTCAGCTCCGGCACCGAAGCGACCATGAGCGCCATCCGCCTGGCCCGAGGCTTTACCGGCCGTGACAGCATCATCAAGTTCGAAGGCTGCTACCACGGCCACTCCGACAGCCTGCTGGTCAAGGCCGGTTCCGGCGCCCTGACCCAAGGCGTGCCGAGCTCGGCCGGTGTACCGGCGGCGTTCGCCAAACACACCCTGACCCTGCCGTTCAACGATATCGACGCGGTAGCAACCATGCTCGCCGAAGTCGGCCAGGACGTGGCCTGCATCATTGTCGAGCCAGTGGCCGGCAACATGAACTGCGTACCGCCGGCACCGGGCTTCCTCGAAGGCCTGCGGACCCTGTGCGACAAGCACGGCGTGGTGCTGATTTTCGACGAAGTGATGACCGGTTTCCGTGTCGCCCTCGGTGGCGCCCAAGCCCATTACGGCGTCACGCCGGACCTGAGCACCTTCGGCAAGATCATCGGTGGCGGCATGCCGGTTGGCTGCTTCGGCGGCAAACGCAAGATCATGGAGCAAATCGCGCCACTGGGGCCGGTCTACCAGGCCGGCACATTGTCGGGGAACCCGCTGGCGATGGCGGCTGGCTTGACCACCCTGCGCCTGATCAATCGTCCTGGTTTCCACGCCGAGCTGAGCGACTACACCAGCCGCCTGCTCGATGGCCTGCAGCAGCGCGCCGACGCCGCCGGTATTCCGTTCGTGACCACTCAGGCCGGCGGCATGTTCGGTCTGTACTTCAGCGGTGCCGACGACATCGTGACCTTCGATGACGTGATGGCCAGTGATGCCGGCCTGTTCGGGCGTTTCTTCCACCTGATGCTGGAAGGCGGCGTGTACCTGGCGCCAAGCGCCTTCGAAGCCGGCTTCACCTCGATCGCCCACGGCGAAACCGAGTTGAAACTGACACTGGACGCCGCCGAACGTGCATTTGCCGCACTGAAATAAAGTGGTAACGCTGACGTTGGCGATTGCCAGCGTCAGCTTTCACCTACATTCGCGCCCTTTTTCCTACTCATCTGCCAATAATTCCCCGCAAAGTGGGCGATATATTCCCCGTGCAGCAGAAAAACGAGTAAAGACTTTGTAAGGTTGGCCCTGCTTATTTCATAATGCGCGCTTATTGGATCCCTCGATGGGTCCACGCGCCCCTCAGAGGTAAGTCGATTCCCATGAACCGCACCGGCCGCACCCTTGCATTGGGCTGCCTGTTGCTCCTTCAGCCCCTGCTCGCGCTCGCACAAGCAGGCGGCAACTCGTTGTTGATCCCGGCGATGGGTCGCTGCACCCTCAATACTCAGCCGCAAGACCTGACGCAAGCGCTCGCCGCCTGTCAGAAAGCGTCGGATGAAGGGGATGCGCAAGCGCAATACGAGTTGGGTGAGTTCTACTACGACGGCAAAAACGCGCCGCGCGACCTCAATCAAGCCCTGAGCTACTTCGAAAAGGCCTCGCTGCAAGGCCACGCCCAGGCGCAATTCAAACTTGGCACCATGTTCTTCCATGGCGAAGGCGTACCGGCCAATAACGTTCAGGCGTATATCGTGCTGAAAATGGCCGCGGTCAACGGTGCCGAAGAGGCGCTGGACACCGCCGACGAAGTCGCCGAAAAAATGCCCCGCGAAGATCTGGAAGTCGCTACCCAGGTGCTGGGGCAAATTTTCCGTAAATACCTGATGGAATTGCAGAGCGCCGATGGGCGTACGCCGTTTTCGCCACTGCCTTGAATTCTGCTTCGATCTTTTTGGCCCCTTCGCGAGCAAGCCCGCTCCCACATTGGATCTCCAGTGTTCACAAATCATGTGTTCACATAGGATAACTGTGGGAGCGGGCTTGCTCGCGAAGGAGGCGACTCGGTCTCGAAAACTACTTCTCAGGCATCGGCATCGGAAACGGCATGACATTGCCGACCGCGCCACGGGCTTCGCTGATTTTCGGGGTGCCCAGGCGCTCGACCTCGTCGATGCGCACGATCGAATGCATCGGCACAAAACTGCGCACAACGCCTTCGAACTGAGCCTTGAGCTTCTCTTCGCTCGGATCGACGACCACTTGCGTGCGCTCGCCAAAGACGAACTCTTCCACTTCCAGGAAGCCCCACAGATCACTTTGATAGATCTGCTTGGCGTACATTTCGTACACCTGGCCCTGATTGAGGAAAATCACCTTGTAGATTGGAGCTTCACGTTTGGTCATGGTGGGCGGGTAACACATCGGGGATAAAAATGAGGGCGCGAACTATAGCATAGCCGCCGGACGCGCAACGGTAGGAACCTTGGTGCATGTTCCCTATAATGCGCGGTTCTTTGAATCACGTGATGACTCTATCCATGGCCAAGAAGCTTTACATCGAAACCCACGGTTGCCAGATGAACGAGTACGACAGCTCGCGCATGGTCGATCTGCTGGGTGAACACCAGGCCCTGGAAGTCACCGCTCGCGCTGAAGACGCCGACGTGATCCTGCTCAACACCTGCTCGATCCGCGAACGCGCCCAGGACCGGGTGTATTCCCAGCTGGGTCGCTGGCGCGAATTGAAACTGGCTAACCCGGAAATGGTCATCGCCGTCGGCGGTTGCGTGGCCAGCCAGGAAGGCGCGGCCATTCGTGACCGCGCTCCATACGTCGATGTGGTATTCGGCCCGCAGACCCTGCACCGCCTGCCGGAAATGATCGACGCCGCGCGCGCTACCAAGCTGCCGCAAGTTGACGTCTCGTTCCCGGAAATCGAAAAATTCGACCACTTGCCCGAGCCGCGCATCGACGGGCCGAGTGCTTACGTGTCGGTCATGGAAGGCTGCAGCAAGTACTGCACTTTCTGCGTGGTGCCTTATACCCGCGGTGAAGAAGTCAGCCGACCGTTCGACGACGTGATTGCCGAGATCATTCACCTGGCCGAAAACGGCGTGCGCGAAGTGACCTTGCTGGGGCAGAACGTCAACGGTTATCGCGGCACCACTCACGATGGTCGCCTGGCTGATCTGGCGGAATTGATCCGGGTAGTAGCCGCTGTCGATGGCATCGACCGGATCCGCTACACCACCTCGCACCCGCTGGAATTCTCCGACAGCCTGATCCAGGCCCACGCCGACGTACCGGAGCTGGTGAAACACCTGCATTTGCCAGTGCAATCAGGTTCCGACCGGATCCTCGCGGCGATGAAGCGCAACCACACCGCGCTGGAGTACAAATCCAAACTGCGCAAGTTGCGGGCTGCCGTGCCGGGGATCTGCATCAGTTCCGACTTTATCGTCGGTTTCCCGGGCGAGACCGAAAAAGACTTCGAACAGACCATGAAGCTGATCGAAGACGTCGGTTTCGACTTTTCCTACTCGTTCGTTTATAGCCAGCGTCCGGGCACGCCGGCCGCCGATCTGGCCGACGAAACGCCGGAAGAACTGAAAAAAGAACGTTTGAACGCCCTGCAACATCGCCTCAACCAGCAAGGTTTCGAGATCAGCCGACAAATGGTGGGCTCCATTCAGCGGATTCTGGTAACCGATTATTCGAAAAAAGACCCCGGTGAACTGCAAGGCCGGACCGAGAATAATCGCATCGTCAACTTCCGCTGCGACAATCCGACCCTGATCGGCCAGTTCGCCGACGTGCACATCGATGCCGCGCAACCGCACTCGCTGCGGGGCTCGCTGATCCAATAACACCGTATTCCCCTTGTGGGAGCGGGCTTGCTCGCGAAAGCGGTGTGTCAGCCACACTAATGTCGACTGACACTCCCTCTTCGCGAGCAAGCCCGCTCCCACAGAGATCGCGCCAGACCATGAATCACATTGGTCCGTATAAGAGCTTTCGTACCCAGGCGACTGGCGCTATCCTTTATTCATCATAATTGCCCCAGGGCGGCTAAATACGACCTTGAACGCACCCATAGAACCACATCGTTTCATCCTCGAGCCTTTTGAAGCTCGCCGCTTCGCCAATCTGTGCGGGCAATTCGACGAGCATCTGCGCTTGATCGAACAGCGCCTCGCGATCGAGATCCGCAACCGCGGAAACCAGTTCGAACTGATCGGCGAACCCAAGCACACCACCTCCGCGGAAAACCTGCTGCGCCGCCTGTACCGGGAAACCAAAGGTACCGAGCTATCGCCAGACATGGTTCACCTGTTCCTGCAGGAATCGGCCGTCGAGGAACTGGACAACCATTCCCCCGCCGAACCGTCCGTCGCCTTGCGCACCAAGAAAGGCATGATTCGCCCTCGCGGCTTGAATCAGGTGCGCTATGTGAAGGAAATCCTCGGTAACGACATCAACTTCGGCATCGGCCCGGCCGGTACCGGCAAGACCTATCTGGCCGTTGCCTGCGCGGTAGACGCGCTGGAACGCGAGCAGATTCGCCGTATTCTGCTGGTTCGTCCGGCGGTTGAAGCGGGCGAAAAGCTCGGCTTCCTGCCCGGCGACCTGTCCCAGAAAATCGACCCGTACCTGCGCCCGCTCTATGACGCGCTCTACGAAATGCTCGGCTTCGAATACGTGGCCAAGCTGATCGAGCGTCAAGTGATCGAAGTCGCGCCGCTGGCCTACATGCGCGGTCGTACGCTGAACAACAGTTTCATCATCCTCGACGAAAGCCAGAACACCACCGTCGAGCAGATGAAGATGTTCCTGACCCGCATCGGCTTCGGCTCCACTGCGGTCATCACCGGTGACATCACCCAGGTCGACCTGCCGAAAGGCACCAAATCCGGGCTGCATCATGTGATCGAGGTGCTCAAAGACGTTCCGGGGATCAGCTTCACCCACTTCATGCCCAAGGACGTGGTGCGCCATCCGTTGGTGCAACGCATTGTCGAGGCCTATGAGCGCTTCGAAAATCGCATAGCCGACGAAACGGCGAAGCCCTCTCCCAAGGACACTCGCCCCGATGCTTGAGCTTGACCTGCAACTGGCTACCGAAGCGTCTGCCCCAAGCGAAGCCGAATTCCGACAATGGTGCGAACTGGCCCTGCGCCAGCGTACTGCCGACTCCGAAATGACCATCCGTCTGGTCGACGAAGAGGAAGCCCGCGAACTGAACTTCACCTGGCGGCAGAAAGACTACGCCACCAACGTTTTGTCATTTCCGGCCGATGTCCCCGATGAGTTTCTCGACATTCCCTTGCTCGGCGATCTGGTGATCTGCGTAGCAGTGGTGGAGCGCGAAGCGGCGGAACAAGGCAAGGAAGTAAAGGCCCACTGGGCGCATCTGGTCATTCACGGCTGCTTGCATCTGCTTGGTTACGACCATATAGATGACGATGAAGCCGAAGAAATGGAAGCACTGGAACGAACGTTGCTTGCAGAGTTGGGTCATCCAGACCCTTATGCGGACGACGAAACAGACACATCCCCAATCGTAACAACAAAGGATTCAGAGTAATCGCTATGAGCGAAGATCGATCGAGCAACGGGCAGAAGTCATGGCTGGGTAAGCTCACCCAGGCTTTTGCCCACGAGCCGAAAAACCGCCAGGAGCTGCTGGAGCTGCTGCGCGATGCACATCAAAACAAGTTGCTGGACAGCGAAGCGCTGGCCATCGTCGAAGGCGCCATCCAGGTTGCAGACCTGCAAGTACGGGACATCATGGTCCCGCGCTCGCAGATGATCAGCATCAAGGCGACCCAGACACCTCGCGAGTTCCTGCCGGCCGTGGTCGACTCGGCCCACTCCCGCTACCCGGTGATCGGCGAAAGCCACGATGACGTGATGGGTGTGTTGCTGGCCAAGGACTTGCTGCCGTTGATCCTCAAGGAGAACGGCGACAGCTTCAACATCAAGGACCTGCTGCGCCCGGCCACGTTCGTGCCCGAGTCCAAGCGCCTGAATGTGCTGCTGCGCGAGTTCCGCGCCAACCATAACCACATGGCCATCGTCATTGACGAATACGGCGGCGTGGCCGGTCTGGTGACCATCGAAGACGTGCTGGAACAGATCGTCGGCGACATCGAAGACGAGCACGACGTCGAAGAAGACAGCTACATCAAGCCGCTGCCCAGCGGTGACTTCCTGATCAAGGCCCTGACGCCGATCGATAACTTCAACGAGTTCTTCGACAGCGAATTCTCCGACGATGAATTCGACACCGTCGGTGGCTTGGTGATGAGCGCGTTCGGGCACTTGCCAAAACGCAACGAAATCACTGAAATCGGCGCCTATCGCTTCCGCATCCTGAACGCCGACAGCCGTCGGATTCACTTGCTGCGTCTGACACCTATTGCCCGGTAAAAATTAAGGAAAGAAATGCACTGGATGACCCGCCCCGGCTGGCCCGGTAACCTGCTGGCCGTGGCGGCCGGTGCACTCACCACTCTGGCCCTGGCGCCGTTCGATATCTGGCCGCTGGCCTTGCTGGCGGTCGGTTTCTTTTACGCCGGTTTGCGCGAACTGAGCCCCCGTCAGGCCTTGGGCCGTGGCTGGTGTTTCGGTTTCGGCCTGTTTGCCGCAGGCACCAGTTGGATCTACTACAGCATTCACAACTTCGGCGGCGCATCTGTACTGTTGGCCGGGTTCTTGATGCTGCTCTTCACTGCAGCGATTGCCTGGTTCTTCGCCCTGCCCGCCTGGATTTGGGCGCGCTGGCTGCGCCGTAACGAAGCGCCGCTGGCCGATGCCTTGGCATTTGCGGCGTTGTGGGTGGGTCAGGAAGCCTTTCGCGGCTGGTTCCTTACCGGTTTCCCATGGCTCTATTCCGGCTACAGCCAGCTCGATGGCCCACTGGCCGGGCTCGCGCCGGTCGGCGGAATGTGGCTGATTTCCTTCACCCTGGCTCTGACGGCCGCTCTGATCTACAACGCGGCGCGCCTGGTGCGCACTGGACGTAAAGGCTTCATCGCTGTCGGCGTGTTGCTGCTGGCTGGCCCTTGGGTGGCCGGCATGGCACTCAAGGAACATGCCTGGACCAGCCCCGCAGGCGCACCACTGAGCGTCGCGGCGATTCAGGGCAACATCGAACAAAGCATGAAGTGGGATCCGTCGCAGCTCAATGCGCAGTTGGCGCTGTACCGCGACATGAGTTTCAGTTCCAAACGCGTCGACCTGCTGATCTGGCCGGAAACCGCGGTCCCGGTGCTCAGGGAGTCCGCCGAGGGCTACCTGAACATGATGGGAAGCTTCGCCGCCGAGCGTAAATCCGCGCTGATCACCGGCGTGCCGATTCGCCAGGAACTCCATCACCAAAAGCGCTATTTCAACGGCATTACCGTCGTCGGTGAAGGCGATGGCACTTACCTGAAGCAGAAACTGGTGCCGTTCGGCGAATACGTGCCACTGCAAGAAGTCTTGCGCGGCCTGATTGCCTTCTTCGACCTGCCGATGTCCGACTTTGCCCGTGGGCCGGCCGATCAAGCGCTGCTGCAAGCCAAGGGTTATCAGATCGCGCCGTTCATCTGCTACGAAGTGGTCTACCCGGAATTTGCCGCCAGCCTCGCCGCCCGTAGCGATTTGCTGCTGACCATCAGCAACGACACCTGGTTCGGCACCTCGATCGGCCCGCTGCAGCATTTGCAGATGGCGCAGATGCGCGCACTTGAAGCCGGCCGCTGGATGATCCGCTCCACCAATAACGGCGTGACCGGCCTGATCAACCCGTTTGGCCAAATCACTGCGCAGATCCCGCAGTTCGAACAAGGCATTCTGTATGGCGAAGTGGTGCCGATGCACAACCTGACGCCCTACCTGGAATGGCGTTCGTGGCCGTTGATCATCAGTTGCGTGCTGTTGTTTGGTTGGGCGTTGGTTGCGAACCGGATGGCGAAGACCGTTTAAAGCTTCGCGAGCAAGCCCGCTCCCACAGTAGATCTGCGGCGAACACAGTATGTGTGAACACTCGAGATCCAATGTGGGAGCGGGCTTGCTCGCGAAGACGGCATCACAGGCACAATATCAATCGGGGTCGACATCGCCTCGATAAAACAACGAATACCCGATCTGCCCCACCGCCTCATTCATCAGCTGCCCGCTCTGCCAGATCGATTTGAACTCCGGCATCCAGCCACCCAGCGGCCGGGCATTGTCCACGCCTAAAAACCCTACTGGCGCGGGCACCACCTCAAATCCCGCCTGCTGGAAACTCCAGACCGCTCGCGGCATGTGCCAGGCCTGAGTCACGACCACCACCCGCTTGATCCCCTCCGGCAACAATACCTGGGCGCTGAATTGCGCGTTTTCCCAGGTCGTGCGGCTGCGCCCTTCCTGCCAGCGCACCGTCACGCCAAAATCATCGAGCAATGAGTCCGCCATCAGCTTCGCTTCGGTCGGTGGCGTGCCGTAATGCAGGCCGCCGCTGGTCAGAATCGGCAAGCCGGACGCCTTGGCCAGGCGCGCGGCATAACGCTCGCGCCCCAGGCCTACACCGGTCGGCTGGTCAACGCCCCAGGCCGGGTCGCCACGCTCACGCCCTGAACCCAGCACCACGATCGCGTCCGCCCGTCGGCCCAAGGTTGCCCATTCCTCGCGCGCCAGTGGCGGCTCGCGCTCCAGGGCCTTGGCACTCCACTCCACCATCACTGGCAGGCTCATCAACCAGAAACCACCCACGCCCAGGACGAAGCACAACCCCGCCAGCCTCGGCCTTGAGCGGCGCCACCACCAGGCAAGCACCAGCAACAGCAATAAAATGCCGGGAGGCAATAGAAGTTGTTTAATGAAATAACGAAAAGGCATCGGGCATCTCCATAGATGCCCGAAGCCTAGGTGGATTGACGCCATGCGACAACAAATGCGGAAGGACTTTGCTTCAAAAAAGCATATCCAACGGCTTCAAGTGCTCTTACTTGAATTGCAAAGACCGGACCTTTACCGCGCCTTTGCCGGGTGCCTTATCCTTGAGCCAGATGATATTGGCCGAACGTGGTGCCTCGAGTTGCTTCACTGCTGCTGACAAGCATCCATGCGTCTCACGTTCACTACGGTCCAGATAGGCCTTGACCAGTTCAAACTCTGCGGGGCTCAAACCACGCAGCTCCAGCTCCAGGGGACGCTCATCGCGAAGCCGACCGGCGGTTTTGGCCACATCCAGGGCCATTGCGAGACGGTCTATCAGTTTTTCGTACAGCTCCGGTTTTGTAGCTTTTTGCTGTGACTCAACCATCCATCACCTCATTGAAGATAAGACTCACTCCCCTTTTAGAGCTTAGCCTCGCTGAAAAAACCGGCTGAGTGCCGCGACCAACGGCCCTCGGAGCGGGTATAGGCCGCATCCTTGCGTGTAATCAGGGTTTCCCTCGGTAGAGTGCGGTCATGTATGCTACGGCGCTTCCTGTAACTCCACTTCCAGCTCGCCTGGGCACCGAAACGTCGATTTGGCGTTATCACCGTCCAGCGTTGCATTGAAGAGGATTAGGCCACCCCTATTCAGTTCAAAAGTAGCCATGCACGAACAATATCAGCCCCGTGAAATCGAAGCCGCCGCCCAGTCATTCTGGGACGAGCAAAAGTCCTTTGAAGTCAGTGAACAGCCAGGCAAGGAGACGTTCTACTGCCTGTCGATGTTCCCTTACCCCAGCGGCAAGCTACACATGGGGCACGTGCGCAACTACACCATCGGCGACGTGATCTCCCGCTACCAGCGCATGCAAGGCAAGAACGTCCTGCAACCCATGGGTTGGGACGCCTTCGGCATGCCGGCGGAAAACGCCGCGATGAAGAACAACGTAGCGCCCGCCAAGTGGACCTACGAAAACATCGCCTACATGAAAAGCCAGCTGCGCAGCCTGGGCCTGGCGGTGGACTGGTCGCGCGAAGTGACCACCTGCAAGCCTGATTACTACCGCTGGGAACAATGGCTGTTCACTCGCCTGTTCGAAAAAGGCGTGATTTACAAAAAAAGCGGCACTGTGAACTGGGATCCGGTCGACCAGACCGTTCTGGCCAACGAGCAAGTGATCGACGGTCGCGGCTGGCGTTCCGGCGCGCTGATCGAAAAGCGCGAAATCCCGATGTACTACTTCAAGATCACCGCCTACGCGGATGAGCTGCTGGAAAGCCTCGACGAACTGACTGGCTGGCCTGAACAGGTCAAGACCATGCAGCGCAACTGGATCGGCAAATCTCGCGGCATGGAAGTGCAATTCCCGTACGACGTCGCTTCCATCGGTGAAACCGGCGCGCTGAAAGTCTTCACCACCCGTCCGGACACCCTGATGGGCGCAACCTACGTTGCGGTGGCCGCCGAACACCATTTGGCGACCCTGGCCGCGCAGAACAACCCTGAACTGCAAGCGTTCATCGCTGAATGCAAGGGCGGCAGCGTTGCCGAAGCCGACGTCGCCACTCAAGAGAAAAAAGGCCTGCCGACCTCGCTGTTCGTCGAGCATCCGCTGACCGGTGAGAAACTCCCGGTGTGGGTCGCCAACTACGTGCTGATGCATTACGGCGATGGCGCGGTCATGGCTGTTCCGGCTCACGACGAACGTGATTTCGAGTTCGCCACCAAGTACAACCTGCCGATCAAATCCGTGGTGCGCACAAGTTCCGGTGACACCAACCCGGCTCCTTGGCAGGATGCGTACGGCGAGCACGGCACGCTGATCAACTCCGGCGAATTCGACGGCCTCGACTTCGCAGGTGCGTTCGACGCCATTGAAGTGGCGCTGATCAAGAAAAACCTCGGAGCCTCGCGCACCCAGTTCCGCCTGCGCGACTGGGGCATCAGCCGCCAGCGCTACTGGGGCTGCCCGATCCCGATCATCCACTGCGACACCTGCGGTGATGTGCCGGTCCCGGAAGATCAACTGCCCGTGGTGCTGCCGGAAGACGTCGTACCGGACGGCGCCGGTTCGCCACTGGCGCGCATGCCCGAGTTCTACGAGTGCACCTGCCCGAAATGCGGCGCTGCAGCCAAGCGTGAAACCGACACCATGGACACCTTTGTCGAGTCCTCGTGGTACTACGCCCGCTACGCCTCGCCGCACTATGAAGGCGGTCTGGTGGAAAAATCGGCTGCCGACCATTGGTTGCCAGTGGATCAGTACATCGGTGGCATCGAACACGCCATTCTTCACCTGCTTTATGCGCGCTTCTTCCACAAGCTGATGCGTGATGAAGGCCTGGTGAGCTCCAACGAGCCATTCAAGAACCTGCTGACTCAGGGCATGGTGATCGCCGAGACTTACTACCGTCGCGAAGCCAATGGTGCTTACACCTGGTTCAACCCGGCGGACGTGGAGCTTGAGCGTGACAGCAAGGCCAAGGTCATTAGCGCCAAGCTGATCGCAGACGGCCTGCCGGTGGAAATCGGTGGCACCGAGAAGATGGCCAAGTCAAAGAACAACGGCGTCGACCCACAGTCGATGATTGACCAGTTCGGCGCAGACACCTGCCGCCTGTTCATGATGTTCGCCTCGCCACCCGACATGAGCGCGGAATGGTCCGACTCCGGCGTAGAGGGTTCGCACCGCTTCCTCAAGCGCGTCTGGCGCCTGGCTCAAGCGCACGTCACTCAGGGCCTGCCGGGCAAACTGGACGTCGCCAGCCTGAACGACGAGCAGAAAGCCATTCGCCGTTCGATCCACCAGGCCATCAAGCAGGCCAGCCACGACGTCGGCCAGAACCACAAATTCAACACCGCCATTGCCCAAGTGATGACGCTGATGAACGTGCTGGAAAAAGCCGCGCAAGGCACCGAACAGGATCGCGCACTGATTCACGAAGGTCTGGAAACCGTAGTCCTGCTGCTGGCTCCGATCACCCCGCACATCAGCCACGAACTGTGGCATCGCCTGGGTCACGCCGATCCGGTCATCGATGCCGGTTGGCCGGTGCTGGATGAAAGTGCCCTGGTACAGGACAGCCTGCAGCTTGTCATTCAAGTCAACGGCAAGCTGCGCGGCCACATCGAAATGCCGGCCAGCGCCAGCCGCGAAGAAGTCGAAGCGGCCGCACGGGCCAACGAAAACGTCCTGCGCTTCGTCGATGGCCTGACTATTCGCAAAGTGATCGTAGTGCCCGGGAAACTGGTCAATATCGTCGCCAGCTAAATTGGATCGGGCGCCAGGTGATGCCTGGCGCCGAGTAAAACCTTTCGGGCCGCTTGACCGGCCCACATGGTTTCAAGGGGAGCAACAAGATGATCAAACGCAATTTGCTGGTGATGGGCCTTGCAGTCCTGCTGAGCGCCTGCGGTTTCCAGCTGCGCGGCACCGGCACCACTGAACTGGCGATCAAGGAACTCGATCTGAGCGCCCGCAATGCCTACGGCGAAACCGTAACGCAATTGCGTCAGGTGCTGGAAAGCAGTGGCGTCAAGGTCTACAGCGGCGCACCTCACAAACTGGTGCTGACCGATGAGCAGGAAAGCCAGCGCATCCTCAGCTACGCAGGCGCCGGTCGTACTGGCGAGTACCAGATGACCATGGTGCTGAACTATGACATCCGGGGTCAGAGCAACCTGCCACTGCTGAGCGACAAGCTCGAAGTGCAGAAAGTCTTCATCCATGACGGCAACAACCTGGTGGGTTCCGACCAGGAAGCCAACGATGCCCGCAAGGAAATGCGTCGTGAACTGGTTCAACGCATGATGCTGCGCCTGCAACAGATGTCCCCGACGCAGTTGGAACAACTGCAACAGACCGCTGATGCCAGGGCCAAGGCTGAAGCCGACGCATTGGAAGCGGCGCAGAAAGCTGAAGCGCAGACGCCGCGTCAGTCGCCTATCGAACTGCCGCAGCAATAAGCCTTACGGGGCGCTCAGGCGCCCCGTTTGCCTCTTCTTATGAAACTCGCCCCCGCCCAACTCGGTAAACACCTGCAAGGCGCCCTCGCGCCGGTCTACGTCATCAGTGGCGATGACCCACTGCTGTGTCAGGAAGCCGCCGACGCCATTCGCGCGGCTGCCCGCCAGCAAGGTTTCGATGAACGCCAGGTCTTTGCCGCCGACGCCAGTTTCGACTGGGGTACGCTGCTGCAGGCCGGCGCCAGCATGTCGCTGTTCGCCGAAAAACGTCTTCTGGAACTGCGTCTGCCCTCCGGCAAACCCGGAGACAAAGGCGCCGCGGCATTGATTGAGTATTGCTCGCGCCCGGCCGAAGACACGGTGTTGCTGATCAGCCTGCCCAAGCTTGACGGCAGTGCGCAGAAGACCAAGTGGGGCAAGGCGCTGGTCGAAGGTCCGCAGACCCAGTTCGTGCAGATCTGGCCCGTGGACACCAACCAGTTGCCGAGCTGGATCCGTCAACGCCTGTCCCAGGCCGGGCTTTCCGCCAGCCAGGACGCTGTCGAACTGATCGCCGCTCGGGTCGAGGGCAACCTGCTGGCTGCCGCCCAGGAAATCGAAAAGCTCAAGCTGATGGCAGAGGGTGGGCAGATCACTGTCGAAACCGTGCAAGCGGCAGTAGCCGACAGCGCCCGTTTCGATGTCTTCGGCCTGACCGATGCGATTCTCAATGGCGAAGCTGCTCACGCCCTGCGCATGCTCGAAGGGTTGCGCGGCGAAGGCGTCGAACCGCCGGTGATCCTCTGGGCGCTGGCCCGAGAACTGCGTCTGCTGGCCAACCTGTCGCTGCAATACAGCCAAGGCGTGCCGCTCGACAAAGCTTTCAGCCAGGCCCGACCGCCAATCTGGGACAAACGCAAACCGTTGATGAGCAAAGCGCTGCAACGCTACTCGGCACAACGCTGGGCGCAGTTGCTGTTGGAAGCCCAGCGCATCGACGCGCAGATCAAAGGCCAGGCGGCGGGTTCGCCGTGGATGAGTTTGAGTCGGTTGACGCTGTTGATGGCCGGGCAGAGATTATCGTTACCCGCCGAGTAATGTTTTTGTGGCGAGGGAGCTTGCTCCCGCTGGGTTGCGAAGCGACCCTAAAACCAGTCACCGCGCGCCTTCAGATGTTCCTCGGTTACCAGTTCCACGACTGCTGCGCAGCCGAGCGGGAGCAAGCTCCCTCGCCACAGGTATCATTTCCTACACATCGTAGGGACTAGACAGAACCCTTGCTTCGGCAGATTATTCCCCCCGCAAAACCCACTCACTTGCGAGAGACCATCATGAGCAAAAAGCCATCCAAACATGGCCCCAACAAGGCCAAATCCATCGTCGCCCAGCCACTGTTCCGTAGCCGTCAGGAACGAGCCGGCAAGGGCAAAGGCAGCTACCGCCGCGAAGCCTTCCAGTCTAACAGCTGGGAGGCTTCTTACTTTCTGGCGGCCTGAAAGGCAAGCCATCGCTCAACATGTTAAGGTCTGCACCTGATTCGTATCCTCTGGACCTGTGCATGCCCCTTTGTATTTCCCGTCGTTGGCCTCTTCGCCAACTGATAGCTGCCTCCAGCCTCGTTCTGCTTGTCGCCTGCGCGGAAAAACCCACCGCCGCCGACGCCCAACCGCTTCAGACCCGCACCGTTGCGACGGCCCCTGCGATCATTCCGCCGGTGGTTCCAACCGGTGAAAATCTCGACATCCAGCCTACCCAGACCTTTGCCGAATGGCAGGCGGGTTTCCGTAAAGACGCCCTCGCCGCCGGCATTCGCGCCGACCTGTTCGATCGTGCTTTTGCCAATGTCAGCGTGGACGACAGCGTGATCCGTGCCGATCGCAGCCAACCGGAATTTACTCGCCCGGTGTGGGAGTACCTCGATGGCGCGCTGTCGCCGCTACGGGTGCGCAAAGGTCAGGCGCTTGTCGGCGAACACGCCGACATCCTGCAAAACATCGAACAGCGCTACGGCGTCGACCGTCAGGCTCTGGTCGCGGTATGGGGCATGGAAAGTAACTTTGGTCAGTTCCAGGGCAGCAAGTCGGTGATCAACTCCCTGGCGACCCTGGCTTATGAAGGTCGACGTCCGGGCTTTGCTCACGCGCAACTGATCGCAGCCTTGCAAATCCTGCAACAAGGCGATATCGCCCCCGAGAAAATGCTCGGTTCCTGGGCCGGCGCCATGGGCCAGACCCAGTTCATTCCGACCACCTACAACACCCACGCCGTAGACTTTGACGGTGATGGCCGCCGCGACATCTGGAACAGCTCCGCTGATGCATTGGCCTCGACCGCGCACTACCTGCAAAGCTCCGGCTGGCAGAAAGGTCAGCCTTGGGGCTTCGAAGTACAACTGGCGAGCGGCTTCAACTACGTCCTGGCCGATGGCGCGATTCGCAAGAGCGTAGCCGAGTGGCGACAACTGGGGGTAACCCTGCCCAATGGCGGCCAGGTTCCGGCAGGTTCCGAACACCTGTCGGCCGCCCTGTTGTTGCCGGCAGGCTATCGCGGCCCGGCGTTCCTGGTCCTCGATAACTTCCGCGCGATTCTCAAGTACAACAACTCTTCGTCCTACGCCCTGGCCGTGAGTCTGCTGTCCGAGCGCTTCAATGGTGGCGGTTTGATCAGCGGTCTATGGCCAAAAGATGACTTGCCGCTGAGCCGTACCGAGCGAATCGAGTTGCAAAACCTGCTGAGCGCCCAGAACTACGACGCAGGGACCGCCGACGGGATTATCGGCGCCAATACCCGCAAAGCGATCCGCAGCGCGCAGCAGTCGTTTGGCTGGCCGGCGGATGGTTATCCGACGCACAAGTTGCTGGAAGGTCTGCGTAACCGCTAAAAAGCATCGCGGGCAAGCCCGCTCCCACAAGTTCAAAGGTGAATGTGACATTTGCATACACCTTGACCCTGTGGGAGCGGGCTTGCCCGCGAAGACTGACTATCAGGCGCTAACGAACTACCGCTTGATCACCACATCCTGCTCCAACACCAACGCCTTGCCCCCCGCATCCAGCCTGACCAGCGCGCCCATCGGCAGCGTCAGATTCGGATCACAATGCCCGCTACGCCATCCGGCCAGCACGGGGATGCGCAACGGCGCAAAGGTCTGCTTGAGCAACTTCTCCAGCGCAATCGCATCAACCCCAGCCACATCCCCCACCAGAACCCCACGCAGCTTGTGCAACGTGCCGGCCAGACGCAAATGAGTCAGCAGCCGGTCGATGCGATACAGCGGCTCGTTGATGTCCTCGATGAACAGGATGACGCCCTCGGCATCGATCTCATAAGGCGTGCCCATGGTCGCGGCGATCATCGACAGATTGCCCCCCAGCAAGCGCCCGTGAGCGATACCGGGCTCGATTGTGGTCAACGGCCAAGCCACCGGGTGAGAAAGCACACTGCCCGCCTTCACCTGCCCGCGCAGCATGTTGAAAAACGAGAACTCGGTGGGTTGCTGCTTGTCACCCAGCAGGTCAGCGTTGAGCATCGGGCCATGGAAGGTCACGAACCCGGCATAACGACTGATGGCCGAGTGCAGTGCAGTAACGTCGCTGTAGCCGATAAACGGCTTGGCGTTGTTGCGCAGTAATTCGAAATCGATGCGATCAAGCAAACGCGGTGTACCGTAACCGCCACGCAGACAGATGATGGCATCGACCTCGCTGTCGGCGAATGCGCCATGCAAGTCATTGAGCCGCACATCATCACTGCCGGCCAGATAACCCTCTTGCTCATAAACGCCGGGAAACACGCGCAGCGAATAGCCGCGAGCGCGCATCCAGCCGATGGCTTTATCGGTGTCCAGCGCTGCGGGGCCGGCGGGCGCGATCACGCCAATCAGCCCTGTAGGCGGCAAGGCCGGAACGGGGGCATGTGGACAAAGGGTGTGGGTCGGTCGAGCAGTCATCCATGATTCTCCCTGTGAACGCTTCAGCACACAGTAGTCAGGAACGGGAATAAACAGAAGAGGGTCAATCGCACCACGATTTGCAGGAAAAGACTGTAATCGCCGTGAGCACTGCTAAAAAAAGGCCCGCAAGGCCTGGAAGCCTTGCGGGCCTTTTTTGCTCTCAAAACGGGATCAGGACGACATCAGCTCGGCCTTGACCAGTTTCGCCTGCTCGTCAGCGTGGTACGAGGAACGTACCAGCGGCCCGGAAGCAACGTTCTTGAAGCCCATCTTGTAACCTTCCTCGGCGAACCAGGCGAAGGTGTCCGGGTGTACGAAGCGCTGGACCGGCAAGTGGCTGCGGGACGGTTGCAGGTACTGGCCCAGGGTCAGCATGTCGATGTCGTGTTCGCGCATGCGCTTCATGACTTCGATGACTTCTTCGTCGGTTTCGCCCAGGCCCAGCATCAAACCGGACTTGGTCGGAATGTGCGGCATCATCTGCTTGAAGCGTTGCAGCAGGGTCAGCGACCACTGGTAATCCGAACCCGGACGCGCAGCCTTGTACAGGCGAGGCACGGTTTCCAGGTTGTGGTTGAACACATCAGGCGGCTCGGCGGCGGTGATTTCCAGCGCGACGTCCATGCGGCCACGGTAGTCCGGAACCAGGGTCTCGAGCTGCACGTTCGGCGACAGTTTGCGGATTTCGCGGATGCAATCGGCAAAATGCTGGGCACCGCCGTCACGCAGGTCGTCGCGGTCTACCGAGGTGATTACGACGTACTTGAGTTTCAGGTCGGCGATGGCAATGGCCAGGCTTTGCGGCTCGTTGACGTCCAGTGGCTTCGGACGACCATGACCAACGTCGCAGAACGGGCAGCGACGGGTGCAGATGTCACCCATGATCATGAAGGTCGCGGTGCCACCGGAGAAGCACTCGCCCAGGTTCGGGCAGGACGCCTCTTCGCACACGCTGTGCAGCTTGTGTTTGCGCAGCAGGGCCTTGATGCGGTCGACCTCCGGGGAAACCGGGATGCGCACGCGAATCCAGTCGGGTTTCTTCGGCAGTTCAGTGGTCGGGATGATCTTCACCGGGATGCGTGCAACCTTCTCGGCGCCGCGCAGCTTGACGCCGGCTTCAACCTTGGCACGCGGGGCCGGACGCTCGGTGACATCGAGCGTCGGGATCATGGTTTGCACTGCATCAGTAGTCATATCAGTCGATTCCGCCCGTTAGGGTCGTCTGCTCAGCATAGTCGAGGTGTTTGACGAGCTGCGCGCGCAGCCGGGCACTTACCTCGGCAAATTCAATCGATCCTGCGTGATCGCACAGCTGGGTCATTGCCAGCCCGGCGTAGCCGCAGGGATTAATCCGTCGAAACGGTTCCAGGTTCATATCCACGTTCAAGGCCAGGCCATGAAAGGAGCAACCGTGGCGGATCCGCAGACCCAGAGAAGCGATTTTCGCGCCATCGACATAGACACCCGGCGCATCCGGCTTGGCCACCGCGGTCACGCCGTAGCTGGCCAGCAGCTCAATCAGGCATTGCTCCATGCGGCTGACCAGATCACGCACGCCGAACCCCAGCTTGCGAACGTCCAGTAACAGGTAGGCCACCAGCTGGCCGGGACCGTGATAAGTCACCTGACCACCGCGGTCGACCTTCACCACCGGAATATCCCCCGGCAGCAGCAGATGCTCGGCCTTGCCAGCCTGGCCCTGAGTGAACACCGGCGGGTGCTCGACCAGCCAGACTTCGTCGGCGGCATCGCTGCCGCGTTCATTGGTGAAGCGCTGCATGGCATGCCAGACCGGCTCGTAAGCCATCTGGCCGAGCTCGCGAAAGCCCAGCGTGCCAGACATCACAGCACCATGTGCACGAAACCGGTAGCCCGCAACTCGCTGTTGATGTCGTACAGCTGTTCCTGGCCGGTGGCGATGATGTGCAACTGGATGGTCGTGTACTTGCCGTTGGTACTCTGCCGTTCGGCAAAGGTGTTGTGGTCAACGGTCGCGTGTTTCTCAAGGATCGCAATGATCTTGTCCTTGAAACCCACGCCGGTGTCGCCGATTACCTTGATCGGGTAATCCGCGCAGGGGAATTCGATTTTTGGCGCCTTTACTTCAGTTTCTGTCATGGCGTAACGGCCTCGTAAGCCGTGGCAACGGACATGGCCCCGCTCCGGATTGGAACGGGGCCATGCAGGTCCACACTAATTCAGTTGAACAAGCCGTAGAAGAATAGACGGATGCTATCCCACATGCGGCGGAAGATACCACCCTCGTCAACCGCGTCCAGAGCGATCAGGTCGGCGCTGTGCACCACTTTGTCGTCCAGTTTCACTTCGACTTTACCGATCACATCGCCCTTGGCGATTGGCGCGACCAGTTGCGGGGTCATGGTCATGCTGGCGGCGAGCTTTTTCAGCTGGCCTTTTGGCAGGGTCATGGTCAGGTCTTGAGCCAGGCCGGCCTTGACTTGATTGGTGGTGCCTTTCCAGACAGGTGCCTGAGCCAGCTCGGCGCCTTTCTGATAGAAGGTCTGGGTTTCGAAGAAGCGGAAACCGTAAGTCAGCAGCTTCTGGGTTTCAGCAGCACGGGCCACTTCGCTGTTGGTGCCGAACACCACGGCGATCAGGCGCATGCCATCACGTACAGCCGAAGACACCATGCAGTAGCCGGCTTCGTCGGTGTGACCGGTTTTCAGACCGTCGACGGTCTTGTCGCGCCACAGCAGCAGGTTGCGGTTAGGCTGCTTGATGCCGTTCCAGAAGAACTCTTTCTGCGAGTAGATCGCGTAGTGAGCCGGGTCTTCGTGGATGATCGCGCGGGCCAGCACGGCCATGTCGTGAGCCGACGAGTAGTGCTCAGGGTTTGGCAGACCGGTCGGGTTCATGAAGTGGCTGTTGGTCATGCCCAGGTCGGCCACGGTTTTGTTCATCATGTCGGCGAACGCGTCTTCGCTGCCGGCGATGTGCTCGGCGAGCGCAACACTGGCGTCGTTACCCGACTGAATGATGATGCCGTGCAGCAGGTCGCTGACGGTGACTTGCGAACCCACCTTGATGAACATCCGCGAACCGCCGGTACGCCAGGCGTTCTCGCTGACGGTCACCGGATCGTTTTCGCCGATCTGGCCACGACGGATTTCCAGGGTCGCGATGTAAGCGGTCATCAGCTTGGTCAGGCTGGCCGGTGGCAGACGCTGGTCACCATTGTTCTCTACCAGCACGTTGCCGCTGCTGGCGTCCATGAGTACATAGGCTTTGGCGGCCAGTTGCGGTGGCGACGGCATTATCTCGGCCGCGAAAGCCGCGGGTGAGAGAAGCAGCGGGACTAGCAGGCACAGGCGTTTGGCAAAGGTGGTGATGTTCATCCGTCTCTCGAAATCGCTAATGGAAACTGCCCTAGGGCAAAACTAATCAGACAACTCTCTAAAAAGTTGTCGCGTGTTCAGTTGCTCACTCTGCAACCCTTGCCGGGCTTTTGTTCTTCAACGAGCCAACAACCCGGTTCGCCCCCCAAACCGCAAGCGAACCGTCAATCAAGTACTACGTGTTACTCGGCGCTGACCAGGCTCGGCGAACCGAGATTGGCCAGCCGCACGCTGTTTTGCACTTGCTGGATTTCACCCGGCGAGCCGATCGGCCCCAGGCGCACCCGATGCAGTGTCTGTTGGTTACGCACGATCGAGCTGATGAACACCGGAGCGCTCACCATCCCGCTGAGCTTCGATCTCAGGAGCTCTGCAGCGTCCGGGTTGGCGAACGCGCCCACCTGCAGATACTGGCCAGAGGCTGGTACAGAAGCGTTTTTTTTTGCATCGATCTGCACGGGCACTACGGCCGCGGCGTGTTGCTGCGGCGGTGGGGTCCATTGCTCGACGGTGCCGGCCGATGCCGTAATCACCGGGGCGCTATTTTGTGCGACTTTCGGCTCGTTAAGCATTAAAGGCGCCGGGCGGCCTTTGGCTGCCCACCATTGCTGCGGGTCGATGCCTTCGACCTTGACCCGCGCCGTACCGGTTTCGGCATAGCCGAGTTTCTTGGCGGCCGCGTAGGACAAGTCGATGATCCGGTCCGAGTAGAACGGCCCGCGGTCGTTGACCCGCAGGATGACCGTCTTGTTGTTGTCCAGGTTAGTCACCCGAACGTAACTGGGCAGTGGCAGGGTCTTGTGCGCTGCGCTCATGCCGTACAGGTCATACACTTCGCCGTTGGCGGTGTTCTGGCCATGGAATTTGGTGCCGTACCAGGACGCAGTGCCCGAGGCCACGTAGGTCCTGGATTCTTGCATCGGGAAGTAAGTCTTGCCCAGCACCGTGTACGGGTTGGCTTTATAAGGACCGCTGTGCAGGGTCGGCGTGGCATCTGGAATGCGCGTTACGTCGACGTCCCACCAGGGTGCGCCATCCTTGTGAGCCCGGTTGATATCCAGGCCAAGTGCCGAACGAACGGCGGTCGGGGACTTCTGAGCCGGCGCGCGACTGGTCGAACAACTGGCGACCAGAACCGTCAACGCGGCGAATGCCATGAGCTTCAGGGGTTTATTCATAGGCAATGCCCGCATTACTTGACGCCCCGTGCTTGGACCAGCTGTTCAGACAGTTGATGTACGGCCATGGCGTACATCACGCTGCGGTTATAACGCGTGATTGCGTAAAAATTCGTCAGGCCCATCCAGTATTCAGGGCCATTGTCACCTTCCAGGCGAAAAGCTGTGACCGGCATATCATCGCGCAGCGCATCATGACTCGACCAGCCCAGCGCCCGCAACTCCCCGACAGTTTTCGTCGGCTCGATGCCTGCGGTCAAACCTTCATCTACCTGATCGCCACGCACATCGGCGCGGCTGACCACAGGTTCGCCGGCGACCCAGCCGTGACGCTTGAAATAACTGGCGACGCTGCCGATGGCATCATCCGGGTTGGTCCAGATATTAATGTGGCCGTCACCGTCAAAATCCACCGCATAGGCGCGAAAACTGCTCGGCATGAATTGCGGCAAGCCCATGGCCCCGGCATAGGAGCCTTTGAGGGTCAACGGATCGACCTGCTCTTCACGGGCCAGCAGCAGGAATTCACGCAATTCCTTGCGGAAGAATTCGGCACGGGGAGGATAGTCGAAACCCAGGGTCGACAAGGCATCGATCACCCGGAAATTGCCGGTATTTCGACCAAAGAAGGTCTCCACGCCGATGATCGAGACGATGACCTGCGCCGGCACACCGTATTCCTGCTCGGCACGAGCCAGGATCGCTTCGTGCTGACGCCAGAAGTCCACACCACGGGCGATGCGCGCCTCGGTGATGAACATCGGGCGATATTCTTTCCACTGTTTGACCCGTTCGGCGGGCTTGGAGATCGCGTCCAGAATCGACTGTTTGCGCTCGGCTTCGCGGAACACGCCCATCAGCTGTTCACCGGCAAAGCCATAGTCGCGGGTCATTTCACCGACGAACTCGGCCACCTGGGGTGAGCCTTCGTAATCGCCGCCCCACGCTTGCTGCGTGGTACCAAGGATGCTTACCAGGCCGACCCACGGTGCGTATCGAGTCGCCCAGCCACGCATTACTTGCATTGAAATCTTCACCTTATTCAAACCTGTGCGATCCACTTGCGATGGGTATGGATCGACATCAAAACCCCAAACGCTGACAGTAGCGTCACCAGCGAAGTTCCTCCGTAGCTAATGAACGGCAACGGCACCCCCACAACCGGCAACAGGCCACTGACCATACCGATGTTGACGAAAACGTAAACAAAAAACGTCATGGTCAGGCTGCCCGCGAGCAATTTGCCGAACAATGTCTGCGCCTGGGCGGTAATCACCAGCCCGCGACCGATCAACAACAGGTAAATCAGCAACAATGCGCAGATGCCCACCAGGCCGAATTCTTCGCCCAGCACCGCAATAATGAAGTCGGTGTGGCTTTCCGGCAGGAAGTCCAGGTGCGACTGGGTGCCAAGCAACCAGCCTTTGCCGAACACGCCACCGGAACCGATGGCTGCTTTCGACTGAATGATGTTCCAGCCCGTGCCCAGCGGATCGCTCTCTGGGTCGAGGAAGGTCAGGATTCGCTGCTTCTGGTAGTCGTGCATGATGAAGTACCACATGCCGACCGCCACCGGCACAGCCGCGGCAATCACGCTGAGAATCCAGCGCCAGCGCAGGCCGCCCATGAACAGAACGAACGCGCCACCGGCGAGAATAAGCAGCGAAGTGCCGAGGTCGGGTTGACGCACGATCAGAATGAACGGCAACCCGATCAGAAACAGACTGACGCCCACATGCTTGAGTTGTGGCGGCAAGGAGCGCTTGGCCAGGTACCAGGCGATGGTTGCCGGCATCAGGATCTTCATGAATTCCGAAGGCTGGAAGCGGATCACCCCGGGAATGTTGATCCAGCGCGTGGCACCCATGGCGTTGTGGCCCATGACATCCACCACCACCAGCAACAGCACGCCGATCACATAACCGACCGGCACCCAACGGGCCATGAAGCGCGGCTCGAACTGGGCGATGACGATCATCGACACCAGGCCGATGCCGAAGGAAGTGGCTTGCTTGGCCAGCAGATCCCAGCTTTTGCCGCTGGCCGAATACAGCACGAACAGGCTGCCGGCCGCGAGGGTCAGAAGCAGGATCAGCAATGGGCCGTCGATGTGCATGCGTTGCAACAGCGTCGCACGGCGACGCATCACATCCTCGCTGGAGAGGATGCGATCGAAATTACTCTTCACGGGCCGTAGCCTCCGCACTGATAGGGCTGGCGTATTCGGCTTTCAGTCGGCCGTCCTGGTCCAGGAGCCAGGCGTCCATGACTTGACGCACCACTGGCGCGGCGACGCCGGAACCGGACTCGCCGTTCTCGACCATTACCGACACCACGATTTGCGGGTTGTCGGCCGGCGCGAAGCCGACGAACAAGGCGTGGTCGCGGTGACGCTCCTGAACCTTGGAGCGGTCGTACTTCTCGCCCTGCTTGATCGCGACCACCTGGGCCGTACCACTTTTGCCGGCAATCCGGTATTGAGCACCGATGGATGCCTTGCGCGCCGTACCGCGGGCACCGTGCATCACCTGCTGCATGCCGTGGTTGACCTTGGTCCAGTCCGACGGGTCGCGCAGAATGATGTCCGGCATCGGATTTTCGTCCACCGGCTTCGCACCTTCGAGGGTCTTGGCCAAATGCGGACGATTCCACACACCCTTGTTGGCCACCAGCGCCGTGGCCTGCGCCAACTGCAACGGAGTGGACTGCATGTAGCCCTGACCGATCCCGAGAATCAGCGTTTCGCCCGGGTACCAGGCCTGACGACGGGTCGCGCGCTTCCATTCCCGGGTCGGCATCAACCCCGGCGACTCTTCGAACATGTCGAGGGAGACCTTCTGACCAATACCGAATTTGCTCATGTAAGCCGACAACCGATCAATCCCCAGCTTGTGCGCCAGGTCATAGAAGTAGGTGTCGTTGGACCGCATGATCGCCGTGTCCAGATCCACGTAACCGTCGCCGGTACGGTTCCAGTTACGGTATTTGTGATCGTAATTGGGCAGTTGGTAGTAACCGGGGTCGTAGACCCGGGTCGATGCGGTGACCACGCCCGCATCCAGGCCGGCAATCGCCACCGCCGGTTTAATCGTCGAGCCCGGCGGGTACAGACCGCGCAACACGCGGTTGAACAATGGCCGGTCGATGGAATCGCGCAACTCGGAATAGGCTTTGAAACTGATGCCGGTGACGAACAGGTTCGGGTCAAAACTCGGCTGACTGACCATCGCCAGGACTTCGCCGGTTTTCGGGTCCAGCGCCACTACCGCGCCACGACGACCGCCGAGCGCGGCTTCGGCGGCTTCCTGCAATTTGATGTCCAGGCTAAGGACGATGTCCTTGCCGGAAATCGGCTCGGTACGTTTGAGCACCCGCAACACGCGGCCACGGGCGTTGGTCTCGACTTCTTCGTAACCGACCTGACCGTGCAGCTCGGGCTCGTAAAACCGCTCGATGCCGGTTTTACCAATTTGATGGGTGCCGCTGTAACTCACCGGATCGAGCGTCTTGAGCTCTTTCTCGTTGATCCGCCCCATGTAACCCACCGAGTGCGCAAAGTGCGCACCCTGCGGGTAATGCCGCACCAGCTGCGCGACCACTTCCACACCAGGCAGGCGGAACTGGTTCACCGCGATGCGGGCGATCTGCTCTTCGCTCAGTTCGAACAGGATTGGCACCGGCTCAAACGGTCGGCGCCCCTGACGCATGCGCTTCTCGAAAATCACCCGGTCCTCGGGCGTCAGCTCCAGCACTTCAACGATCACGTCGAGCACTTGCTGCCAGTCACCGGAGCGTTCGCGGGTCATGCTCAGGCTGAAGCTGGGCCGGTTATCGGCCACCACCACGCCATTGCGGTCGAAGATCAACCCGCGAGTCGGCGGAATCGGCTGCACATGGACGCGGTTGTTTTCCGACAGTGTCGAGTGGTACTCGTACTGGATCACCTGAAGGAAATACAGCCGCGCGATCAGCACGCCAATCAGCGCCACCACTGCAATGGCCCCGAACACGACGCGGCCACGCACCAGACGGGCGTCTTTTTCGTGGTCCTTGATGCGGATCGGCTGGGGCATGAGGGCAGAACTACTTGTGGTAAGGGTGGCCGGACAGGACTGTCCAGGCACGATACAGCTGTTCGCCGATCAGAATCCGCACCAGCGGGTGCGGCAACGTCAACGGTGACAACGACCAGCGTTGATCCGCCCGGGCACAGACTTCCGGCGCCAGCCCCTCGGGGCCGCCGACCATGAAATTCACCGTGCGCGAGTCCAGCCGCCAGCGATCGAGTTCGACCGCCAGTTGCTCGGTGCTCCAGGGCTTGCCGTGGACTTCGAGGGTGACAATGCGCTCGTTCGGCCCGACCTTGGCCAGCATGGCTTCGCCTTCCTGACGGATAAAGCGCGCCACGTCGGCGTTCTTGCCGCGGGTGTTGAGCGGAATTTCCACCAGTTCCAGCGCCAGCTCGGACGGAAGACGCTTGGCATATTCATGCCAGCCTTCTTCCACCCATTTGGGCATGCGTGAACCGACGGCGATCAGTCGCAGTCGCACAGCGTTCCCTTATTGCTGGTCTTTGTTGAGCTTGATGAAATGCTCATGGGTGTTTTCCGGGCTGTGGTGCGCGGCGCTGCCGGCACGGCTCTGCTCGGCACCCTGCCACAAACGCTCCAGGTCATAGAACTGGCGAGCGCTGGCAGTCATCATGTGCACGATGACGTCGTCCATATCCAGCAGCACCCAGTCGCTGTCGCCCTTGCCTTCTTCACCCAACGGCTTGACGCCTTGGGCCTTGACCGCCTCGCGGACCTTATCCAGCATCGCGCCGATCTGGCGGTTGGAAGTACCGGTAGCGATGATCATGAAATCAGTGATGCTCTGCTTTTCACGAACGTCGATCACCAGAACATCCTGGGCCTTGACGTCTTCCAGGGCCGCTACGGCAACCTTGACCAGCTCTTCGCCGCGCAGTTCCGGGCCGGTATTGGCCACTACTGGCAGCGGAGCGCTCTTGAACGTGCCCTTGCGCTTTACTTTGTTTACGTCTTTGTCAGTCATATAAAACTCGTTTTGCTCATGTGTTCGGGCGCTTCGATACACGCATTCACGTGCCTTGAAGCGCGCCCTTTTTCAGTTCGACGCACGGTAAAGCCCGTGCGCATCGATGTAGGCCAGGACCGCGTCGGGCACCAGGAAACGTACCGACTTACCGCTGGCCAGCAGTTGACGGATCTGGGTGGCGGATACCGCGAGCGGCGTCTGCCAGACGAATGCAATCTGTCCGCTCGGCCCTTTGAGGGCCAGCGGGTCGCTCACCGAGCGCGCTGCCAGCAGGTTGCGCAAGGCATCCGGCGGTTCGCTGTCGGCATCCGGGCGTTGCAGCACCAGGATGTGGCAATGCTGGAGCAACTCTTCCCAGCGGTGCCAAGTGGGCAGGCCGCAAAATGCGTCCCAGCCCAAAAGTAGAAAAACCTGATCTTGTGCGGCAAGTTCGGCGCGCATCAGTTCCAGGGTGTCGATGGTGTAGGACGGTTTGTCCCGCTGCAATTCGCGGGCGTCCACTACCAACGGTGCCACACCGGCCACCGCGCACTTGACCATCGCCAGACGGTCCTTCGCTGACACCTGCGGCGTGCCCCGATGAGGCGGCCTGGCACTGGGTGTCAGACGCAACTCATCGAGCGCCAGCGATTCGGCGACTTCCAGCGCACCGCGCAAATGGCCGATGTGCACTGGGTCGAAGGTCCCGCCCAGCACGCCAATGCGTCGAGGCTGGGGCTCGCTGGCGGTCACCTGGGCTGACGGGTCGAGGTCGCCCAAGTCAGAGCGACTCCTGGCCGCGCAACTGACCGTCACCGACCACGATGTACTTCTCGCAGGTCAGCCCTTCGAGGCCCACCGGGCCACGGGCGTGCAGCTTATCAGTAGAAATGCCAATCTCGGCACCCAATCCGTATTCGAAGCCATCGGCAAAGCACGTCGGCGTATTGATCATCACCGAAGACGAATCGACTTCAGCCACGAAACGCCGGGTATCGGCCAGGTTTTCGCTGACGATCGAATCGGTGTGATGGGAGCCGTACTTGTTAATATGCTCAATGGCCTGATCCAGACCGTCGACCACGCGGATCGAGAGGATCGGCGCCAGGTATTCGGTGTGCCAGTCTTCTTCAGTGGCCGCAACGGCCTCGATGATCGCCCGTGTACGCTCGCAACCGCGCAGCTCGACGCCTTTTTCGCGCAACTGTGCCGCCATCGACGGCAGGAAATCCTTGGCGACCGCTTGATCCACCAGCAGGGTTTCCATGGCGCCACAGATGCCATAACGGTAAGTCTTGGCGTTGAACGCGATGCGCTGGGCTTTCGGCAGATCGGCGTGGGCGCTGACGTAGACGTGACAAATGCCGTCCAGGTGCTTGATCACGGGCACGCGGGCATCGCGACTGACCCGTTCGATGAGGCCACGGCCACCACGGGGCACGATGACATCGACGTATTCCGGCATGGTGATCAATGCGCCGACGGCAGCACGGTCGGTGGTTTCGACCACTTGCACCACGGCGGCCGGCAGACCGGCCTCGGCCAGGCCGCGCTGGATGCAGGCGGCAATGGCACGGTTGGAATGAATCGCCTCGGAGCCGCCACGCAGGATGGTCGCGTTGCCGGACTTCAGGCACAGGCTGGCGGCATCGATGGTCACGTTCGGCCGTGATTCGTAGATGATCCCGATCACGCCCAATGGCACGCGCATCTTGCCGACCTGGATGCCAGACGGGCGATAACTCATGTCGCGGATCGCCCCCACTGGGTCCGGCAGTGCCGCGACCTGACGCAAACCGACGATCATGCCGTCGATGCGCTCCGGGGTCAGTGCCAGACGTTCCAGCAAAGCAGGTTCCAGACCATTGGCGCGGCCGGCGGCCAAATCCAGTTCATTGGCCGCGGTCAGCTCGGCGCGTGCAGCGTCCAGCGCATTGGCAGCCGCCTGCAAGGCGCGGTTTTTCTGCGCGGTGCTGGCACGGCCGATCACGCGGGAAGCTTCGCGGGCGGCGCGACCCAAACGGGTCATGTAGTCAAGAACGGACTCAGTCATGGTCTGCAATGGTCTTTGCTAAGGTCTTGGTAAAGAGTAAAGCGGCAGATTATAGCTGTCGCGTCCCGGGACTAACAGCGGTGACAGGCGGATGGTCGAAATGGAGGGCAATTTGCCGACGTTCAGCCGTGATTAAGTTGCATATTGTTATCATCACGACTCAATCAGCCCTGATAAACGCTGTTCATCATGACCAATCTGCCTGTTTCTGCATCCACTACGCGCCAGCCCACGGGGCTGCCGGATGCATTTTTCGACCGCGACGCCCAAACGCTGGCCCGGGATTTACTGGGTAAAATCATCCGCCATAAGGTCGGCGACCTGTGGCTCAGTGCCCGGATCATCGAGACCGAAGCCTATTACTGCGAAGAAAAAGGCAGCCACGCCTCCCTTGGCTACACAGAAAAGCGTAAGGCTTTGTTTCTGGATGGCGGCCACATCTATATGTATTACGCCCGCGGTGGCGATTCGTTGAACTTCAGCGCTCAGGGTCCGGGTAATGCGGTATTGATCAAATCCGCCTATCCATGGGTCGACGAACTGAGCGGGCCGGCGAGCCTGGCGCAAATGCTATTGAACAATCCCGATGCCCGGGGCCGCCCTCGCCCCTCGCAAAAGCTGTGTGCCGGGCAGACGCTGCTTTGCAAGGCGCTGGGGCTGAAGGTGCCGGTCTGGGACGCCAAGCGCTTCGACCATGAAGTGCTGCTGGTGGAAGATGTCGGGCCAGCGCCCGGCCACATTATCCAGACCACACGCCTGGGCATTCCCCACGGGCGTGACGAACACTTGATGTACCGTTTTGTTGATGCGGCTTACGCACTTTATTGCACGCGCAACCCGTTGCGTCGGGGGCAAGTCGAAGGGCGCGATTATTTTTTGCTGACGTGAACGATGAAAATCCAGTGTGGGAGCGGGCTTGCTCGCGAAGGGGCCCTTTCAGTCGATATTAGTGCCGCCTGACACTCCGCCTTCGCGAGCAAGCCCGCTCCCACATGAAATCTGTGGTGTTGTGAAGATTGCGTTTGTCCCTTGAGGCCAATTGATTATTCGATGGAGTTGTTTTTATGGGCCCATGGCTCGATAGCGTGACCGGTTGGCTGACGGTCAATCCGCAGTGGTTGGCCGCGGCAGTGTTCATTGTGGCTTGCATTGAATGCCTGGCGATTGCCGGGCTGATCGTGCCCGGCACAGTATTGCTGTTTGCCGTGGCGGTGCTGGCCGGCAGTGGCGCGTTGTCATTGGGTGAAACGCTGCTACTGGGTTTCCTCGGCGGCGTGCTGGGTGACATCGTTTCGTACTTTTTAGGGCGACATTTCCACCAGAACATCCGTCGCCTGCCAGGGTTGCGCCATCATCCGGAATGGATGGCCGGGGCCGAGGCGTATTTCCAGCGCTATGGCATCGCCAGCCTGTTGGTCGGCCGCTTTATCGGCCCCTTGCGGCCGATGCTACCGATGGTTGCCGGGATGTGCGACATGCCCTTCCCGCGCTTCGCCGTCGTCAGCCTGTTGGCTGCTGCAGGCTGGAGCCTCGCCTATCTCCTGCCGGGCTGGGCCACCGGGGCGGCGATCCGCCTGCCATTGCCGGAAGGTTTCTGGCTTGAAGCCGGGATTGTCGCCGGCAGCATTGCGGTGATGGTAGGTCTGAGCGCAAACAGCAGCCTGCGCCGCCATCGCCGGGCGACCATCTGGATCAGCAGCATGAGCCTGTTGATCCTGATCGGTCTGTTCATCGGCTACCCGCACCTGACCGCCCTCGACCAAGGATTGATGACCCTGATACAGGAACACCGCAGCCCGGCGCTCGATGAAGTGGCCGTGGTGTTCACGCTGATCGGCGAATTCCGCAACATGTTCATGTTCAGCGCGCTGCTGACAGTTTTGCTGTTGCTGACACGACAATGGCGGCACGCGCTTTTCGCAGGCGGCACTTTGCTTTTCACCGCGCTGGGCAATACCGCGACCAAGCACTTTTTCGCCCGCGTGCGCCCGGAAGTGCTGAGCGACCCACTGACCAGCTACAGCATGCCCAGCGGCCATGCCTCGGGCTCTTTCGCGCTGTTCTTGACGCTCGCGGTGTTGGCCGGTCGCGGACAACCGCCGCGCATGCGCCTGACCTGGTTGCTGCTGGGTTGTTTGCCGGCCCTGACGATCGCCCTGTCCCGGGTGTACCTCGGCGCGCACTGGCCAACGGATATATTGGCCGGCGCGATGCTGGCGGCGTGCGTGTGTGCCGCCAGCTTGTGGCTGAGCCAGCGCCGGACACCGCTCAATGCCATGCCGCCCAAAATCTGGTGGCTGGTATTGCCGGCGATGGTGGCGTTGTTCGGGTTCTTTGCATTGCGACATTTGCCGCATGCAATGTTGAGATATGCTTATTAGGCTGTTGCCTGATGAGGTAGACGCCATCAGCTTGCAAAACTGATGGCGTTTTTTTATTTGCGCTCCTCACCCGGCTTATCAACAATCTTGATCACGAAGTTGACGGGATCATTGTTGAACGCATCATGCGTGGAGGTGTTAGGATCCACATCTTTAAAATGCACTTTTCCCTTGTCGTTTGCCAGATAGAGCGGCCGACCCTTAAGCTCACTCACGAGCTGCACATACCCTGGACCGGCAGCAAAACCATCAAAACTCGCTTGGTCCACCCCATGCTTACGTATTGAAAACCTTGCACCTTCCAATCCGCCATTCATATAAAGATGACGGGTTTGGGCATTAACCGTTAAACGACCACCTTCATAGGCACCTCGAATAACGGCCAGCACTTCATACTTGCCAGCCTTGGGCACAAACTTCAACAATAGGGGCTTGTCATCCTCATGATCGGCGAGCGTCAGAATACTTGTGCTGTCGTCACTCGCCAATGCCACCTCCACGTCCAGGCGTTCGCGCCGGGTGATTCGCGGGTCACGCAGCCTAAGCTTCAGGCGCTGCTGGTTGAGCACCACCGGCGTGCCGTTGACGTAAAGATTAGCGGTAAATGCGCTGCTTTGATTTTCCTGGGACATCAATCACCTCAAGATGCTGTTCACTCAATTTTTTTCAGCAAAACGCGCAAAACTCAGTCCGTTGCCGAATAGTTTATAAGTCGTGTACTAAAGAGCCGTCGGAGCGTTTGAAGCATCGACAGCAGTACTGGAGACTGGAAGTTTTACGCGCTTGCGCTTACGTCGAGCGACAACCATTGAATCGGCATAGTAAGCAGCGGCATCAATAATATTAGCCGTATTCGGCTCGGTGCTCGCGTGTTTTAAAATATAGCGCCCGGCAATATCATCCCAGAACATCCATTCATCTTCATATATCGTCATAATCACACCCATATAGTTAACCGTTATCCGCTCCATGCGAATAACTGCAAACTACTGACTGAGCTTTACGAAGACAATAGTGGCGAACCGGAGAACTTAATACAAAGTACAACTAGGCAAACAACTCACCCTGCAACTCATCCAGCAATGCCTGAATCGCATCCAGGCGCTGCTGCGGATCATCAAGTTGCAGCAGGTCTATCTTGTCCACCTCGGCAAACGGCAACAGATACGCCAACTGATTGGCCAGCGACTGTTGCCCCGTCGCTTCGGTGCCCATATTCAGCGCTTCGACCATCGGATGTTCCGCCAAGGCCTTGAGCAGCGCGACCAGGTCGGCGTCTTCATCCTGTAGCGGTTGTTCGGGTTCATCTTTGAGCCATTCGACTTCGGCGACGATCAACTGGTCGCGCTGCACCTCGGTGCGCACCACATGAAAGCGTCGCCCGCCTTTCACCCGAATGCCCAGCAGGCCATTGTCCTGCTGATGGAAATCGGTGATCAGCGCCTCGCACCCGACCCGTGCGTAGCCTTCGGGGGCGATGCCGACTTCTTCACCGTCGAGGATGCACACCACCCCGAAGCCGCCGCCCTGTTTCATGCAGCGACCGATCATGTCCAGGTAGCGCGCCTCGAAGATCTGCAAGTCGAGGATGCAGTCCGGAAACAACACCGTGTTCAGCGGAAAAAGCGGCAGACTCATAGACATTTCCTTACACCACCATCGACACCGCCAACGGCAGGAATACCGCCGTGGCTACGCCCATCAGACTCATCGCCAGCGCCGCAAAGGCACCGCATTCTTCACTCTCCTGCAAAGCCACCGAGGTGCCGACCGCATGAGCGGTCATGCCCAGGGCCATGCCTCGAGCCTCTGGGCTGTGGACACCGAGACGGGTCAAAAGACCCGGCCCGAAGATCGCCCCGATTACCCCGGTAATCAACACGAACACCGCCGCCAGCGCCGCGACGCCACCAATCTGCTCTGCCACCAGCATGGCAATCGGCGAGGTGACCGATTTGGGTGCCATGGTCATCAGGATCATGTGTTCGGCGCCGAAGCCCCAACCCAGCAACACCCCCATGCCCGTGGCGACCACGCCGCCTATCACCAGCGTAGTAAATATCGGCCAGAACAACTGCCTGATCCGCCGCAGGTTGAGGTACAGCGGCACCGCCAGCGCAACAGTGGCCGGCCCGAGCAAGATACTGAGGATCTCGGTGCTCTTGCGATATTCGGCGTAGCTCAGGCCGCAACCCACCAGGACAACGATGACCAGCAACATGGAGACCAGAACCGGTTGCAGAAAAATCCAGCGGGTTTTCTCGTATGCCGCCAGCACCAATTGATACGCGCCCAACGTAATGCCGATACCGAACAATGGATGATGAATCACCGACGCCCAGGCGCCCTGCCAATCGAAAATCATTAGTCGTCCTCGCGATGAGCGTGACGCTTGACCAGGCGCTGCATCAATACGCCGGCGAAGGCCATCGATAGCAGCAGCGACAACACCAGCGCACCGGTGATCGCCCAGAAATCCGCGGCGATATCGGCAGCGTAAACCATCACGCCCACCGCTGGCGGCACCAGCAGCAACGGCAGATAACGCAGCAGGCTGCTGGCCGCGAGGTTCAGCGGCTCGCCGACTTGACCGCGAATAATCAGATACCCCAGCAGCAACAGCAGGCCAATGATCGGCCCCGGCAGTACCGGCAAAAACAAATGGTTGAGGGCGGTGCCGAGCAATTGAAAAAGCACCAGCCAGGTCAGGCCACGTAACAACATCCATTCTCTCCCACGCGTGCTCCCCACAAAGAAGGGGCCCGGCATTATAAGCACGCCAACGCTATGAATCGGCATTCGCCAAAAGCATGAATAGTTGACCGGAGCAATTTGCCATGTTGATCTAAAGTGGTTCGCAGGGAGGTCAAATCCCCCCACTCGAAAACTATAAAACCGATGACCCAAGGAGAGTCTCAATGCCCTATGTTCCAGTTGCAGAGCTCAAAGATTATGTCGGCAAGGAACTCGGACGTTCCGAATGGCTCACCATCGACCAGGAACGCATCAACCTGTTCGCAGAAGCCACAGGTGATTATCAGTTCATCCATGTCGACCCGGTCAAAGCCGCGCAAACACCTTTTGGCAGCACCATCGCCCATGGTTTCCTGTCGTTGTCGCTGATCCCCAAACTGATGGAAGACATCCTCATCCTGCCCGAAGGCGCAAAGATGGTAGTCAACTATGGTCTGGACAGCGTGCGTTTCATCCAGCCTGTGAAGGTCAATTCCAGGGTTCGACTCAAGGTTGACATGAACGACGTCATCGAGAAGAAACCCGGCCAATGGTTGCTCAAGGCAACCGCCACGCTTGAAATTGAAGGGTCGGACAAACCGGCATATATCGCCGAGCCACTGTCCCTCTGCTTCGTGTAAAGCATCCCGGATGCGAAGCAGCTCGCGCTGTTTCGCGCCGTGTCTGTGCCGTGTCTCTATAAATGCGACACATAGCTGCGGCATACTCGGTCGCCTAATTGCCCGGATCCCGCTATGCGCTCACTTGCACTCCTTGCTTTGACTCTATTGCTCACCGCATGCGGCGATGGCGAATCGCTGTTGCCCCCTGATGCCCGCCTGCCGGACGGCGGACGCTATCGCGGTGATCTGGTCAATGGTTTGCTGCAAGGTGAAGGCCGCATCGATTACCCGAACGGCAGCTGGTACGCCGGCCAGTTCGACAAAGGCCAATGGCATGGCCAGGGCGAATGGCATGGCAGCAACGGCGAGGTCTATCGCGGGCAATTCCAGCAAGGGCTATTCGACGGCCAAGGCACGCTGACCACCACTGGCAGCAGCTACACCGGCGGTTTCAAGGCGGGTCGACGCGACGGTGAAGGCACCCTCAAAGAAAACGCCATGACCTACCGCGGCGAATTCAAGGCCGATCAATATTCAGGGCTCGGTCGTCTGGAACTCGCAGACGGCAGCCAGTACCAGGGTCAATTCGCCCACGGCAAACCCAACGGCGAAGGCCAGCGCAGCGATGCCAGCGGCAATCAGTTCACCGGGCATTTCGCCGACGGTCAGCTGGAAGGCAATGGCACCTTCAACAGCGCCGATGGCGATATCTATGTCGGCGGTTTCAAGAACAATCAACTGCACGGCAAGGGCCGCTACGAGAACGCCGATGGCGATGTCTGGCTCGGTCAGTTCAAGGAAGGCGTGCTCAGTGGCAAGGGCGAGTTGATCGGCGCCGATGGCAGTCACTACATCGGCCACTTCAGCGATTGGCGTTTCACCGGTCAGGGTCGCTTGAACCTGGCCGATGGCAGTTTCTATGTCGGCCAGTTCGACAACGACAACTATCAGGGCCAAGGTACTTTGGTGCTGACCGATGGCACGGTGCAGAGCGGCACCTGGGTCAATAGTCAGCGCGTGCGCGACGCCGACGGCAAGCTGCTGCCCGACCCTCTCGAACTCGGCTTGTTGGCCCAGGGGCGCTTGCTCGACGATGCGCTGGCCAACGTCCCCGCCTCGACCCCGGCGGTCGAACTGTACACCTTGACCCTCGGCGGCGATGGCAAGCAGAGCGTGTTCCTGCGCGAGTCCGACTACGTCGCCAACATGCTCTCCAGCCGTTTCGGCGCCTTCGGCCAGATCCGCCTGGTCAACCATCGCGACCACCTGGGCGACCGGCCGATGGCCACCCGGGAAAACCTGCGCCGCGCCGCCCAGACCCTGGCCGAACGCAGCGGCCCGGAAGACCTGCTGTTCATTTACCTGACCAGCCATGGCTCCAGTGAACACGAACTGGTGCTCGACCAGCCCCGCATGGAACTGGCCGACCTGCCGGCCGACGAGCTCGCCGCCGTCCTCGCCCCCCTGAAGAAGCGCGACAAGATCATCGTGATTTCATCCTGCTATTCCGGTGGCTTCATTCCCGCCCTCAAGGACGAACGCACCCTGATCATGACCGCCTCGCGCGCCGATCGAGTGTCCTTCGGGTGTTCGGAAGAAGCCAACTTCACGTACTTCGGCGACGCGCTGTTCGCCCAGGCGCTGAACCAGACCGACGATCTGGAGCAAGCCTTCAAACTGGCCAGCGCCACCGTGGCCGAGCGTGAACTGGCCGACAGCTTCGAAGCTTCCGAGCCACAGATCTGGGCGCCGAAAACCGTTCTCAGCCACTGGCAGCTGTTGCGCAAACAACAGGCACGAAAGGCACTGCAAAGTGTCTCTATCAGCAAGGATGAAAAGAGCAACTAAGCTGAATAGTATCAAGGGGGAATGACTATGTACTTGACGCCTCAGCATGTATTGCTTGCCGGAGCTACCGGGTTAACCGGTGAACATTTGCTTGACCGTCTACTCAACGAGCCAACGATTACACGGGTATTAGCCCCCTCACGCCGGCCACTGGCCGAGCATCCTCACCTGGAAAACCCGGTCGGCGACCCGGCGGTGTTTTTGCCGCAACTGAACGGTCGCGTCGACATTGCCTACTGCTGCCTCGGCACCACGATCAAGCAGGCCGGCTCCGAGCAAGCGTTTCGCGCTGTGGACCTGGACATGGTCGTGGCCTTCGCCAAACGTGCGCGGGAAATGGGCGCACGGCACTTGATCGTGATCAGCGCCTTGGGGGCCGATCGCAGATCCTCGATTTTCTACAACCGGGTCAAAGGCGAAATGGAACACGCATTGCGTGCGCAGAATTGGCCGCAGCTGACCATTTGCCGGCCTTCGCTGTTGTTGGGCGATCGCGTCGAGCCGCGACTGGGCGAGAAAGTCGCCGGTCCGTTGTCGCGATTGATTCCGGGCAAATACCACGGCATCGAAGCCTGCCAACTGGCCCGCGCCATGTGGCGCCTGGCGCTGGAAGAGCAGGATGGCGTGCGGATTGTCGAGTCGGATGAGTTGCGCAAGTTAGGTAAGTAATCTTGCGGCGTCTGATTGGACGCCATCGCGAGCAGGCTCGCTCCCACATTTGATTGGCGGCGTTCACATATTCTGTGTCCACTGAAGATCTAATGTGGGAGCGAGCCTGCTCGCGATAGAGCGCGAAGCGCTCTCCTACAATCCGCCAGTCGCTTGAAAACTTACGCCAATCACCGTCAACAACGACAGCGGCAACAGCAGTGTGTCGAGCAATGCACTGGCCGGCAGGTCAACACCCGGATAACTCGGCGCTTCGGCGCCAAATCGGTCCATGGCGCAGCAACCGCCGTTCATCGCATACCAATCCAGACGCGTCCCCGAATACACCACCGGCGCTCCAGGCTTGGCGGCATCGAGGGTGCGCGCGGTGGCGCAGCCCGCCAATTGCAAAGCCAGCAGGATGATCAGCAGCTTACTCATCGCTGCTCAAATGGTGTTCGCCCCAACGCGGCAGCATGTCTTGCGGGATATTCAAACAGTTGAGAATTCGCGCCACGACGAAGTCGATCAAGTCATCAATGGTCTGCGGCTGGTGATAGAAGCCCGGCGACGCCGGCAAAATCGTCACGCCCATGTTCGACAGCTTGAGCATGTTCTCCAGATGAATGCTCGAATACGGCGCCTCGCGGGGCACCAGAATCAGCTGGCGGCGCTCCTTCAACGTCACATCGGCAGCCCGCTCGATCAAGTTGTTGCAGGCTCCGGTCGCGATAGCCGACAAGGTCCCGGTGGAACACGGCACCACCACCATCGCCGCTGGCGAGCCAGAGCCCGACGCCACTGGCGACATCCAGTCTTCCTTGCCGTACACCCGAATCTGCCCGGCGGCGGCGCCGGTGTATTCCGTGAGGAAGGCTTGCATCATCTGTGGTTTGGACGGCAGCGAGACATCAGTCTCGGTAGCCATCACCAGTTGCGCAGCCTTGGAAATCAGGAAGTGTACCTCGCGGTCTTCACGCACCAGGCAGTCGAGCAGGCGCAAGCCGTACTGGGCGCCCGAAGCGCCGGTCATCGCCAGCGTGATGCGTTCCGGGCCGTTATTCATTGCAGCGCCTCGGCGAGTTTGCCGTGCAGGCCGCCGAAGCCGCCGTTGCTCATGATCACCACATGAGTGCCGGGCTGAGCCTGGCTCTTCACGCGCTCGATGATGCCTTCCAGCGAATCGCTGACGATCGACGGCACAGTGCACAACGCCGCAGTGGCGCCCAGATCCCAACCGAGGTTGGCCGGCGAATACCAGATCACCTGATCGGCATCGACCACACTTTCCGGCAAGCCATCACGGTGCGCGCCGAGCTTCATGGAGTTGGAGCGCGGCTCGATGATCGCGATCAACGGCGCATCGCCAATGCGTTTGCGCAGACCGTCGAGGGTGGTGGCAATGGCGGTCGGGTGGTGAGCGAAGTCGTCGTAAATGGTGATGCCACGGACTTCCGCGACCTTTTCCATCCGCCGCTTCACGCTTTTGAACGCGCTCAGTGCAGCGATGCCCATCGACGGCACTACGCCGACATGACGTGCGGCGGCCAAGGTGGCCAAGGCGTTGGCGACGTTGTGTTGACCGGTCATGTCCCACTCGACCACGCCTTGAACGGCGCCTTCGAACATCACTTCGAATTTCGAGCCGTCTTCACTGAGCAGTTTGACTTGCCACTGACCGCCGGCACCGGTGGTTTGCACCGGGGTCCAGCAGCCCATTTCGATGACGCGCAGCAATGCCGGCTCGGTGGTCGGATGGATCACCAGGCCTTCGCTTGGAATGGTCCGCACCAAATGGTGGAACTGCCGCTCGATCGCCGGCAGATCGGGGAAGATGTCGGCGTGATCGAACTCAAGATTGTTCAGGATCGCCGTACGCGGGCGGTAATGAACGAATTTCGAGCGCTTGTCGAAAAATGCACTGTCGTATTCGTCGGCTTCGATCACGAAGAACGGCGTGCCGCCCAAACGCGCCGACACCGAGAAATTCTGCGGCACGCCGCCGATCAGGAAACCCGGGCTCATGCCCGCGTGCTCCAGGACCCAGGCAAGCATGCTGCTGGTGGTGGTTTTGCCGTGAGTGCCGGCAACCGCCAGCACCCAGCGGCCTTGCAACACGTGATCGGCAAGCCATTGCGGGCCGGAGACGTACGGCAGGCCTTTGTTCAGCACGTATTCGACGGCCGGGTTGCCGCGGGACATGGCATTGCCGATCACCACCAGGTCCGGGGCGGGATCGAGCTGCGCCGGGTCGTAACCTTGGGTCAACTCAATGCCCTGGGCTTGCAGCTGAGTGCTCATTGGCGGATAGACGTTGGCATCGGAGCCCGTCACATGATGGCCCAGCTCTTTGGCCAGAACCGCCATCGAACCCATGAAAGTGCCGCAGATACCAAGAATATGAATGTGCATAGTCGACCTCGTAAAACATGGCCGCAGGTTAGCGTAGGGAGGGGAAAATCGCACCTTGTGTTTCGGACTTGAGGACGCCTTCGCGAGCAAGCCCGCTCCCACACTGGCTTCTCTGTGAACACAAACCAGGTGAACACCCTCGATCAAATGTGGGAGCGGGCTTGCTCGCGAATGGCCTTGATGCGGTTTATCTGGCAATACCGTGTTTGCGCAGCTTTCTGTAGAGGGTATTGCGGCTGACACCCAGCTGTTCAGCGGTATGCGTCATGTGCCAGCGCTGCTGCTCCAGCACCGTCAGCAACGCCAACCGCTCGGCATCGTCCAGCGGATACTCGGACGGCTCCTCGACCGCCGACGCCGTCACCGGCCGGGCCTGACGGATCATCGCCGGCAGATCCTCCAACCCGATCCGGCCGCCATCACACAATGCCGCCAGGGTCCGCAGCACATTGCGTAACTGCCGCACGTTCCCCGGCCAGGCAAAATCCAGCAAGGCCTGCCGCGCCGGAGCATCAATCAGCACCGTCTCCCCGCCCGCCTCTTCGGCCAGCAAAAAGTCGAGCAACTGTGATTTGTCAGCGCGCTCACGCAACGCCGGCAATGCGACTTCCAGCCCATTGAGCCGGTAATACAAATCCTCGCGGAAACTGCCGTCCTGCACCCGTTCAAGCAGATTGCGGTGGGTGGCGCTGATGATCCGCACATTGACAGGTTCCGGCTCACCGCCAATCGGCACCACTTGACGGTCTTCCAGCACCCTTAATAGACGGGTCTGCATGCTCAGTGGCATGTCACCGATTTCATCGAGGAATAAAGTCCCGCCATCAGCCTGCTGCAACTTGCCGCGCATGCCTTCCTTGCGAGCGCCGGTGAAACTGCCGCCGCGATAGCCGAACAGTTCGCTCTCGATCAGGCTTTCGGGGATCGCCGCGCAATTGAGGGCGACGAACGATTTTGCTGCCCGTTGACTGGCCTGATGCACGGCTTTGGCGAAGGCCTCCTTGCCTGAGCCGGTTTCGCCATTGATCAGCAACGGCACGTCTCGTTCAAATACACGCAAGGCCTTGCGAAAATCCTCCTGCAACGCGGCATCGCCCAGGCAAATGCCTGACAAGCGCGGACGCTCGGCAACCATCGGGCTTTGCACCACCGGCACCGGAATACTGCGCGGCTGACCGCGCAATACGGCAAACAACCGCCGCCCGTCACGGGTGCGCAATGGCCAACTGGCGCTGGCATTGGCGCTCGCACGGCCGAGCAATTCATCCAGCGAGCAGTCGAAAAATGCCTCCACCGGTTTGCCCAACAGCCCACCACGAATATGCCCCAGCAAATTCAGCGCACTCTGGTTCACCGCACAAATCCGCCCTTCCCCGTCAAACGCCAGCAACCCTTCGCTGAACAGCCCGACAGATTCGGCCTGCAGGTGAAAACGCAGCAACCATTGATTGTCGAAGTAACGCAGGAAATAGCAGCTCTCGATCATCTTCGCCGACAGATTGACCAGGGCCATCGTGTGGAACTGGCTCTGACGCGAAACCTCATGACGCGCCGAAGACACGTCGAGCACCGCCAGCAGCTCGCCGTGAGGATCAAACACCGGGCTCGCCGAGCAAGTCAGGCCGGTATGTCGGCCACGAAAATGTTCGTCCTGGTGGATGGTCAGGGATTGGCGCTCCACCAGGCAGGTGCCGATGCCGTTGGTACCTTCGCAGGCTTCGCTCCAGTCAGCGCCGAGCCAAAGGCCGGCGCGCTCGAAAATCTTCCGTTCGGCCGGCGCAGTGACACAGTTGAGGATCACCCCGCGAGCATCGGTCAGCAGCACCGCATGTCCGGCACCGGAAAGTTGCTGGTGGAGGCTGGTCATTTCGTTGCCGGCGATCTGCAGCACTTGCTGCAAACGTTCACGGCTTTCCAGCACGCGGCCATGTTCGAGCACCGTCGGCGCCATGGTCAGGGCCGGGTCGAGGTGATAGTCCTCAAGACAACGCAGCCAGGAACGGGCAATGGACGGATCGCTGCCGGGACCGTGCAGGTGGGATTTGCCTTGGGTCACGGTCAGCACTTGCTGGGCATGGCGACTCAAATGGTTATCGTGCATTTCTTATTATTCTCCCCGATAGGTGTGCTGCCCCCGCTAAGAGGCTGGCACACTCCTTGTGGCGAGGGAGCTTGCTCCCGCTCGAGTGCGAAGCGCTCGCCAAAAATCATGACCGGCAGACATTTTGGGGCTGCTTCGCAGCCCAGCGGGAGCAAGCTCCCTCGCCACAGAGGATTACCTGTGTGGCAATTTGAGGCCCAGCATCCTCCAGCCATCGACGCATTGCAATGCTGGCAAGACCCGTCAGTCACACGTTGCGCCAGAAGCGGTACAAAGTGTCACGGGGACCGTACCGAAACCGTCACAGCCAGAGTCCGCCGGTCCGACAAAAACTGCGTAAGGCCTTGATTTACCTGACCTGCAAGGCAATGGCCCGACCTTTGCTCTACGCTTAATGCAGCGCTTTAGCGCGTCCTCCCTTATAAGCACAAAAGCCAAGGAGAAACCCATCATGCGTTACGCTCACCCCGGTACTGAAGGCGCTATCGTTTCGTTCAAGAGCAAATACGGTAACTACATCGGCGGCGAGTTCGTCGCGCCTGTCAAAGGTCAGTACTTCACCAATACGTCGCCGGTCAACGGCCAACCTATTGCCGAATTCCCACGCTCCACAGCCGAAGACATCGAAAAGGCCCTGGACGCTGCCCATGCCGCCGCCGATGCCTGGGGCGCCACGTCCGCCCAGGCTCGCTCGCTGGTCCTGCTGAAAATCGCCGATCGCATCGAACAGAACCTGGAACTGCTGGCGATCACCGAGTCCTGGGACAACGGCAAGGCCGTGCGCGAAACCCTCAATGCCGACATCCCGCTGGCCGCCGACCACTTCCGCTACTTCGCCGGTTGCATCCGCGCCCAGGAAGGCAGCGCCGCAGAGATTGACGGCAACACCGTGGCCTATCACATCCATGAACCGCTGGGCGTGGTCGGGCAGATCATCCCGTGGAACTTCCCGATCCTGATGGCCGCCTGGAAACTCGCCCCGGCCCTCGCGGCCGGTAACTGCATCGTGCTCAAGCCTGCCGAGCAAACCCCGCTGGGCATTACCGTGCTGATGGAACTGATCGGCGACCTGCTGCCACCCGGCGTACTCAACGTGGTGCAAGGCTTCGGCAAAGAAGCCGGGGAAGCCCTGGCTACCAGCAAGCGCATCGCCAAAATCGCTTTCACCGGCTCGACCCCGGTCGGCTCGCACATCATGAAATGCGCCGCCGAAAACATCATTCCGTCCACCGTGGAGCTGGGTGGCAAGTCGCCGAACATCTTCTTCGAAGACATCATGAAAGCTGAGCCAAGCTTCATCGAAAAAGCCGCCGAAGGCCTGGTGCTCGCATTCTTCAACCAGGGCGAAGTCTGCACCTGCCCGTCCCGCGCCCTGGTGCAAGAGTCGATCTACGACGAATTCATGAAAGTGGTCATGAACAAAGTCCTGCAAATCAAACGTGGCGACCCGCTGGACACCGACACCATGGTCGGCGCCCAGGCGTCCGAGCAGCAATTCGACAAAATCCTCTCGTACCTGGAAATCGCCAAGGGCGAAGGCGCCGAACTGCTGACCGGTGGCAAGGTGGAAAAACTCGAGGGCAGCCTGGCGACCGGGTATTACATCCAGCCGACCCTGCTCAAGGGCACCAACAAAATGCGTGTGTTCCAGGAAGAAATCTTTGGCCCGGTGGTGAGCATTACCACCTTCAAGGACGAAGCCGAAGCCCTGGCCATCGCCAACGACACCGAGTTCGGCCTGGGTGCCGGTCTCTGGACCCGCGACATCAACCGCGCCTACCGCATGGGCCGCGCCATCAAGGCCGGTCGTGTGTGGACCAATTGCTACCACCTGTACCCGGCTCATGCCGCGTTCGGGGGTTACAAAAAGTCCGGCGTCGGTCGTGAAACCCACAAAATGATGCTCGACCACTATCAGCAGACCAAAAACCTGCTGGTGAGCTACGACATCAATCCGTTGGGCTTCTTCTAAAAACCGGGGGCGATGCAGGTAGTTCTGTATCGCCCTTCAGGTGGCCATCGCGGGCAAGCCCGCTCCCACAGTGATTTGGGTCAACCCCAACAGGTGAATTTATCCCATAACCCTGTGGGAGCGGGCTTGCCCGCGATGGCGCCCTTAAGCCCACCGTAAATCATCGCCCTGCCTGTCTGGCATGGGCTTTGCGTGCCCGAATCACACGAAAACGCCATACCCGAAAGTCCAACAGATCAAACAATAAAAAAGACAGAGAGGACTTATGACTTCTACTACACAGCTCAAACCCACACTCGGCACCCTGCATCTATGGGGCATTGCCGTCGGCCTGGTGATTTCCGGCGAGTACTTCGGCTGGAGTTACGGCTGGGGCACCGCAGGGACCCTGGGTTTTCTCGTCACCGCCCTGATGGTGGCGACGATGTACACCTGCTTTATCTTCAGTTTCACCGAATTGACCACCGCCATTCCCCACGCTGGCGGGCCGTTTGCCTACAGCCGACGGGCCTTCGGCGAAAAAGGCGGGCTGATCGCCGGCATTGCGACCCTGATCGAATTCGTCTTTGCGCCACCGGCAATTGCCATGGCCATCGGCGCCTACCTCAACGTGCAATACCCGGAACTGGACCCGAAGATCGCCGCTGTTGGCGCCTATTTCGTGTTCATGGGCTTGAATATCCTCGGCGTGAGCATCGCAGCCACGTTCGAATTGGTGGTCACCGTGCTGGCGGTCGCCGAATTGCTGGTGTTCATGGGCGTGGTCGCCCCGGGCTTCAGCTTCAGCAATTTTGTGCTCAATGGCTGGTCAGGTTCCAACGAATTCACCATAGCCTCGATTCCCGGCATCTTTGCCGCAATACCTTTCGCGATCTGGTTCTTCCTCGCCATTGAAGGCGCCGCCATGGCCGCCGAGGAAGCCAAGGACCCGAAACGCACGATTCCCAGGGCTTACGTCAGTGGCATTCTGACCCTGGTGTTCCTGGCCATCGGCGTCATGGTGATGGCGGGCGGTGTCGGCGACTGGCGCCAATTGTCGAACATCAACGATCCGCTGCCTCAGGCGATGAAAGCCGTGGTCGGTAATGATTCGACCTGGATGCACATGCTGGTCTGGATCGGCCTGTTCGGCCTGGTGGCGAGTTTCCACGGGATCATTCTTGGCTACTCGCGGCAGTTCTTCGCCCTGGCTCGCGCCGGTTACCTGCCCAAAGGGCTGGCCAAACTCTCGCGCTTCCAGACGCCGCACCGGGCGATTCTGGCGGGCGGCGTGATCGGCATCGCGGCAATCTACAGCGACGGTCTGGTCAACCTGCAGGGCATGACGCTGACGGCGGCAATGATCACCATGTCGGTATTCGGCGCCATCGTGATGTACATCATCAGTATGCTGAGCCTGTTCAAATTGCGTAAAACCGAGCCGAACCTGGAACGCACCTTCCGTGCACCGGGCTACCCGATCGTGCCGGGCATCGCGCTGTTTCTGGCCGTGGTGTGCCTGGTGGCGATGGCATGGTTCAACACCTTGATCGGGTGTGTGTTCCTCGGGTTCATGGCGGCCGGTTACCTGTATTTCCAACTGACGGCCAAACAGCGTTCCGACGCACCGGCGGATGCGATGCTCGAAGGCGTCTGAGTTGCACCGGCGCCGGGCTGATTCCCGGCGCCTGCCATATTGAAGTGCACGGAGATCCAATGTGGGAGCGGGCTTGCTCGCGAAGGAGGTCTGACATTCAACATGTGTGGTGAATGACACTCCGCCTTCGCGAGCAAGCCCGCTCCCACAGGGGTTCGGCGGTGCATTTGAGTTACTTATTGAATCAGGAGGACACCGTCCCATGGCCGTATTTGCCCATACCGTCGGCGCCCAGACCTACCGCTTCGACAGTCTCAAAGACGTCATGGCCAAAGCCAGCCCGGCGCGCTCCGGGGACTTTCTGGCCGGCGTTGCCGCCCTCAACGATGGCGAGCGAGTGGCTGCGCAGATGGCCCTGGCTGACATCCCGCTGACTCACTTCCTGCAGGAAGTACTGATTCCTTACGAGGCCGATGAAGTCACCCGCCTGATCATCGACACTCACGATAAACAGGCTTTTAAAGCGGTCAGCCACCTCACTGTCGGTGGCTTTCGCGATTGGCTGCTCAGCGACGCCGCCGACGAACAGAGCCTGCGTGCCCTCGCCCCGGGCCTGACCCCGGAAATGGCCGCCGCCGTGTCGAAGATCATGCGCGTGCAAGACCTGGTGCTGGTGGCGCAGAAAATCCGCGTGGTCACGAAATTCCGCGGCACTCTGGGCCTGCGCGGCCGGCTCTCGACACGCCTGCAACCCAATCACCCCACCGACGAACCGGCCGGCATCGCCGCGAGCATTCTCGACGGCTTGCTGTACGGCAACGGTGACGCGATGATCGGCATCAACCCGGCCACCGACAGCATCGCTTCGATCTGCGCCATGCTGGAAATGCTCGATGCAATCATCCAGCGCTACGAAATTCCTACACAGGCCTGCGTATTGACCCACGTCACCACCTCGATCGAGGCGGTGAATCGCGGCATTCCGCTGGACCTGGTGTTCCAGTCGATCGCCGGCACTGAAGCGGCCAACGCCAGTTTCGGTATCAACCTAAACGTCTTGCAGGAAGGCTATGACGCGGGCTTGAGCCTGAATCGCGGCACGTTGGGCCAGAATCTGATGTATTTCGAGACCGGCCAGGGCAGCGCCTTGTCGGCCAACGCCCATCACGGCATCGATCAACAGACCTGCGAAACCCGCGCCTATGCCGTGGCACGCCATTTCAAACCGTTTCTGGTAAACACCGTCGTAGGCTTCATCGGCCCCGAATACCTCTACAACGGCAAACAGATCATCCGCGCCGGCCTCGAAGACCACTTCTGCGGCAAGCTGCTGGGCGTGCCGATGGGTTGCGACATCTGTTACACCAATCACGCCGAAGCCGATCAGGACGACATGGACACCCTGCTGACCCTGCTGGGCGTGGCCGGGATCAACTTCATCATGGGCATCCCAGGCTCCGACGACATCATGCTCAATTACCAGACCACGTCGTTCCACGACGCCCTCTACGCCCGGAAAACCCTGGGCCTGAAACCGGCGCCGGAGTTTGAACAGTGGCTGGCGAACATGGGCATCTTCACCCAGGCAGACGGCCAAATTCACTTCGGCGACAACCTGCCGCCGGCCTTCCGTCAAGCCATGGCGCAACTGGGATGAGTATTGAGATGGATAAACCACCTGTCGATCCGCAAAACCCATTGCTGGAACTGCGTCGCCTGACCCCGGCACGTATTGCCCTCGGTCGTACAGGCACCAGTATGCCGACCAGCGCACAGCTGGATTTTCAGTACGCCCATGCACAGGCCCGGGATGCGGTGCACCTGCCATTCGACCACAAGGGGCTCAGTTCGCAACTGGCCGAGCGTGGACGTGAGAGTTTGCTGCTGCACAGCGCCGCCACGGACCGGAACAGCTATCTGCAGCGCCCCGATCTGGGGCGCAAGTTGAGTGATGAGTCGGCTCAGACCCTGCTCGACTACGCGCTGAGCCATCCTGGCGGGGTGGATCTGGCCGTCGTGGTGGCCGATGGCCTCTCGGCATTGGCCGTTCATCGCCACACCTTACCGTTTCTGGCGCGCATGGAAGAACAGACAGCCGCTGAGGGTTGGTCCCTGTCGCCGGTGATTCTGGTGGAACAGGGCCGTGTAGCTGTAGCCGACGAGATCGGCGAGCTGCTGGGCGCAAAAATGGTGGTCATATTGATCGGCGAACGCCCCGGCTTGAGCTCACCAGACAGCCTGGGGTTGTATTTCACCTATAATCCCAAAGTCGGACTGACAGACGCCTATCGCAACTGCATCTCGAATGTTCGGCTCGAAGGCTTGAGTTACGGCATGGCGGCACACCGCTTGCTGTATTTGATGCGCGAAGCCTGTCGGCGGCAGTTATCGGGGGTCAGTCTGAAGGACGAAGCCCAGGTTCAGACGCTGGAGTCGGACATTGGTGCAGATATGAAAGGTAATTTCCTACTGAGCCCGTCGGACACCTGAACCGTTTCCGCATTGCGTTTCTGTTCAGGTTTCAGGCAGGATCGATGCACGGCCGCCAGGGTTTCCCGTCGCCGTCACCACGTAAGACAGCCACTTGAAGACGAGACCTACCATGCGGATTATTCAAGCGACCCTCGAACACCTCGACCTGCTGACCCCGTTGTTCGTCAAATATCGTGAGTTTTACGGTTCCCTGCCGTATCCGGACTCATCCCGGGCGTTCCTCGAAAAACGTCTGCGGCGCAAGGAATCGGTGATCTACCTGGCCCTGGCCGATGACGACAACAACAAACTGATGGGTTTTTGTCAGTTGTACCCGAGCTTTTCGTCTCTTTCGCTTAAACGCGTGTGGATCCTCAACGACATCTACGTCGCCGAAGACGCCCGCCGCCAGTTGGTGGCCGACAACCTGATCCGCACCGCGAAAAAAATGGCCAAGGAAACCAATGCGGTGCGCATGCGCGTTTCCACCAGCAGCAACAACGAAGTCGCGCAGAAAACCTACGAATCCATCGGGTTCAGGGAAGACACCGAGTTCAAGAACTACGTGTTGCCGATCAGTGACGGGATTTAAGCACCTTGGTGGCGAGGCGGACTCCTGTTGCGAGGGGGCTTGCCCCCGTTCGGCTGCGCAGCAGTCGCAAATTGCTGAATGCGGTATGCCTGAAGAACCGCAGCGTCTGGTTTAGGGGTCGCTTCGCAACCCAACAGGGGCTAGCCCCCTCACCACAAGGCTTGTCCTGTAGTCCATCAATCGACATCCCCCGCTACAAACTCGAGGCGTTTTTCACTTCTCTCCCCGTATAATGCCCATTCTTCCGGCTCGTAAGAAAAATCACAGTTAGCTGTAGTCTTACGCGAAGCCATCCGCACAGGCCTGCAGAGTCGGGCCATCACCACAGGTGCTTTCCATGGATTTCAACCCGATCGACCTTATCCTGCATCTCGATGTTTACCTCGACCTGCTGGTAACTAACTACGGGGCATGGATTTACGCCATTCTGTTTCTGGTGATCTTCTGCGAAACCGGTCTGGTGGTGATGCCATTCCTGCCGGGCGATTCCCTGCTGTTCATCGCCGGCGCCGTAGCGGCCGGTGGCGGCATGGACCCGGTGCTGCTGGGCGGCCTGTTGATGCTGGCGGCGATTCTCGGCGACAGCACCAACTACATAATCGGCCGCACCGCCGGCGAAAAGCTGTTCAGCAACCCGAACTCGAAAATATTCCGCCGCGACTACCTGCAACAAACCCACGACTTCTACGACAAGCACGGCGGCAAAACCGTGACCCTGGCGCGTTTCATGCCAATCATCCGCACCTTTGCCCCGTTCGTCGCCGGTGTCGGCAAAATGCCTTACCCGCGTTTCTTTGCCTTCAGTGTTCTCGGAACCATCCTCTGGGTGGGCGGCCTGGTCACCCTCGGTTACTTCTTCGGCAACGTACCGTTCATCAAGAAAAACCTGTCACTGCTGGTAGTGGGCATCATCCTGCTGTCGCTGCTACCGATGATCATCAGCGTGATCCGCAGCCGCCTCGGGCATGCCGCGTCCAAAGCCGAACCCCGCTGACTCACGATGTGGTTCCTTAGCGCCTGGCGACGCCGGCGCACCCTGGCCAGGCATCCGATTGCCGACGACATGTGGCAACGGGTGCGCCATCACCTGAGCTTTCTCGATGGCATCAGCGCGGCCGAAGACCGCTGGCTGCGCGAAGCCTGCGTATTGTTTCTGCAAGATAAACACCTGACCGCCCTGCCCGGCGTAGAGCTTCACCAGGAGCAACGCCTGCTGCTCGCCGCCCAGGCCCAATTGCCGCTGCTGCATCTGGGCAATCTGAACTGGTATCAGGGCTTTCACGAAATCATCCTCTATCCCGACGATTTCCTCAGCCCCCAGCGCCATCGCGATGCCAGCGGCGTTGAACACGAATGGGACGGCGAACACAGCGGCGAAGCCTGGCAGCAAGGCCCGATCATCCTCGCCTGGCCCGGCGTGATGGCCAGCGGTGGCTGGGAAGGCTACAACCTGGTGATACACGAACTCGCGCACAAACTCGACATGCTCAACGGCGACGCCAATGGCCTCCCCCCGCTGCATGCCGACATGCGCGTCAGCGACTGGGCCAGAATCATGCAAGAAGCCTATGACGACCTCGACCGGCAACTGGACCGCAACCCGGACGCCGAAACCGCCATCGACCCGTACGCGGCGGAAAACCCCGCCGAGTTCTTCGCCGTCACCAGCGAATACTTCTTCAGCGCACCGGACTTGCTGCATGAGGCATATCCACAGGTCTATGAGCAGCTGAAGCTGTTTTATCGGCAGGACCCATTGGCCCGATTGCAGCAACTTCTGGCCGAGAACCCTGTCTATCAGGCACACGACTAAGGTCTACACGACCTCTGGCGCATGGCAACGGTGGCAGAATATGCCTATAATCGCCGCCACTTTTTGGTCAATCCGGCCAAGTTTTTCTGGTCAACTAACGGGGGCACCGCCCAATGAGCTACAGCAAGATTCCGGCTGGCAAAGACCTGCCGAACGACATCTACGTCGCGATCGAGATCCCGGCCAACCACGCGCCGATCAAATACGAAATCGACAAAGACAGCGATTGCCTGTTCGTTGACCGTTTCATGGCCACCCCGATGTTCTACCCGGCCAACTACGGTTACATCCCCAACACCCTGGCTGACGACGGTGATCCCCTCGACGTGCTGGTCGTGACCCCTTACCCGGTTGCCCCAGGTTCGGTAATCCGCGCGCGTCCAGTCGGCATTCTGAACATGACCGACGACGGCGGCGGCGATGCCAAAGTGATCGCGGTTCCACACGACAAGCTGTCCCAGCTGTACGTCGACGTGAAGGAATACACCGACCTGCCTGCGCTGCTGATTCAGCAGATCGAGCACTTCTTCGCGAACTACAAAGATCTCGAAAAAGGCAAATGGGTGAAGATCGAAGGCTGGGCCGGCGCAGATGCCGCCCGCGACGCGATCACCAAGTCGGTTGCTGCCTATAAAGGCTGAGAAGCCGCGGTAAGCTGCTAGCTGCGACGTTTGAAGAAGAACCCCGGTTGATCCGGGGTTTTTTGTGGGCGCTCCGCTCAGACACTGACCTTTAACGGTACGTGGAACGCTTCTTGGCTTCGGTTTTTGCTTGTTTAATTTCCACTAAAAGCGCCTTACATCCAGTCTTAAATTTCCCTCGAAATTTGAACGGATCGTTTATTCAAACCCCCATCCTGCGCCAGTAGACTCGTGTTTATGAAAAAGAACACTAGCGGCCCACGATTTAAAGCGCTCCTTGAAGCGGCGAAAATCACAACCACAGGATTTGCCGCTTTCTTCGACACGGAAGCGCAAAATATCCACAACTGGTACACCCGAGGTGTGCCCGCCTACCGCATGGAAGAGGTCGCCAGACTACTGTCCGTAAACAGCGACTGGCTGAAAACCGGCGAAGGCCCGAAAGAGTCCTCACGCCTGCGCGTGCTCGACGAGTCCGGCAACACCTTCGATGCCCAGGCCATCCGCGGCATCTACACCGTGATCGAGCCCATCGACGTCGAATTGCCCTTCTATATAGAAACAGCCACCGCCCCGGGCTCCAACAAAACTCACGTTATCAAAGACCCCAACCAATCCATCCGCCTGCCTCGCAGCCACCTGGACTCCCTGGAAATCAACCACGCCAATGCTATCTGTACCCACATGATCGGCAACAGCATGGGCGAAAAGATTGAAGATGGCTCGACGCTTGCGATCGACCGCGGGCTGACTCAGGTTATTGATGGGGAAATTTATGCGATCGAGCATGACGGGATGCTGCGGATCAAATACCTGCACCGGATGCCGGGGAATGCGTTGCGATTGCGCAGCTATAACAAAGCCGAGTATCCCGACGAGATCTTCAGTGCCGAGCAGATCGATAAGCAAAACATCAGGGTATTGGGGTGGGTATTCTGGTGGTCGACGCTCAATAAACGCCGGCCTTCCGTGCCCTTCCTATAAGCACGCAACCCTGTGATCCACTGTGGCGAGGGGGCTTGCCCCCCGTTCGACTGCGCAGCAGTCGCAAACCATTCACTATGGCGGACAGTATGGTTACCGGGTTTACGACTGCTTCGCAGCCGAACGCAGCCTTCGGCAGCTGCTACACCTCTCCGCAATCGCCCTACCCCACACGCCAAGCTGGGAATTCCTCAAAAAAATCAGTATGCTGCGCCCCACATTTGCGCATCGACCCTTCTTCAGGCTCAGATCGCACCGACAAGGCAGATCACTTTCTCGCCAAGTCCCACAGCCGGACGCAAGATCCGGGTGTACGTTTTGAAGGCTGGCGCGGTTTACCAAAAATAAACCAAGCCAGTCCCCGAGAAGCCGGCCACAAGCCGGCTTTTTAATGCCTGAAAATTAATCCTGAATTCACTTTGACCGCATTTAACTGCGGCCAACCCACATGTTGCACGATTCAGTCGCTGCCGCACGTGAGGCGACATGCTGTCCGACAACTGGACGGTGAGCCGAATAGGCGTCATATTCGGCTCACCATATGAGCCGAATAGCATTTTTAATCGGCTCACTCATTCCAAGAGCACCGATTCCATGGCACCTCACTGGATCTGGCAGCAGCCTGATTGGCCTAACTTTCAATGGCAAGCCGAGCGTTTGGCGCCACTGCTGCGCGACTGCGTTCAGGCGCAGGGGCGGTTGATGGGGATGGCCAGTTCGGTAGGCAGTTCGTTGAGCGCGCAAAACGAACTGGATGCGTTGTTGCAGAACATCGTGACCTCGTCCGCTATCGAGGGTGAACAGCTGAATGTTGGCTCCGTACGCTCTTCTCTGGCGCGACGGTTGGGGTTGGACATGGTCAATGGCGATAAGGTGAGCCAGCGCAGTGAGGGCCTTGCGCAATTGATGCTCGACGCGACCCGGCATTTCGCTGAACCACTGACATTGGTGCGATTGCTGGATTGGCATAAATGGCTGTTTCCTGAGCAAGACACTGATCTTGCGGCCCGGTCGATCCGTGTCGGGACCCTGCGTGGCGACGAGCCCATGCAAGTGGTTTCGGGGCGCCTCGACAGGCCGACCGTTCACTTCGAAGCGCCGCCTCGCCTTGGTCTTGAACGACAACTCGAAACCTTCCTGACCTGGTTTGAAGCCAGCCGAAATCAGGTTGGCCTCGACCCTTTGCTGAGGGCCGGCGTCGCACATTTCTGGTTCGTGACGTTGCATCCTTTCGACGATGGCAATGGTCGCCTGACGCGAACGATCACCGATCTAGCCCTGGCTCAGGGTGAGGCTCAGGCCATACGTTTCTACGCCATGTCGGCGAGCATTCTGGATGATCGTTCTGGCTATTACCGAGTGCTGGAAACCAGTCAGAAAGCTACGCTGGATATCACCGAATGGCTGGAGTGGTTTCTTCAGACTTTGCTGCGTAGCTTGCAGCAGGCCATGACGCGGATTGAGTCGGTACTGGGCAAGGCGCGTTTCTGGCAGGCACATCGGGAATCCGGACTGTCGACCGAGCAGACAAAAGTACTGAATCGCTTGCTCGATGGTGGGGAACGAGGTTTCGATAACGGCATCAGCGCCGCTCAATATCAGGCAGTGGCAAAGGTTTCCAAAGCCACCGCAACCCGTCATCTGGCCGAACTGCTGGAGAAGGGCTGCCTGAAACGCCTGCCCGGCGGCGGGCGCAGTACTCGATATCAAATCAGCTATCCCGATGACTCAACAGATTAATCATGATCGATACCGCGCAGTGGCGAGGGGCTTGTCGGAACGACGCATCGCCCCGTCCGGCTGCGAAGCAGTCGCAAATTGCTGGATGCGGTATGCCTGAAGAAACGCGGTGTCTGGTTTAGGGGCCGCTCCGCGCCCCAGCGGGAGCAAGCTCCCTCGCCATAGGGTGTGTTTTCACCCGGAAACCGTAGCGTCATAGACCCCTCTTATTTGCCCATACCCCCTATGTCTGCTAGTGTCGCGCCGGTTTAACGTCAACCGGAAATAGCCGCCATGGCCCGCAAAAAAGCTGCACTGGATTTCGAACAATCCCTCGCCGACCTGCAAACGCTGGTGGAGCGTCTGGAGAACGGCGAATTGTCGCTGGAAGACTCGCTGACCGCTTTCGAGCAGGGCATCGGGCTGACCCGCGATTGCCAGGCGGCGCTGGCTCAGGCCGAGCAGAAGGTTCAAGTGCTGCTCGAGCGTGATGGTGAGCTGGCCGAGGAACCCTTCGACGCGGATCAGCCCGAATGATTGCGGCGTATTCGGCATCCAGCCAGGCTCGCGTCAACGCGGCACTGGAAACCCTGTTCAACCCGCCGAGCCCCGAGCTCGCCCGCCTTTACGAAGCCATGCGCTACAGCGTGATGAACGGCGGCAAGCGCGTGCGTCCGTTGCTGGCTTACGCCGCGTGTGAGGCGTTGGGCGGCAAGGCCGAGCAAGCCAACGGCGCGGCCTGCGCGGTGGAGCTGATCCACGCCTATTCGCTGGTGCACGATGATTTGCCAGCCATGGACGACGATGATCTGCGTCGCGGCCAGCCGACTACGCATAAAAAATTCGATGAAGCCTGCGCAATCCTTGCCGGTGACGGTTTGCAGAGCCTGGCCTTCAGCGCCCTGCTCGACCCGCGCCTGAGCAGTTGCGACGCCGAAACCCGTCTGCAGATGGTCAGCGCCCTGGCGTTGGCGGCAGGCCCGGCGGGCATGGTCGGCGGGCAAGCAATCGATCTCGGTTCGGTGGGTCTGAAGCTCGATCAAAAAGCCCTTGAATACATGCACCGGCACAAGACCGGCGCGTTGATCGAAGTCAGCGTCAAGCTCGGTGCCCTGGCCAGCGGTCATGCGCCGAAGGACGAACTGAAGTCCCTGCAAAGTTATGCACAGGCCATCGGTCTGGCATTTCAGGTCCAGGACGACATTCTCGACGTTGAAAGTGACACCGAAACCCTCGGCAAGCGCCAGGGCGCCGATATCGCTCGGGACAAGCCGACCTACCCGGCCCTGCTCGGTCTTGATGCGGCCAAGGCCTATGCGCTGGAACTGCGCGATCAGGCCCTGCATGCGCTGCGACCGTTTGACGCGGCGGCTGAGCCATTGCGCGATCTGGCCCGGTACATCGTCGATCGCCGCAGCTGACGGCGTATCCGCCAAAAAAAACCAACGCGTGGGCAGGGGGCGATGCATCAGGTAAACTGCCGCATCTTTTATACCTATAACGATTCGCCTGATGCCCACGACGTTTCATGAGATTCCCCGCAAGCGCCCGACCACGCCCCTGCTCGACCGTGCCAACACGCCGGACGGCCTGCGCCGGTTAGGCGAAGCCGAGCTGGAAACCCTGGCTGATGAGTTGCGCCTGGAATTGCTCTACACGGTCGGTCAGACCGGCGGGCATTTCGGTGCCGGCCTGGGCGTCATCGAGCTGACCATCGCGTTGCATTACGTCTTCGACACCCCGGACGACCGGTTGGTGTGGGACGTGGGTCATCAGGCCTACCCGCACAAAATCCTCACCGGCCGTCGCGAGCGCATGAGCACCCTGCGCCAGAAGGACGGCGTTGCCGCCTTCCCGCGTCGTTCCGAGAGCGAGTACGACACCTTTGGCGTCGGCCACTCCAGCACCTCGATCAGCGCAGCGCTGGGCATGGCGATTGCCGCCCGCCTGCAACACAGTGATCGCAAGGCGATCGCGGTGATCGGCGACGGCGCACTGACCGCCGGCATGGCCTTTGAGGCGCTGAACCACGCGCCGGAAGTGGACGCCAACATGCTGGTGATCCTCAACGACAACGACATGTCGATTTCGCGCAACGTCGGCGGGCTGTCGAACTATCTGGCGAAAATCCTTTCCAGCCGCACTTACGCGAGCATGCGCGAAGGCAGCAAAAAGGTCCTGTCGCGCCTGCCCGGCGCCTGGGAAATCGCCCGTCGTACCGAAGAATACGCCAAAGGCATGCTGGTCCCCGGCACGCTGTTCGAAGAGCTGGGCTGGAATTACATCGGCCCGATCGATGGTCACGACCTGCCGACCCTGATCGCCACCCTGCGCAACATGCGCGACCTGAAAGGCCCGCAATTCCTGCACGTGGTCACCAAAAAAGGCAAAGGCTTCGCTCCGGCGGAAGTCGACCCGATCGGTTACCACGCCATCACCAAACTCGAACCTGTGGATGCTCCGGCCGCCGCGCCGAAGAAAGCCGGCGGGCCGAAGTACTCCGGTGTGTTCGGTGAATGGCTCTGCGACATGGCCGCGGTCGATCCGCGCCTGGTCGGGATTACCCCGGCGATGAAGGAAGGCTCCGACCTGGTGGCCTTCAGCGAGCGCTTCCCGGAGCGCTATTTCGACGTGGCGATTGCCGAGCAACACGCCGTGACCCTCGCCGCCGGCATGGCCTGCGAAGGCGCAAAACCGGTGGTGGCGATCTATTCGACCTTCCTGCAACGCGCTTACGATCAGCTTGTGCATGATGTGGCGGTGCAAAACCTCGACGTGCTGTTCGCCATCGACCGTGCTGGTCTGGTGGGCGAAGACGGCCCGACGCACGCGGGTAGCTTCGACCTGTCGTTCCTGCGTTGCATCCCCGGCATGCTGGTGATGACCCCGAGCGACGAAAACGAACTGCGCAAAATGCTCAGCACCGGCCACCTGTACAACGGCCCGGCGGCGGTGCGTTATCCGCGCGGCACCGGCCCGAATGCGCCGATCGCGAAAGACCTCGAACCGATTGAAATCGGCAAGGGTGTCGTCCGCCGTCAGGGTAACAAAGTCGCCCTGCTGGTGTTCGGCGTGCAACTGGCTGAGGCACTGAAAGTCGCCGAGAAGCTGGATGCGACCGTGGTCGACATGCGTTTCGTCAAACCGCTCGACGAAGCACTGGTTCGCGAAATCGCTGGCAGCCACGAGTTGTTGGTGACCGTCGAAGAGAACACCATCATGGGCGGTGCCGGTGGTGCGGTCAGCGAGTTCCTCGCCCGCGAGAACATCCTCAAGTCGGTGCTGCACCTGGGCTTGCCGGACACCTATGTGGAGCACGCCAAGCCTGCGCAAATGCTGGCCGAATGCGGACTGGATGAGGCAGGGATCGAAGAAGCGGTGCGTCAGCGCCTGCAACTGCTGAACCTCTAAGACATATACAAAACCTGTGGGAGCGGGCTTGCCCGCGATAGCGGAATGACAGTCGACTTATTCATTGACTGACACTCCGTCATCGCGGGCAAGCCCGCTCCCACAGAGTTTTGTGCAGCCTCAAGAATGTGTTCACTTTAAAGCGCCAACGGATCATCCATGAAACTCTCCCCTTTTGCCCTGACGCTGACCCTCCTGCCGGCCGGCCAACTCTTGGCCGACACCTTCGAACGCGACCAGGCCCTGAAACTGCCGGACGTGCTGATCAGCGCCAACCGTCAGGTCGAAGCGCGCAACGACAGCAGCGCCGCCAACACCGTGTTCACTCGCGACGACATCGACCGTCTGCAGCCGAGCAGTGTCACTGACCTGCTGCGCCGGGTACCGGGTGTACAGGTCGGGCAAACCGGCGGGCGCGGCAGTCTGCCGGGGGTCTACATTCGCGGTACCAAGTCGGCGCAAAGTCTGGTGTTGGTCGACGGCCAGCGCATCGGCAACTCGACCTCCGGTGACAGCAACCTGCAACACATCAACATCGAACAGGTCGAGCGCGTGGAAGTGCTGCGCGGCTCGCGCTCAGTGATTTACGGCAGCGATGCGATTGGCGGGGTGATCCAGATCTTCACTCGCCGTGGCGACGAACAAGGCCTGCAACCACGCATGCACGTGGGGGTTGGCAGCAACCAGACCTGGGAACGCAGCCTTGGATTGTCTGGCGGCGACGCGCAGACCCGCTTCAATCTCGGTGCCAGCCTCGATGAAACGGCAGGCATCAATCGCACTCACCAGTCTTATCCCAGTGATGGTGATCACGATGAATACCGCAATAAGTCGGTCAGCTTAAGCCTGAGTCACGCCCTCACCGATGACATCGAAGTCGGCGCCAATCTGCTGGATAACCAGGGCAAAAGCGCATTCGACAATCCGTTCGGCCGCTTCGACATGAACACCTTTGAATCGGTCCAGCAACAGCCCTACAGCGAGTTCTCTGTGAGCAGCGTCAGCAGTTATGTCGACGCGAGGATCAATGACCGGTGGAAAACCCGCGTCGAGCTCGGCCATAGCGAAAACCGTGAGAAGACACTCGACAAGCTCAGCGACGAGCGCAGCGTGTTCAACACCTACCGCGATTCGGTGAATTGGCAAAACGACCTGACCCTGGATGAACGCAACAGCCTGATCCTCGGCGGCGACTGGTACGAAGACCGAATCAACAGCAGCACAGCGTTCGACGAAGACAGCCGCTGGAACCGTGCAGTGTTTATCCAGCATCGCTATCAAGCCGACAGCTTCTCTACCGAACTGGGCCTGCGTCGCGACCAGAACCAGCAGTTCGGCAGCCAGAACAGCTGGAGCGGCACCTTCACGCTGCCGCTGAACCCGGACAACGATGTCTTGTTGACCTACAGCGAAGGCTTCCGCGCACCGACCTTCAACGACCTGTACTACCCGGATTTCAGCAATCCGGATTTGAAACCCGAAACCTCGAAAAGTTATGAGCTGCAATGGCGCAGTCAGCTGACAGAAACCAGTCGCCTGGAAGCTTCGCTGTACCGCACCGATCTGCAAGACGCGATTATTTTCGGCAGCAACAACCGCCCGGCGAACGTCGCCTCGGCGCGGATCAACGGTTTCGAAGCGGCCTTGAAACAAGAGCTGTTCGGCTGGCAGAGCAACCTCGGCGTGGCGATCATCGACCCACGGGATCGCGACAGCGGCCACACCCTCGCCCGTCGTGCACGGCGGACTTTGAGCCTGGACCTGGATCGGCAGTTCGACCGGCTCGGCCTCGGTGCCAGTTGGCAAGCGGTGAGCAGCAGTTATGACGACGAGAACAACCAGCAGCCGTTGGGCGGGTATGCCTTGTTGGGGTTGCGCAGCAGTTGGGCGCTGAATCGCGAGATCAAGCTGGAATTGAAGGTCGACAACCTGCTGGACAAGGGTTACAGCCGGGCGTTGTACAGCCATGACGGCAGTCAGTATGGGTATCGCGAGGAAGGTCGGGCGTGGATGTTCGGGGTGACCTGGACGCCGGGGTTTTGACCAGAGATTGTGGTGTTTGAGCCGGCCTCATCGCGGGCAAGCCCGCTCCCACAGGTTCAGTGTGATCCCTGTGGGAGCGGGCTTGCCCGCGATGAATGCGCCTCGGTCTTAATGGTCGGGCGCGATCAACTGGCACAACTTGGCCGTCGCTTCGATCATCTGCCCACTCGGCCGCTCCAGGCCTTTGTCCGTCACCAGCAGCAATTGCCCCTGCGCCACCGCCGTCACCTGGGGCCAGGCCTTCCACGCATCGAGCTGCGCCTGATCACTGGCCAGAATCACCTCGGGATTGCGCTGCAACACCGCCTCCACACTGACCTGCGGTGCAGGCTGCGTCAGGTCGGCAAACACATTGCGCGCCCCGCACACCGCTAGAGCATCGCTGATGATCTGCCCGCCGCCCACGGTGTACAGGGGCCGATCCCAGACTTGATAAAACACCCGTATTGGTTCATCCCTTCGATAACGCTGGCGCAGGGAATCGAGTCGTTGACGCAGATTTTCGGCCAATGAAACGCCACGCTCCGGTCTTCCGAGCTGCGTAGCGATCACTTCAATCTGGGCGGCAAGTTGTTCGAGGTTGTGGGGTTCGGCGACATAGGTGGGAATGTTCAGCCGTTTGAGCTGCTCACGCTGCGCCGGCCCCACACTGCCCGGCCACAACAGCAACAGATCGGGCTTGAGGCTGAGCAATCGCTCCATGTCCAACTGACCGTAGTTGCCAACAGAAGGAATGTCTTTGAGGTCAGCGGGACGTTCGCCAGCATCCAGCACACCGACCAGAAGGTCAGCCGAGTTCAGCTCAACGACAATCTCGGAAAGCGACGGTGCCAGACTGACGACCCGCTCAACCGCAGCCGCCGAACCGCTGACAGCCAGCAGCGACACTGCCAGCCAGATGCTGCGCATCAGCCGAGTTGACGCGGGATACGGTAGAGGTAGAACAGCACGGTGGTCGACAGCGCCAGCAGCACCAATGGAACAGCTTCAAGACCGACGAACACCGCCAGCGCACCGATCCAGGCGGGCAGGCCGGCCGCCAGAAACGCGGTGCGGCGTTTCGCGGCCAGGGCGATCCAGGCGTCGGGTTCATCAGGGGTATCGAGGGCTTTCTGGGTGGCGATCAGCGCGTGTTTGTAGCCGCCGAAAAACTTCAGGCTGACAAACATTGAGGCCACACCGGCGATAAACAATGGCATGGCCAGCACCGGCACAATCGCCTCGCCCTGGCCGAATACGCCGTTGATCACGAACAATGGCACCAAGGCCAGCGCCAGGTATTGCCACCAGTTGACGGACAGTCGCCGCCGTACCTGACCGCGGGTCACGCCCGGTCAACCTCGCCCTGATGCTCGTTGCCCATCATATGGTCGAGCTTGCTCGCCTTGGTCGCCAGATAGAGTTTGTTGTGCGGGTTGTGCCCGGTGTGCAACGGCACGCGCTCGGCAACCACGATGCCCATGTCGGTCAAGGCTTTGACCTTGCGTGGGTTGTTGGTCATCAGACGCAAGGACTTCACGCCCAGGTGCTCCAGCATCGGCAGGCACATGGCGTAGTCGCGCTGGTCGGCGGCGAAACCCAGACGCTCGTTGGCTTCAACGGTGTCGGCACCGCCGTCCTGCAATTCATAGGCGCGGATCTTGTTCAGCAGGCCAATGCCGCGACCTTCCTGACGCAAGTAGAGCAACACGCCACGGCCTTCACGGGCGATCGCCTGCAACGCCGCTTCAAGTTGCGAACCGCAGTCGCAACGCTGGCTGAACAAGGCATCGCCGGTCAGGCATTCGGAGTGCAACCGGCCGAGTACCGGAGCACCGTCGGCAAATTCACCCAGGCTCAGTACTACGTGCTCGCGCCCGTTCTCTTCATCGAGAAAGCCATGCATGGTGAATTGCGCAAAAGGCGTTGGCAGCTTGGAAGCGGCGACAAAAACGACAGGCACCGGTGTGCTCCTGATCTATAAGTACTGAAGATTCGCAGAGGCGGCATTGTAACAGCACGTTCCTACAGACGCTTAGGCTGAATTATGGGGCATAACGATCAAAAAGTTTGATCATCGGGTCGACGCGATACATCCCTGTAGCAGCTGGCGAAGCCTGCGTTCGGCGGCGAAGCCGTCGTGAAACCTGTCGACTCGGTCAATCTGACACACTGCAGCGCCTGAATTTACGACGGCTTCGCCGCCGAACGCAGGCTGCGCCAGCTGCTACAAGAGCTGTACTCAGTTCGACTCAAATGGATAGGGTTGCTTCCAGCGTTCGAAAATCGGTTTCAACCGGCCATTTTTGACCAATACTTCCATGCGCTGATCGAACAGCGCCATCAAGGTGCGAGCCCGAGGTGTATCGGCGAAGCACAGGTAAAGCGGCAATTCCGCGATATGCGTGCGGCGAAACTGCGACGGGTCCTTGGCTCGGCTAACGATGTTATCGATTTCTGTCAGTGCATCGATGTAATAGTCGGCGCGATTGTGGGTCAGCATCGACACAATTCCCGTCCGCCGCACGACTTCGTTATAGCGCTGCACATTGGGCAGATAAGCCTGGTACTTGTAGCCGCGCACCCAGGCCAATCGATAGTTGCCCAGGGTTTGCAGGGTCGGCGCCGGATTGCTGGCCAGACCCAGTGCATAGATCGGATCGGTATCGAAACTCCAGCGCGGATAGAGCACGTCGCTGACTTCATCCCGATAGGCACCGACACAAGCGTCCACTTCGCCACGCTGTGCAAGGCCCGTGGCGCGTGTATACGGTTCGGTTCGAATATCCAGTTTGACGCCCGCCGGCTCGAACACTTCGCGCAACACGTCCCAGCCCAAACCATGGCCATCGGCGGCGGTAAAGTCTTCCCAGGCTTCGCTGGCGAGGTGAATCACGGACGGCGTCGTCGGTGCATCCCCCGCCTGGGCGAACGAGCAAAATAGCGCGAAAACCATCAGCAGCAACCCGCGTCGCGCTATCCCCGGTTCTCTCACTTGGCGCCTCAGACGAAAAACCACACCAGCCCTTGCATCGCCAACCACGCAAATACGCCTGCCAGCACGTCGTCGAGCATGATCCCGACACCACCGTGCACATGCCGGTCGATCCAGTGAATCGGCCAGGGCTTGAGGATGTCGAAGAAGCGGAACATCAGGAACCCCGCCAGCAACCAATACCAGCCTTCCGGTACCAGCCACAGGGTGATCCACATCCCGACCATTTCGTCCCAGACGATGCCTTCGTGGTCGTGCACGCGCAAATCATCGGCGACCTTGCCGCACAGCCAGAAGCCGAACAGCATGGTGATGCCGAGCATCAGCCAATAACCCCAATCGGGCAGCATCTGCCACAACGGAATGAAGGGTAACGCCACTAACGAACCCCAGGTGCCCGGCGCTTTTGGCAGGGTGCCCGAGCCGAAGCCGAACGCCAGGAAATGCCAAGGGTTGCGCCAGACCGACGGCGGTACGAACTCCGCCGGGACCTGTTTGGGATGATCTGTCACGGTGTCTCCCGAAAATGTTGATAGCCCCGGATTGATGGGGTGATGTCGTGTCCGTCGGCGTCCAGCAACGTCACGCCCTGCCCCGCTACGACCCGCCCAAGCACATGGATCGGCCAGCCGTCCGCCAGCAATGATGGCAACTCGGCGGGCGGCAAGGTGAAGGCCAGCACGTAATCGTCACCGCCGCTCAGGGCGGCTTGCTCAGCGCCAGACTGACCGAGGAAGGCCAGCAGCGCCTTCGACAACGGCAGCTTACTGCGCTCCACCTGAACCCCGACTTTCGACGCCAGGGCAATGTGCCCGCAGTCGGCGAGCAGCCCGTCGGAGATATCCAGCGCCGCAGTGGCTCTGCCGCGCAACGCCTGGCCCAACGCCAGCTGCGGTTGCGGCGACCAGTAATGGGCACGCAACGGATCAGCGATGGCCGGTTCAGCCATTCGCTGGCCGAGCACCAGCGGCAATGCGCCCGCGCCGTTACCCAGCTCTCCGCCCACGCAGAGCAAATCGCCCGGTTGAGCGCCACTGCGGGTCAACGCCAGACCGGCCGGCACCCGACCGAACACGGTCATGGTCAGGCTCAACGGCCCGCGGGTGGTATCGCCACCCACCAGCGCCACCCCGCAATTTTGCGCCATGAGGTTCAAACCACGGGCGAAGGCTTCCAGCCAATCGGTGGTCACCGTCGGCAAGGTCAGGGCAAGGGTAAAGGCAATGGGAGCGGCGCCCATGGCGGCCAGATCACTGACGGCCACAGCCAGCGAGCGCTGACCGAGCAGAAACGGGTCACAGGGATCTGCGAAATGCACACCGGCCACGAGCGTGTCGGTGGAAATCGCCAACTGTTCCCCGGGAGGAACAGCCAGCAAGGCGCAGTCATCACCAATCCCAAGGGCAACGCCTTCGCCGCCCTGCGCACAAGGCGCGGCGGCGAAGAAATTGCGGATCAGCTCAAACTCGCCCATGGCTTCGTGTCGACATTCCAAGCGCCGATCAGCGCTTGAACGCCTTCACTTCAGCTTCACGCAGACGCGGGGCCAGCTTGTCGAGCACACCGTTGACGAACTTGTGGCCGTCGGTGGAACCGAAGACTTTCGCCAGTTCGATACCTTCGTTGATCACAACGCGGTATGGCACATCAACGCGCTCGAGCAGCTCCCAGGTGGACAGGCGCAGAACGGCCAGTTCAACCGGGTCCAGCTCTTCGATGGTGATGTCCAGGCATGGCGCCAGTGCGGCGTCGATCCGGTCCTTCTGTGCCGGAACCCCATGCAGGATTTCACGGAAGTAGGCGCCGTCGACATCGCTGAAATCGTTATCGACCCGAAACTGCGCTTCGATCTCGTTCAGCGACTGCTTGGCCATGTGCCATTGGTACAGCGCCTGAGTCGCGAGCTGACGGGCTTCGCGACGCTTGACGCTTTTCGATGGCTTGCCGGCATCCGCAGGCTTTGGATCGCGCGGGTTGAAACGATCACTTTCGTCGCTAATCACTTGGCCTCCAACTGCGCCAGCAGGCTGACCATTTCCAGGGCGGACAGGGCAGCTTCAGCACCTTTGTTACCGGCCTTGGTGCCGGAACGTTCGATGGCTTGTTCGATGGAATCAACGGTCAGTACGCCGAAAGCGACCGGTACGCCGAACTCCATGGACACCTGGGCCAGGCCCTTGGTGCATTCGCCCGCCACGTATTCGAAGTGCGGAGTACCGCCACGAATGACTGCGCCCAGGGCGATGATTGCCGCGAACTCGCCCTTCTGAGCGACTTTTTGCGCAACCAGCGGGATTTCGAAGGCGCCAGGCGCACGGATGATGGTGATGTCGCTTTCGCTCACGCCATGGCGAACCAGGGCATCAACTGCACCGCTGACCAGGCTTTCAACGACGAAGCTGTTGAAACGGCCCACTACCAAAGCGTAGCGGCCTTTAGGGGCGATGAAGGTACCTTCGATGGTCTTCAGGGTCATTCGTTAGATCTCTTAAAGAGCCGGGACGCGTTTTCTACGCGTCCCTCAGTGATGTGTTAACCGCGAATACAGGCCCGCAAATTGCCGGTCATTATTCGGAGGGCACGTATTCTACAACTTCCAGATCGAAACCGGATATCGCATTAAATTTCATCGGCGCACTCATCAGGCGCATTTTGCGCACGCCAAGGTCGCGAAGGATCTGCGAACCGGCACCGACGATGCTGTAGGTGGTCGGTTTTTTCACTGCGCTGTGATCCGCGGTTTCGCGAATGTGCGCCAGCAATACGTCGCCATCGAGCGGGTGACCGAGCAACAGCACCACGCCGCTGCCAGCCTCGGCAACCGCAGCCATGGCGGCGCGCAGGCTCCAGCGGCCGGGTTGCTTGACCATCAACAGGTCACGCAGCGGGTCCATGTTGTGAACCCGAACCAACGTCGGCTCTTCGGCGCACACGGTGCCCAGGGTCAGAGCCATGTGCACGTCGCCTTCCACCGAATCACGGTAGGTCACCAGGTTGAACTGGCCCAATTCGCTGTCCAGCGGCTGCTCGGCAATCCGCTGAACGGTACGTTCGTGGATCATCCGGTAGTGAATCAGGTCGGCGATGGTGCCGATCTTGATGTTGTGTTCGGCGGCAAACGCTTCGAGTTCAGCGCGACGGGACATGGTGCCGTCGTCATTCATCACTTCGCAGATCACACCGCTCGGCTCGAAACCGGCCATGCGCGCCAGGTCGCAGGCCGCTTCGGTATGACCGGCGCGGGCCAGCGTACCGCCGGCCTGTGCCATCAGCGGGAAGATGTGGCCGGGGCTGACAATGTCTTCAGCCTTGGCGTCTTTGGCGGCAGCGGCTTGCACGGTGCGCGCACGGTCGGCCGCGGAGATACCGGTGGTCACGCCTTCGGCGGCTTCGATGGACACGGTGAACTTGGTGCCGAAACCGGAACCGTTGCGTGGCGCCATCAACGGCAGCTTGAGCAGTTCGCAGCGCTCGCGACTCATCGGCATGCAGATCAGGCCACGGGCGTGCTTGGCCATGAAGTTGATGTGTTCAGGCTGGCAGCACTCGGCGGCCATGATCAGGTCGCCTTCATTCTCGCGGTCTTCGTCATCCATGAGGATGACCATCTTGCCTTGGCGGATGTCTTCAACCAGTTCTTCGATGCTATTGAGCGCCACAAGGCACCCCCCTTCTTTCGAAATTTGAGCTTCAGGATTTGAGGTAGCCGTTGGCGGCCAGAAAGCTTTCAGTGATGTTACTGGATGTGGGCTCTGCAGCCTTGTCGCCGAGCAGAAGGCGCTCCAGATAACGGGCCAGCAAGTCGACTTCCAGATTCACCCGGCGACCCGGCTGGTACGACGCCATAATGGTTTCGCTCAAGGTGTGCGGAATGATGGTCAGCAAGAACTCGGCGCCATCGACTGCGTTCACGGTCAGGCTGGTGCCGTCGACGGTGATCGAGCCTTTATGGGCGATGTACTTGGCCAGGTCTTTCGGGGCACGGATGCGGAACTCCACAGCGCGAGCATTTTCGGTGCGGGCAACCACTTCGCCCACGCCATCGACGTGACCGCTGACCAGATGCCCACCCAGACGCGTGGTCGGGGTCAGGGCTTTTTCCAGGTTCACCGGGCTGCCGCTTTTCAGGTCATTCATGGCGGTGCAGTCGAGAGTTTCGCGACTGACGTCCGCCGCAAAGCCATTGCCCGGCAATTCAACCGCGGTCAGGCACACGCCATTGACCGCAATGCTGTCGCCCAGTTTGACGTCGCTCAGGTCGAGCTTGCCGGTTTCTACGTGGACCCGCACATCTCCGCCTTTTGGGGTCAATGCACGAATACTGCCGATGGATTCGATGATGCCGGTAAACATGGAGTCCTCCTCGAGAACAGAGCCAGCGCTAGAGCAATGGCCAGGAATTATACGCTCGCCGATGGCACAGGGATGGCAGTGACTCGCCAGTCATCGCCAACCGCACGGATTTCGGTGATTTTGAGCTCGGGCGCGTCTTTCATCTGCGCCAGTGGCCAGTCCAGTAAGGGTCGGGCCGAGGAGCCGAGAAACTTGCCGGCGATGAAGATCTGGAATTCGTCCACCAGCCCGAGCTGGGCAAATGCGCCAGCCAGTCGTGGGCCGGCCTCGACCAGCACGTCATTGACGCCACGATTGGCGAGTTCGACCAGCAACTGATGCAGATCGACCTGGCCATCATCGCCCGGCACGATCAGGCATTCCGGGCCGTTGGCGTATTGTTCTTCCACCGCGACACACGTGGCGACCAGTGCCGGACCGGCCTTGAAGAACGGTGCATTCAGCGGCACCCGCAGGCGACCGTCGATCAGCACGCGAAGCGGCGGACGGCTCATGGCCAAGGCCGTTTGTTCAGCGTCCAGACCCAACTCGTCGGCACGCACGGTCAAACGCGCGTTGTCCGCCAGTACCGTGTCGGCGCCAGTCAGCACCACGCTGGCCTCGGCGCGCAAACGCTGTACCGCCGAACGCGCCGCCGGCCCGGTGATCCACTGGCTCTCGCCACTTTCCATCGCCGTGCGACCGTCGAGGCTCATCGCCAACTTGACCCGCACGAACGGCAAGCCATGTTCCATGCGTTTGAGGAAGCCTTGATTGAGCTTGCGCGCCTCGCCTTCCAGCACGCCGCTTTCAGTGGCGATACCGGCCTGGGCCAGGCGCTGCAGACCGCGACCGGCGACTTCCGGGTTCGGGTCCTGCATCGCCGCAACGACGCGCGCCACACCGGCATTCACCAATGCATCCGCGCAGGGTGGTGTACGGCCGTGGTGGCTGCAAGGTTCAAGCGTCACGTAAGCCGTGGCGCCCCGCGCCTTGTCGCCAGCGGCGCGCAGGGCGTGGACTTCGGCGTGGGGCTCACCGGTGCGCACATGCCAGCCTTCGCCGACAATCTGCCCGTCACGCACCACCACGCAGCCAACCCGGGGGTTGGGATGCGTCGTGTAATGACCTTTGCGCGCCAGTTCCAGGGCCCGGGCCATGTAATGCGCGTCGAGGATGGCTTGTTCGGGGGAGGTGGTCATTCTTTCACCGGCTCACGGGCGAGGCGATCGATCTCTTCGCGGAACTCGTTGAGGTCCTGGAAGCGTCGGTACACCGAAGCGAAGCGGATATAGGCGACTTCATCAAGCTTCTTCAGCTCGGCCATCACCAGTTCGCCGACCACGAGGGATTTGACCTCGCGCTCGCCCGTGGCGCGCAGCTTGTGTTTGATGTGCACCAGCGACGATTCGAGGCGCTCGACACTCACCGGGCGCTTCTCCAGCGCCCGCTGCATGCCGGCACGCAGTTTTTCTTCGTCGAACGGCTGGCGACTGCCGTCGGTTTTGATCAGGCGCGGTAACACCAGTTCAGCGGTTTCGAACGTCGTGAAACGTTCGCCGCAGGCCAGGCATTCACGCCGGCGGCGCACCTGTTCGCCCTCGGCGACCAGACGCGAGTCGATGACCTTGGTGTCGTTGGCACCGCAGAAGGGACAGTGCATGGTGGCAGGCAACAAAAAATGGGAGGGCCATGGTAGCGCATCCCCGTGGCAAGACAAGCCATAGGGTTTGCGGTATACAGACTGGCTGTTTATGGATTTCGTTTGCTGGAGCCGCCAATGTCTTTACGACCACTCATTTTGCTCAGTCTTTTCAGCCTGTTGGTGGCCTGTGGCAGCGATGCGCCCAAGCCCCAGCCGCCAACGCCCGGCCCTGCACCGCAACAGGCGCAGAAGAAAGCCAAGGCATCGGCCGAGCTCGGTCCGCTGCCGGCTTACCAACGTGAAATCAGTGGCACCCTGCTGGGCGTGCCGGCCGATGCCGAAGTCGAACTGGCGTTGCTGGTGATCGACGAAAAGGATCGTCCGCAACTATTGCTCGCCAGTGCCAACCTGATCGGTACCAATCAAGTGTTGCCGTTTCGCCTGCGCTTCAACCCTGAATCCTTTCCGGCCGGCGCCCGCGTCGAACTTCGCGGCCGCGCCAGCCAGTCCGGGCAGTTGATTCTGCATCTGCCGGCGCAAATGATCACACAGCCAACCACCCAGGCATTGGGTCAGCTGCAATTCGTCAAAGCGCCATGATTGCACCGCTCGACCTGCAACAGGCGTTAGGTGAGCTGCTTGGGGATGCACAGCTTATAGCCTGTGAGTTACCCGGCACCGAACTGAAACTGTGGCTGATCGATGGCGACAATATGGATCGCGCCTTCAGCCCGGAAGAAACCCGGCGCATTCTTCACGAACCGCCATATTGGAGTTTCTGCTGGGCCAGTGGGCTGGCCGTGGCGCGTTATCTCGCCGAGCACCCGCAATGGGTCGAAGGTAAACGGGTGCTGGATTTCGGCGCCGGCTCCGGGGTGGCCGCGATTGCGGCGGTGAAAGCCGGGGCACTGGAAGTGGTGGCCTGTGACCTGGACCCGTTGGCGATTGCCGCGTGTCGGGCGAACGCCGAACTCAATGGCGTGCAGCTCAGCTACTCGACGGACTTTTTCACCGAGGCCGATCGGTTTGATCTGATTCTGGTGGCCGACGTGTTGTACGACCGGGCAAACCTGCCGTTGCTCGACGAGTTTCTCAGCCGTGGCCGGGAAGCGTTGGTGGCGGATTCGCGGGTGCGCGATTTTCGCCATCCGTTGTATCAGCGCATTGAAATGCTGGAGGCAATGACCTTGCCGGATCTGGCCGAACCCGAAGAGTTTCGGCATGTGAGCCTCTATCACGCGCGGCGTGGCTTGCCCGCGAAGACGTCCCGTCAGGCAGCGCATCACTCAATGGCCACCCCGCTTTCAGCCACCCCCCACCAAGCCTTATAGTGACCACATCCACGCTTTTACGAGATCCCCCATGAGTCAGGAAACGCCGTACATTTTCGACGCCACGACTGCCGATTTCGACCAGTCGGTGATCGAGAACTCTTTTCACAAACCGGTGCTGGTGGATTTCTGGGCCGAATGGTGTGCGCCGTGCAAGGCCTTGATGCCAATGCTGCAAACCATCGCCGAGAGCTATCAGGGCGAGTTGCTGCTGGCCAAGGTTAACTGCGACATCGAGCAGGACATTGTTGCGCGCTTCGGCATTCGCAGCCTGCCGACTGTGGTGCTGTTCAAGGATGGTCAACCGGTGGACGGTTTTGCCGGTGCACAACCGGAGTCGGCAGTGCGCACCATGCTCGAGCCCCACGTGCAAATGCCGCCGCCCGCTGCGGCCGACCCGTTCGAACAGGCTCAGACGCTGTTCGATGACGGCCGTTTCGCCGACGCCGAAGCCACGCTCAAAGTACTGCTGGCTGAAGACAACACCAACGCCAAGGCGCTGATTCTCTACGCCCGCTGCCTGACTGAGCGCGGCGAACTGGGTGAAGCGCAAATCGTGCTCGACGCGGTCAAGACCGATGAGCACAAGGCTGCCCTGGCTGGCGCCAAGGCGCAGATCCAGTTCCTCGGTCAGGCCAGGGATTTGCCGGACGCGGCAGACCTGAAAGCCCGTCTGGCGAAAAATCCGCAGGACGATGAGGCTGTCTATCAACTGGCTATCCAGCAACTGGCCCGTCAGCAATACGACGCGGCGCTGGATGCCTTGCTGAAGCTGTTCATCCGCAATCGCAGCTACAGCGAAGGCTTGCCGCACAAGACCTTGCTGCAAGTGTTCGAACTGCTGGGCAACGATCACCCGCTGGTGACCACGTACCGTCGCAAGTTGTTTGCTGCGCTCTATTAAGATCAAAAGATCGCAGCCTTCGGCAGCTACAGGGGAATACAGATCCCGCGTAGGAGCTGCCGCAGGCTGCGATCTTTTTTGCGGCTTACTCGATCCGTCCGTGTGAACCCGATTCCTACGCAGGCTCGATCCAGTGGTACAGCGGTGTATCCCCGCCGCTCACCACTTTGACGTCTGCACAGTGGCGCAAGCGCACCAACAAGCGCTTGCCCGCCGCTGCGCTGCCGGTCAGCCCTTCCAGCTGCTCCAGCAAATCCGGCCCGCTCAATTGTCCGGCCTTGCGCAGCAACTCTTGGGCGATCTGCCACAGCGCATCGTCCTGATTCACCGGTTTGGCGGGCGCAACACTCGCCTCCGGTTTTGCTGCCTGCAACTGCGCACCGAGCTGCGCCCAGTCGCCTTCATCCAGTTCCAGCGTCAAATCCACCGGCCAGTCGCCGATGCTTCCGCGTATTCGCAACATAAGTCTGCTCCTGCCATACCTGACTCGCATGCTCCCATGGGTCTTGCGCAACGCCAAGCAGACGGTCAAACTCTCCGCACTTTCGTTATAAGATTACATAACAAACTTTTCATTTTACTTTCCGGAGACCCGTCATGCGCCGTCTGCTGCTCGCTTTGCCGTTTGCCTTGTTGCCGCTGGCTGTCGCCCATGCGGCGGTCGAGCATGATCACGATCATGATGAACATGGCAGCCTCAGCGCCCACGAACATGGCGTCGGTCGCCTGAATGCGGCGCTGGATGGCCAGACTCTGGAGCTGGAGCTGGAAAGCCCGGCGATGAACCTGGTGGGTTTCGAACACGCCGCCACCACTGACGCCGACAAGGCCAAAGTCGCCGCCGTCCGCACGCAGCTGGAAAAACCGCTGGTGCTGTTCAACCTGCCAAAAGCCGCCGGTTGCGTGGTCGCGACTCAGGAACTGGAAAGCCCGCTGTTCGGTGACAAACCGGATGCCGACGATGACCACGACGAAGCGGACAAGGACGGTCACGAGCACCACCATGACCACAGCGAGATCCACGCCCATTACCAACTCAGCTGCTCGGCCCCGGGCGCGCTGAAGACCCTGGACCTGGCGAATATCTTCAACACATTCCCGGCCACCCAGAAGATTCAGGTACAACTGATCAGCCCGAGCGGGCAGCAAGGGGTTGAAGTAACAGCCAAGGCTGCAGCCCTGAAATTCTGATCCGACACACCAATCCAATGTGGGAGCGGGCTTGCTCGCGAAGACGGCAGCACATACAGCAATGATGTGACTGAAATACCGCTTTCGCGAGCAAGCCCGCTCCCACAGGGTTCACCACCAACCTGACCGGTTTCACATGACCCAAGCACTCATCGAACTGTCCGACCTGGGCTTCAGTTGGCCCGGTCATCCGCCACTGCTGGACATCCCGGCGTTTCGTCTTATGCCAGGTGAAACCCTGTTCCTCAAAGGCCCCAGCGGCAGTGGCAAGACCACCCTGCTCGGCCTGCTCGGTGGCGTGCAAAAGCCAGATCGCGGCAGCATTCGCCTGCTTGGCCAGGAGCTGACCGAACTCTCTGCCGGTGCCCGCGACCACTTCCGCGTCGATCACACCGGCTACATCTTCCAGCAGTTCAACTTGCTGCCGTTTCTCTCGGTACGCGAGAACGTCGAGTTGCCCTGCCACTTCTCCAAACTGCGTGCCGAACGGGCGAAACAGCGCCACGGCAGCGTCGATCGAGCCGCGGCCACCCTGCTCGCCCACTTGGGCCTGAAGGATGAAAACATCCTCAGCCGCCGCGCCGATTCGCTGTCCATCGGCCAGCAGCAACGGGTCGCCGCCGCACGTGCGTTGATCGGTCAGCCGGAACTGGTGATCGCCGACGAACCGACCTCGGCGCTGGACTACGACGCCCGCGAGAACTTCATTCGCCTGCTGTTCGCCGAATGCCGCGAAGCCGGGTCGAGCCTGTTGTTCGTCAGCCATGACCAGAGCCTCGCGCCGCTGTTCGATCGCCACCTGTCGCTGGCCGATCTCAATCGCGCCGCCACCCCGTCCGAGGTTTGAGATGTATTTGTTTCGTCTAGCCATGGCCAGCCTGGCTAACCGTCGCTTCACCGCGATCCTCACCGCGTTCGCCATCGCCCTGTCGGTCTGCCTGCTGCTGGCCGTGGAGCGGGTGCGCACCGAGGCCAAGGCCAGTTTTGCCAGCACCATCAGCGGCACCGACCTGATCGTCGGCGCGCGTTCCGGCTCGGTGAATCTGCTGCTGTATTCGGTGTTCCGCATCGGCAACGCCACCAACAACATCCGCTGGGACAGCTTCGAACATTTCGCCAACAACCCGAAAGTGAAGTGGGCGATCCCGATGTCCCTCGGCGATTCCCATCGCGGATATCGGGTGATGGGCACCACCGAGGCGTACTTCGAGCATTACCAGTACGGCCATCAACAGCACCTCGAACTGGCCGACGGCCGTGCCTTCGCCAGCGATCCGTTCGAAGTGGTGCTCGGCGCCGAAGTGGCCAATGCACTGCATTACAAGCTCGGCGACAAACTGGTGTTGGCCCATGGCGTAGCGGTGATCAGCCTGGTCAAACACGACGACAAACCGTTCACCGTGGTCGGCATTCTCAAACGCACCGGCACCCCGGTGGACCGCACGCTGCACATCAGCCTCGGCGGCATGGAAGCGATTCACGTCGACTGGCACAACGGCGTTCCGGCACGTGGCAACGGGCGGATCAGTGCCGACCAGGCGCGCAACATGGACCTGACGCCGCAAGCGATCACCGCGTTCATGCTCGGCCTCAACAGCAAGATTTCGACGTTTGCGCTGCAACGGGAGATCAACGAATTCCGTGGCGAACCGATGCTGGCGATCCTCCCGGGTGTGGCATTGCAGGAGCTGTGGAGTTTGATGAGCACGGCGGAAAAAGCCTTGTTCGTCGTCTCGCTGTTCGTAGTACTGACCGGGTTGATCGGCATGCTCACGGCGATCCTCACCAGCCTCAACGAGCGGCGCCGCGAGATGGCGATTCTGCGTTCGGTGGGCGCGCGGCCGTGGCATATTGCGACCTTGCTGGTGCTGGAAGCCTTTGCCTTGGCGTTGTCCGGGGTGATTGCCGGTGTGGCGCTGTTGTATGTGTGCATCGCTGTGGCGCAGGGTTACGTGCAGGCGAATTATGGCTTGTACTTGCCGCTGGCCTGGCCAAGTGAATATGAATGGACGCTGCTCGGTGGCATCCTGATCGCCGCGCTGCTGATGGGCAGCGTGCCGGCCTGGCGCGCGTATCGCCAATCCTTGGCCGATGGCCTGTCAATCCGACTATGAGGACATTAATGATGCCCCGCGCTGTGCTTGCGCTATTGATGCTGGTTGCCCTTCCGCTGTGGGCGGCCGAGCCAAAAGACCTGACCTGGTCGGAGATGATCCCGCCGGATGCGGCGCCAGAAGTGCCGAACATGACGCCCCTGCATGACCTGTCGAAGATGAGCGATGCGTTGTCCGCAGAATCGGCGCCAGCGGCCAAGCAGGACATGCCGAACGCGCCGGTGGTGAAGAGCCTCGACGGCAAGAACATTCGTTTACCGGGGTACATCGTGCCGCTGGAAGTCAGTGAAGAAGGTCGTACCACGGAGTTTCTGCTGGTGCCATATTTCGGCGCCTGCATCCATGTACCGCCGCCACCGTCGAACCAGATCGTGCATGTCAAAAGCGAAGTCGGCGTGAAGCTTGATGAGCTGTATCAGCCGTACTGGATCGAAGGTTCGTTGCAGGTGAAAGCATCCACCAGCGAGTTGGCAGATGCCGGGTATCAGATGGAGGCGGACAAGATTTATGCGTATGAACTGCCGCAGTGACCGGTAGTTATGTTTTGATAGTGAGGACACCTTCGCGGGCAAGCCTCGCTCCTACAGAGGCCACGCAAGCCCCGTAGGAGCGAGGCTTGCCCGCGAAGAGGCCATCAAAGGTTCCGCAAAAATCAAGGCCATCACTGTTTCATTGAGCTGAGTCAAAAGACCGTATCAGTTGGATCCCTACCATTGGACATCGAACATTTTTAACGTCCTTTGGAGCCCCCCATGCACAAGTCCTTGCTCTGCGCTTCGCTGTTCGCCCTCGCGCTCGCAGCCCCGCTCGCCCATGCTCACACCGCCGGTGACATCCTCGTTCGGGCCGGTGCGATCACCGTCAACCCGGATGCCGACAGTTCCAGCGTCAAGGTCGATCAAGGCCCGCTGAAGGGCGCCGATCTGGGTGGCAAGGCCACCATGAGCAGCGACACGCAACTGGGTCTGAACTTCGCCTACATGATCACCAACAACCTGGGAATCGAACTGCTCGCGGCCTCGCCGTTCGAGCATGACGTGAAGCTCAAAGGCACCGCGCTCGGCGCCGCCAACGGCAAACTCGGCACGCTCAAACACCTGCCGCCGACCCTGAGCCTGGTCTACTACCCACTCGATTCCAAGTCCGCGTTCCAGCCGTACATCGGCGGCGGTATCAACTACACCTGGATCTACGACGAACACGTCAGCAGCGAAGCCGCCGCCAACGGTTTCAGTAACTTCAAGGCGGACAGTTCCTGGGGTCTGGCCTGGCAGGTCGGTGCCGACTACATGCTGACCGACAACGTAATGATCAACGCCCAAGTGCGCTACATCGACATCGACACCACCGCGACCGTGGAAAACAACGCCGTCGCACCGGGCACCCGGGCCAAGGTCGACGTTGATGTGGACCCGTTCATTTACATGGTGGGTTTGGGTTACAAGTTCTAAACACCCGCTGCAAAAAAAGGCGCCTCGACAGGCGCCTTTTTCATTGATCGTTCCCACGCTCCGCGTGGGAATGCCTCACCGGACGCTCCGCGTCCGCTCTTGGGACGCGGAGCGTCCCTGGCTGCATTCCCACGCGGAGCATGGGAACGATCTAACCTCAGTGCCCCAGCAACCGTGCCAGGCCGACACTCATCGGCGTCTGCTGCGGGTAGGTAAACCGCTCCAGCAAACGTCGGTTGTTCGCCCGTGAATGGCGGATGTCACCGGAACGCGCCGGGCCGTAGCTCACGGGCGGCAGCTCGCCGACCACAGCTTCAAGGGCTTCAAGCATTTGCTTAAGGGTCGTAGCCTGATTCCAGCCGACATTCACCGCGCCGACTTCGACCTGCGGTTTCTCGATGGCTTGCACCAACACGCCCACCAGGTCCTCGACATAGACAAAATCCCGAGTCTGTTCGCCATCGCCAAACACGGTGATTGGCAAGCCTTTCTGCGCGCGCTCGCTGAATATGCTGATCACCCCGGAATATGGCGAGGACGGATCCTGGCGCGGGCCGAAGATATTGAAGAAGCGGAAAATCACCGGCTCCAGACTGTGCTGGCGACGATAGAAATCGAAGTAATGCTCGCTCGCCAATTTGTCCGCGGCGTACGGGGTCAACGGTGCCTTGGGCGTGTCTTCGTCGATCGACTCGCCTTCGCCATTATTGCCGTAGACCGCCGCGCTGGACGCGAACAGCACCCGTTTGACGCCGGTTTGACGCATGGCTTCGCAGACATTCAGCGAACCGATGAAATTGCTCTGATGCGTTTTGACCGGGTCATCCACCGAAGCTTGCACCGAGGCCACCGCGGCCAGGTGCGCCACCGCGCTGCAACCGACCATCGCCTGCGCCACCAGTGCAGCATCGGCGACGTCGCCCACGATCAGTTCGACGAGGGGATTGTCCAGCGGCAGGTTGCTGCGTTTACCGGTGGAGAGGTCATCGAGAATACGCACCGAGTGACCTTTGGCGAGCAAGGCATCGGTCAGGTGCGAACCGATGAAACCGGCACCGCCGGTGATTAAAACAGGGCCTTCAGCCATGACGATAAAACCTATCCAGTAAGCCCGGGAGTGCCGCGCGCCAGGCGCGGGGCTTGATCCCGAAAGTGTGCAGAATTTTCTTGCAGGCCAGCACCGCGTGTTGCGGTTCTTCGGCGGCGTCGGGCCGCGCGGCGTGAGCCTGGGCGGTCGGCGCTTCGATGGCCAACGGGTGCAGGGCGCGCGCTTCGGTAAGAATCGCCTGCCCCAGTGCCAGCGGCGTGGTCGCCTCATGCCCGGCGTAGTGGTAAGTGCCCCACAGTGGCGCTGCGCAATCGAGTTGCTTGAGCACCGAAATGATCACCCGGGCAGCATCGTCCACCGGCGTCGGATTACCGCGACGGTCATCGGCCATCAGCAGTTCTTCAGCTTTCTCGGCCCGGGCCAGGAACCGCCCGAGGGTGCCATCGGGGCTGTCATCGAGCAGCCAGCCGAAACGCAGCAACACATGCTGCGGACAGGTGGCGCGCACGCTTTGCTCGATTCGCCACAAGGCCTGACCGCGCAGACCCAGCGGTACCGGTTCGTCTTTTTCGCTGTAGGCGGTCGCCCGGGAGCCATCGAACACGCGATAACTCGACGGCTGCAGCAGCACAATGTTGTGATGCTGGCACAGCTCGGCCAGCCGTTCGATGGCTCGCTCCTGCCCGGCCAGACGCTGCTCGCTGACGGTCTCCGCCTGGAACCAGTCAAAATAGTAGGCGAGATTGATCAACGCATCCGGACGGGTATCGTCGAGCAGTTGCGTCAGGCTCGCGGCGTCCCAGCCGTCTTGTGGTGGGCGGGGGGCGAGGAAACCGATGTCTTCCTCCGCACCGAGGCGAATCAGCGCCTGCCCAAGGGCATTTCCGCCGCCCAGTAACATAAGGCGCATTCGCATAGAGTCAGCAGGCCCAGTCTGATTGGAACGATGGCTTTATCGACAGCGCCCGCAGGCGATGTCCTCAATAATTGCCGGAATCGTTGCATTTTGCGGGTTTAGTGCGCAACCGTCATCCGTAAAGTGTAGATCCCGGGGATTTGTGGTGCTGCTACTGGCCTCATCGCGGGCAAGCCCGCTCCCACAGGGATCTTCTGTGAATGCAATATTTGTGAACAACAGAGAACACTGTGGGAGCGGGCTTGCCCGCGATAGGGCCCTGAAGGCCGGCAAAGGTCGTGAGCGGTACTTGCATCTTCCCCGACTCGCCCGCATAAATCAGGACATGAATCTGCCCATCCCCACGGACGCTGCTCTGGCGGGCTTTCACCCCGCCGTCAGCGCCTGGTTCAGCAATACCTTCGCAACGGCCACCGCCGCACAGGCCCGGGCGTGGCCGTTGATCCGCCAGCGCCGCTCGACCCTGATAGCCGCGCCCACCGGCTCCGGCAAGACCCTCACCGCGTTTCTGGCCGTGCTCGACGATCTGGTCCATCGTGGCCTGGAGAGCCCGGACGGCCTGCCCGACGAAACCCTGGTGGTCTACGTTTCGCCGCTCAAGGCCCTGTCCAACGACATCCGGATCAACCTGCAAAACCCGCTGGCCGGCATCACCGAACAGTTGCGCGTGATGGGCCTGCCCGACGTGCCGATCAGTACCGCCGTACGCACCGGCGATACGCCGCAAAAAGAGCGCTCGGCCATGCGCAAAACCGCGCCGCACATTCTGGTGACCACCCCGGAATCCCTTTATGTGCTGCTCGGCTCCGACTCCGGCCGGCAAATGCTCGGTACCACCCACACGGTGATCGTCGATGAAATCCACGCCATTGCCGCCAGCAAGCGTGGCAGTCACCTGGCCCTGAGCCTGGAGCGTTTGCAGGCGCTCTGCTCGCAACCGCTGGTGCGTATCGGCTTGTCCGCCACGCAAAAACCCATCGAAGCGGTCTCGCGCTTTTTGGTTGGCCGTGATCGCGACTGCGAAATCATCGACATCGGCCACGCCCGTCCACGGGATCTCGATATAGAGGTGCCGCCCGTGCCGTTGTCGGCGGTAATGGCCAACGACATCTGGGAACTGGTCTATGACCGACTCGCCGCCCTCGCCCGTGAACACCGGACCACGCTGATTTTCGTCAACACCCGACGTCTGGCCGAACGTCTGAGTCGACACTTGAGCGAACGCCTCGGCAAGGAGGCCGTTGCCGCCCACCATGGCAGCCTGGCCAAGGAGTTTCGTCTCGACGCCGAGCAACGGCTCAAGCGCGGCGAGCTGCAAGTGCTGATCGCTACCGCTTCGCTGGAATTGGGGATCGATATCGGCGACGTCGACCTGGTGTGCCAGATCGCTTCGCCACGCTCGATTGCCGGGTTTCTGCAACGGGTCGGCCGCTCCGGGCACCAGGTCGGCGGCACGCCCAAGGGCCGATTGTTTGCCACCACCCGCGACGACCTGATCGAGTGCGCCGCTCTGCTCGATTGCGTGCGCCGTGGCGAACTCGACACGCTGCTGATCCCCGAAGCACCGCTGGACGTGCTGGCCCAGCAGATCATCGCCGAGGTCAGCTGCCAGGAATGGCAGGAGCAGGCGTTGCTGGAAATGCTGCGAAAAGCCTCGCCTTACGCCGCGCTCGACGAAAAGCACTATCAGGCACTGCTGCAGATGCTCGCCGAGGGCTACAACGGGCGCCTGGGTGTTCGCAGCGCTTACCTGCACCGGGACGCCGTGAGCCGCACCCTGCGCGGTCGTCGAGGCGCCAAACTTACCGCCGTGACCAGCGGCGGGACGATTCCGGACAACGCCGACTACAGCGTTTTGCTGGAGCCTCAAGGGCTGAACATCGGCAGCGTCAACGAAGACTTCGCGGTGGAAAGTATCGCCGGGGATATCTTTCAGCTGGGCAATACCTCGTATCGAATCCTGCGGGTCGAAACCGGCAAGGTCCGGGTCGAAGACGCCCAGGGTCAGCCGCCGACCATTCCGTTCTGGCTCGGTGAAGCACCGGGTCGCAGTGATGAACTGTCGTTCGCCGTGGCACGCCTGCAAGCGCAACTCGATGAGCGACTCGGCGCCACACCCGGCAACCTTCAGCCAGCCGTCGACTGGCTGACCGACGTACTCGGCTTGAATCTCGCCAGTGCCGAGCAACTGGTGGATTACCTGGCCCGGGCGCGACTGACCCTCGGCGCCCTACCATCGCAAGACACGCTGCTGATGGAGCGGTTTTTCGACGAGTCCGGCGGTACGCAACTGATCATCCATTCGCCGTTCGGCAGCCGCATCAACCGTGCCTGGGGCCTGGCCCTGCGCAAGCGTTTCTGCCGCACGTTCAACTTCGAATTGCAGGCCGCCGCCAGTGAGGACGCCATCGTGCTGTCGCTGTCCACCGGTCACAGCTTCGAGCTGGAAGATGTCTGGCGTTACCTGCACAGCAACAGTGCCGAACATATCCTGACTCAAGCGGTGCTCGAGGCGCCGCTGTTCGGCGTGCGCTGGCGCTGGAACGCCGGGGTCGCTTTGGCGCTGCCACGCTACAGCGGTGGACGCAAAGTACCGCCGCAGATCCAGCGGATGAAAAGCGAAGACCTGATTGCCAGCGTGTTTCCCGATCAGATCGCCTGCGTGGAAAACCTCGCCGGCGAGCGCGAGATTCCCGATCATCCGCTGGTGGAACAAACCCTCGACGATTGCCTGCACGAAGCCATGGACAGCGAAGGCTGGCTGGCATTGCTGCGGCGCATGGAACAGGGCGACATTCGCCTGATCAGCCGCGACCTGCCGGCGCCCTCGCCACTGGCGGCGGAAATCCTCAGCGCCCGCCCCTACACCTTTCTCGACGATGCGCCGCTGGAAGAGCGCCGCACTCAGGCAGTGCTCAACCGCCGCTGGAGTGATCCGCAGTCCACCGACGATCTCGGTGCGCTGGACGCCGACGCGATCACTGCAGTGCGTGATGAAGCCTGGCCTACGCCAACCAGCGTTGATGAAATGCATGAAGCGCTGATGAGCCTGGCGTGTATCGCCGATGCCGAAGCCCACGCCAATCCAAATTGGCTCGATTGGCTGAACACCCTGGCCGACAGTGGTCGCGCCAGCCGTTTGCAGATCAACGCCGAACAATCGCTGTGGCTGGCGCTGGAGCGACTGACCTGCCTGCGGGCGATTTATCCACAGGCCACATTGGTTCCACCGTTAGAGGCGTTGCCCGGTTTCGATGAAACCTGGGAGCCGGACGAAGCAGTGCTGGAAGTGATCCGCGCGCGGCTCAGCGCGTTTGGTCCGCTGCCGCTGAAAGCGATTGCCGAACCGCTTGGTTTACCGCCGACTCAAGTCACTCAGGCCCTGGCGCAACTGGAACGCGAAGGCTATGTGCTGCGCGGGCAATTCACCCCGGGCACCCGCGAGGAAGAATGGTGCGAACGGCATCTGCTGGCGCGGATTCATCGCTACACGGTCAAACGGCTGCGACGGGAAATCGAGCCAGTGGCTCTGCAGGATTTCATGCGTTTTCTGTTCGACTGGCAGCATCTTTCCGCCGCGAGCCAAGGCCAGGGTCGCGCGGTGTTGCCGGCGATTATCAGCCAGTTCGAAGGCTACCCCGCCGCCGCTTCGGCGTGGGACAGCGACATTCTGCCGGCGCGGCTCAAAGACTATTCGGCGAGCTGGCTGGATGAGTTATGCCGCAGCGGCAAACTGGTGTGGACCCGCCTGACCACGCGCAACAAGAGCACCAGCACGGCATTGCGCAGCACGCCGATTCTATTGCTGCCGCGCAGTCAGGTCGGATTGTGGAGCGGCTTGACCGAACAGACGCCGGTCAGCGAACTGTCGCCCAAAACACAAAAAGTCCATGAAGCGCTCAGCCAGCACGGCGCACTGTTTTTCGATGAGCTGATTCATGAAGCCCATCTGCTGCGCTCGGAACTGGAAATCGCCTTGCAGGAACTGGTCGGTGCCGGGCTGGTAAACGCCGACAGCTTCGCCGGCCTGCGGGCGCTGATTACCCCGGCCAGCAAACGCCAGAATCGCAGCAGCCGACGCGGACGCGGAGCGTTTTCCGGCGGGATGGACGATGCCGGACGTTGGGCGTTGCTGCGCCGCGGTGCTGTCGCGCCGATTGTGGATAAGCAACGACCCGCGCCCACACCCAGCGACACCCTGGAACACATCGCCATGACCTTGCTGCGCCGTTACGGTGTGGTGTTCTGGCGCTTGCTGGAGCGTGAGGCGGACTGGTTGCCGAGTTGGCGGGAATTGCTGCGCACATTTCATCGGCTCGAGGCTCGGGGCGAGATTCGTGGCGGGCGTTTTGTCAGTGGCCTGGCGGGGGAACAATTTGCGCTGCCCGAGGCGATTCCATTGCTGCGCGAAGTCAGACGGCGACCGCACGATGGGAGTCTGATTGCGGTGTGTGGGGTGGATCCGCTGAACCTCGCCGGCACCCTGTTGCCAGGCGCGAAAGTGCCGGCGCTGGCGAGCAATCGACTGGTGTATCGCGACGGCATACCGGCCGCCGCCGAGATCGCCGGCAAGCAGCAGTTCTGGCTGGAGCTGGATCAGCAGGCCAGTGGCGAGGTGCGTAGCAAACTGATCCGGCATTGATGTTGTCCGGACCGGCCCCATCGCGGGCAAGCCCGCTCCCACAGGGATCTTCTGTGAACGCAATATTTGTGAACAACAGAAAACACTGTGGGAGCGGGCTTGCCCGCGATGGGGTCATCCGCGCCAACACAAATCATTGGGTTCGCGGCTGATCCGGCGCCCGACTCACCGCATATTACCTGCCCGACTCAAATACCTGTGGCGAGGGGGCTTGCCCCCGTTGGGGTGCGAAGCGCCCCCAAAACCTGCCGACCGGTTTCTTCTGGCACACCCGCGTTTACCGGTTTACGACTGCTGCGCAGCCGAACGGGGGCAAGCCCCCTCGCCACGGGGTTTCATTCGCCACTCGATATTTGACCTGCACGCAAATATCAAATGCCCATCCCTGTATTTTTCCCCACGCCCCCAACCCCGACACTGCGCTCCATCAATCAATCCACCGGAGTTGCAGCCATGCCCATTGCCTTGCTCGCGCTGACCCTCAGCGCTTTCGCCATCGGGACGACGGAGTTCGTCATCGTTGGCCTGTTACCTACTATCGGCGCCGACCTCGGTGTCAGCCTGCCGTCCGCCGGTCTGCTGGTCAGTCTGTATGCACTCGGTGTGGCTATCGGCGCGCCGGTGCTGACCGCCCTTACCGGCAAAGTCCCACGCAAATTGCTGTTGTTGTCGTTGATGGTGCTGTTCACCCTCGGCAATTTGCTGGCCTGGAAAGCGCCGAGCTACGAGTCGCTGATCATTGCGCGGATCGTCACGGGCCTGGCTCACGGGGTGTTTTTCTCGATTGGCTCGATCATCGCCACCAGCCTGGTGCCGAAGGAAAAAGCCGCCAGCGCGATTGCCATCATGTTCACCGGCCTGACCGTGGCGCTGGTCACCGGCGTGCCATTGGGGACGTTTATCGGTCAGCATTTCGGCTGGCGTGAAACCTTCCTCGCGGTGTCGGCATTGGGTGTGATCGCCTTCATCGGCAGCCTGCTCTACGTGCCGAAAAACATCGCCCACAGCAAACCGGCTTCGCTGTTGCAGCAATTGCAGGTGCTCAAGCAGCCGCGCCTGCTGCTGGTGTATGCCATGACGGCGGTCGGTTACGGCGGCTCGTTCATTGCCTTCACCTTTCTGGCGCCGATTCTTCAGGACATTTCCGGCTTCGGCGCCAGCACCGTCAGCCTGGTGCTGCTGGTTTACGGCATCTCGGTGGCCGTCGGCAACATCTGGGGCGGCAAACTGGCGGACAAACACGGTCCGATCAGCGCCCTGAAAATCATCTTCGCCCTGCTCGCCGCCGTGCTGTTCGTGCTGACGTTTACTGCCGGCAATCCATGGCTGGCCCTGGCCACCGTGCTGGTTTGGGGCGCCGTTGCTTTCGGCAACGTGCCGGGCCTGCAAGTGTATGTGGTGCGTCAGGCCGAACATCACACCCCGAATGCGGTGGACGTGGCTTCGGGCCTGAACATTGCGGCGTTCAACCTCGGCATTGCCGGTGGGGCGTGGGGCGGTGGTTTGATCGTGGCGCACATGGGCCTGATCCATACCGCATGGATCGGCGGCCTGGTGGTATTGGTCGCACTGGCACTGACCGCCTGGAGCGGGCGTCTTGACCGGTTGGGTCCGGTGTATGTCGAACCGGCTGAGGGTTCACAACGTATCGTCGCCAGTCACTGACGGACCCTGTGGGAGCGGGCTTGCTCGCGAAAGCTGCGGCACATCCAGCATTGATGTGACTGACACACCGCTTTCGCGAGCAAGCCCGCTCCCACATTTGATTTGGGGTGTTTTGTCTAACTTTTACCGTCCGTAGCCCCGTCGAAACTTTCTCGCCCGCCCGACAGTCATCAAAAGACAGGGCTGTCCGAGGACGGGAGGCGATATGGCGGCGATTCATATTGGTATTTCAGGCTGGCGCTACACGCCTTGGCGGGGGGAGTTCTACCCGAAGGGGCTGACCCAGAAGCGCGAATTGCAATTCGCTTCACGGGCAGTGAACAGCATCGAAATCAATGGATCGTTTTACGCCTTGCAACGGCCCGAACGTTATGCCCAGTGGTACGCCGAAACCCCGGCGGGCTTCGTGTTCAGCGTCAAGGCGCCGCGTTTTATCACCCACATCAAGCGCCTGCGGGACATTCATAAGCCGCTGGCGAATTTCTTTGCCTCCGGGGTACTGGAACTCAAGGAAAAACTCGGCCCGATCCTCTGGCAGTTTCCACCCAACTTTAAATTCGACCCGGAATTGTTCGAAAGCTTTCTCGAACAATTACCCCACGACACGGAACAGGCTGCCGCCCTCGCCCGCCAGCATGAGCCACGCCTGAACGGTCACGCCAGCATGAAGGCCTACGGCAAAAAACCGCTGCGCCATGCCGTGGAAATTCGCCACGAAAGCTTTGTCGATCCCGCTTTCGTCCGTCTGCTCAAACGCTACAACACCGCGCTGGTCATTGCTGACACCGCCGGCAAATGGCCGTATCGCGAAGACCTCACCAGTGATTTCGTCTACCTGCGCCTGCACGGTGCCGAAGAGCTCTACGCCAGCGGTTATACCCCCCAAGCGCTGAAACGCTGGGGCGACCGGATCGAGGCCTGGTATCACGGACAGCAACCGGCAGATCCGCAATTGATTGCGCCTCGGCAAAAACCCAAGACACGCAGAGCCCGGGAAATATTCTGCTATTTCGATAACGACATCAAAGTCCGCGCGCCCTTCGATGCCCGCCGCCTGCTTGAGCGTTTGCATCTCGACAAAGACCTCGCCACCGCACCCGGTGAGCCGGTTGCCGAAGGAGTGCTGCCATGAGCATTCCCGAACCGGTCGGCACGACGGATGAACAGCAGCCAATTATCAGCGCCGTGAGCCGTTTTACCGTGCTGACGGTCAACACCCACAAGGGTTTCACCGCGCTCAACCGGCGCTTCATCCTGCCCGAGCTGCGCGAAGCGGTGCGCAGTGTGTCCGCCGACGTGGTGTTTTTGCAGGAGGTGCATGGCACCCACGAACATCATCCACAGCGCTACCTCAATTGGCCGGCGATGCCACAATACGAATTTCTTGCCGATACCCTGTGGCCGCAATTTGCCTATGGGCGCAACGCGGTCTATCCGGCAGGCGATCACGGCAATGCGCTGTTGTCGAAGTTCCAGATCATTCGCCACGACAACCTCGACGTTTCCATCAGCGGCCATGAAAACCGTGGAATCCTGCATTGCGTGCTGCGGATGCCCGGCGATGGTCGGGAAGTGCATGCCATTTGCGTCCATCTGGGGCTTCGCGAAAGTCATCGCAAGGCACAACTCAGGCTGTTGATCCAACGTATGGAAGAGTTGCCGGAAGATGCCCCGGTGGTGGTCGCCGGCGACTTCAACGATTGGCGCCTGCGCGCTGATGCGCTGCTCAAGCCCTGCGGCTTGCGTGAAGTCTTTGCCGAGTTGCATGGCAAACCGGCGCGTAGTTTCCCGGCGCGTTTGCCTGCGTTGCGCCTGGACCGCATCTACGTGCGCAACCTCAAGGCCAGCCATCCGCAAGTACTGGCGGCCCGGCCCTGGTCACACCTTTCCGACCATGCACCGCTATCGGTGGAGATCGAGCTATGACCGGCCCATTGATGGAAAAAACCACGATCGAACACGTTTCCACACCGCCGCCCGTACGTGAGCCGGCGGTTGTTAACGTCGTATACGGTTGGCACGGTAACAACCGGGTCCAATTGCTGGAGAACGGTGAGGAATACTTTCCACGGGTGTTTGAAGCGCTGCGCCAGGCCCAGAGTGAAATCCTGCTGGAGACCTTCATTGTGTTCGAGGACAAGGTCGGCAATGAGCTGCAAAAAATCCTGATTGAAGCGGCTCAACGCGGGGTGCGCATCACCGTCAACCTCGACGGTTTTGGCTGCGGCGAACTGAGCACGGAGTACCTTGCGGCGCTGAGTAATGCAGGTGTGCGCCTGCAAATATTCGACCCCGCGCCGCGTCACTTCGGTATCCGCACCAACTGGTTCCGCCGCATGCACCGCAAGATTGTGGTGGTCGACGGGACGATTGCGTTCCTCGGCGGAATCAATTTTTCCGCCGACCATTTGGCCGACTTCGGCCCTGAAGCCAAACAGGATTATTCGGTTGAAGTGCAAGGCCCGGCGGTGGCCGATATTCATCATTTCGCCTTGCTGCAAAGCGGTCGCCCGGCCCGGGCCAAATACTGGTGGCAACGCCGCAGACAGAGGCGCGCAGAACTGGCGGTCAGCGATCATGATGGTCAGGTACGACTGGTGTATCGCGACAATGGCGAACACCCGGGCGATATCGAAGAGGTGTACCTGCAGGTCGTGCGCAGTGCCCGACGTCGCGTGGTAATCGCCAACGCCTACTTCTTTCCAGGCTATCGGCTGCTGCGGGAGATCCGCAACGCGGCGCGCCGAGGGGTCGAGGTACGCCTGATTCTTCAGGGCCAGCCGGATTTGCGCGTGGCCAGACTCGCCGCGCGCATGACCTACGATTATCTGCTGCGAGCCGGAGTAGCGATTTACGAATACTGCGACCGTCCCCTGCATGGCAAAGTCGCCCTGGTCGACGAGGACTGGAGCACCGTTGGCTCAAGCAACCTCGACCCGCTGAGCCTGGCCCTGAACCTGGAGGCCAACGTGTTGATCCGCGACCGCGCCTTCAACCGCGACCTGTTCGAGCGGCTCGACGAATTGAGCAGCAACCACTGCAAGGTCATGTCGGTGGACAACGCGCCTCGCGGACGGGTCTGGCACATGACCATCGGTTTTCTGGTGTTTCACTTCCTGCGACATTTCCCGGCGTGGGCCGGTTGGCTGCCGGCGCATAAACCGCGCCTCAAACCCTTCATTCATCCGACCGGGAGCGATAAGGCATGAGCCATTCTGATGCGCGGCCTGCCCCTCACTCCGACACGCCGCGAAAATCCCACTGGCACCGCTGGAAAAAGCCTCTGACGATGCTGTTTTTTCTGGCGCTGATCGTACTGTTCACAATGCTCGCCCAACGCATCGAATGGGGCGAAGTGCTCGATACCCTCGCCGATTTCAAAGTGCGCACACTGATTATCGCGTCCGGACTGACGTTGCTGAGTTTTCTGGTGTACGCCTGTTTCGACCTGATCGGCCGCACCTATATCAGACAGGAGCTGACCTGGCGACAGATCCTGCCGGTGGGCATCATCAGCTATGCCTTCAACCTTAACCTGAGCGCCTGGGTCGGCGGGGTTGCCATGCGTTATCGGCTGTATTCGCGGCTCGGCGTGAGCAAAAGCAACATCGCGAAAATCCTCGGGCTGAGCCTGGCGACCAACTGGTTCGGCTACATGGTGATTGCCGGCACGGTGTTCAGCAGCGGACTGGTGCGAATGCCGCCAGGCTGGAAGCTGAGCAGCGACGCCCTGCAAGGCGTGGGCGTGTTATTGCTGCTGCTGAGCGCGGGTTATCTGGCGGCCTGTCGGTTTTCCAGGCGACGGGAATGGTCGATTCGCGGCGTGGAAATCAACCTGCCGTCGCTGCACATGGCAGTCCTGCAACTGGCCCTCGGCGCACTGAACTGGTCGCTGATGGCGGCGGTGATCTTCACCCTGCTACCGAGCAAACTGGACTATCCGCTGGTGCTTGGCGTGTTGCTGATCAGCGCCATTGCCGGGGTCATCACCCACATTCCGGCCGGGCTTGGCGTGCTGGAGGCGGTGTTCGTGGCGTTGCTGCAACACGAGGCCTCGCGGGGAAGTCTGGTGGCGGGGTTACTCGCGTATCGGGCGATCTATTTCCTGCTGCCGCTGCTGATTACCGTGGTGATGTACCTGGTGGTGGAAGCCAAGGCCAGGTCGTTGCGGATCCAGAAGAAACCTTCTTGAGAGATTGGTTGAAACGGATGCCGCTTTCGCGAGCAAGCCCGCTCCCACATTTGATCCGCATTGCCTGCCTGAACGCGATCAATGTGGGAGCGGGCTTGCTCGCGAATGATCGCAAGAACACCGCAATCCTCAACTCGACTGAATAATGCTCAACCGCTCACCCACCACCATTTCCGTGATCCAGCCCACCAGGATTGAGGTGTACGCCTGTTGTGAGACCGGCTCGCTCAAGGCGTGATCGGCGCCGTCGATAATCCGGTGAGTCAGCGAGTGGGTCTGCTGACACGCCGCGCGGTAACTCATGATGGTCGCGTGAGGCACATAGGCGTCGGTCTCGGACTCCACCAGCAACACATCCCCGGTGAATTGCGAGCAGGCATGCAGTGCGCGATTGCTGTCGGCGCTGACCCGCCTGCTGCGGTAATCGCGCAGATCGAGCTTGTCCAGTTCACGCTTGGGTGTGTGCCAAAAGTCGTCGCGATACAACGCTGGCACCCGCAGCGCCAGCCAGCGCACCGGGCGCAAGGACGTCAGGATCGCCGCCAGATAACCACCATAACTGGTGCCGACCACGGCGATCGCAGACGTGTCGAGCGCCGGATGGGCGAGCAGTCGATCGTAGGCCGCCAGCAGGTCACGCAGGTTGTCTTCGCGGGTGACCCGGGACAACGGAATACCGGTCCCGCCGGTGTGGCCGCGCAAGTCGAATGTCAGGCACACGCAACCCAACCCGGCGATGCCTTTGGCGCGCTCCAGGTCGCGCTCCTGACTACCGCCCCAGCCGTGTACGAAAAGCACACCCGGGACTTTCGATTTGGGGCTGAGGAAGGTTCCGCTCATCTGTTCATCGTCGATGTCGATCGCAATGGTTTCGCTTCTAGCCGTCATAGGATTTGACCGTTACGTACTTGAGAAGAAAGTCACTGTATTCCGCAGCCCCCCGGTAGACCTCAATGGCGTTGGCCGGCAGCGGTTGATCGGTATAGGTTTCGACCGACGACACGCGAATCGCGCGCAAGCCGGGGTTGTTGACGAAGCTCTGCAGCGCCGCGACTTCAGCACTGCTGGCACCGCCCAGGCGCCAGGACTGTTCGAGCACGCCGCTGCGTTGTTTGCCATCGCAATCCAGCCCCTGGGCGATGTCGTAGTTGCGCCGCGAGGCATAGAAACCGGGGTAGGCTTCATCGGCCGCGCTGTCGAAAACCTGCGCTTGCTGGATCGCCAGCCTCGTGTCATCCGGGAGTTCCAGCGCCAGCAGGTCCTCGTAATAACCCTGCACCACCAACAGATTGGACCCGCCATAAACCTGCTCGCCCTGACCGTCTTCGGTCAAGTATTGATCACCGCAATAACTCAGCACTTTGTCGCCGATAAAACTCTGACCGACGCTATGGGTGACCACCTCGGTCAAGTCTTGTTCCAGCACCACACCTTCGGTGAACAATGTTTTGGCATCGGGGCGAGCGAGGATGGCGTCGAACTGGTCGAGGCTTTTGATCACTTCCTGACCGCGCCCGGCGCAGGCATGAATCGGCTTCATGCGGATCGGACCGCTGTAGAGCAGATGCTCCGCTGCCGGGCGAGCATCATCGAGGGAGAACACGCTGAGGCCATCGAGCACAACGCCGCGTACCCGTTCGGAAAACAACGGTGCCCAGCCTTCGGGGGCGAACGCATAGCGGTTCAACAATCCATGACTGATGGCTTTGGTACAGATGAAAGCGTGGTCGACGTAACCGCCCCACAAATCCTCCGGCCCTTTGACGCCCAATTGCCTTGCGGCAGCGACACCCACCAGCGTCTGGGTCGGCAACAGATAAACGTCACGACCGCTGTGCAGCTCCACGTCATAACTGCCGCCGTATTCGAGCCCGACGACCTTCGCCAGCCAACGGGCCAGCGCGCGGTTGGTTTCGACTTCGTGCAGCGGGGCATCGGGGCGCACCGAATGGGCGAGCACCAGTTTCTTGCGGTTTGTTGGGGTCATGCGTTCCCCTTCAATTTGCGCTTGATGAATGTAGCTGAAGGAGGTGCAGAGATCAGGCCAACGGCGGCTGGAGAGAAACGGGTTTCAAATCAGCCGTTTGTGAAATATGCGATAGCACAAGGCCTGTTTTATTCTGCACGACACCTTTCAATACTCCCGGCATTTTGCACGACTCAAAGTCTGGCACAGATCCAATGTGGGAGCGGGCTTGCCCGCGAAGGCGGTGGGTCAGTCAGCATCAATTTCGCCTGATAGACCGCTTTCGCGAGCAAGCCCGCTCCCACATGGGTGCTGTGGTGATACTCGCTACCGAGCCACTGCTGCGGTCGCAGACACACCAAACCGCGCCCGGTAATCGCTCGGCGCCAGCCCGGTAATCTTCTTGAACGTTGCCCGAAACGCACTCGGGTCCTGGTAACCCACGGTCCAGGCAATGTGATCAATGGTGCCGTTGGTGAATTCGAGCATTTCCCGCGCCTTGCCAACCCGCAGGTGCTGGCAGTACTCGGTGGGTTTCAACCCGGTTGCCGCACGGAATCGCCGCAGGAAAGTGCGCTCTTCCAGCCCCGCCCGCTCGGCCATTGCCGCCAGCGAGACATCGGTCGCCCCAGTGCTTTGCAGCCAATGCTGGACCTTGAGAATCGATGCATCGCCATGGTTGAGAATCGGTGAAAAATTACTGCCGCACTCGCTCGCACTGTCGCTGTGTTCCACCACCAGAAACCGCGCTGTGCCGGTGGCGATGCTCGGCCCGAGCAAGCGGTTCACCAATCGTAATCCGAGCTCTGACCAGGCCATCAAGCCGGCGGTGGTGATCAGGTCACCATCGTCGACAATCGGCGTGTCAGTCTTGAGCTTGATCGCCGGGTAACGCTCGGCAAAGGCTTTGGCCGAGGTCCAGTGGGTGGTGGCGCTACGGCCGTCGAGCAAGCCACTTTCAGCCAACAGAATAGAACCCACGCAGACCCCGCCGAGGGTTGCACCGTTGGCATGTTGCTGACGAAGCCAGCGAATCAGCCCTTGGGGCGCCTGCCCCTCGGTAAAACCTCCGATCGAGGGCGGAATCAATACGGCAACCAATGCGCCGGCCGGGCCGGGATCAGTGTCATAGACCCGCTCGGGCACTTGATCACCCTCGACCTGCCAATGACTGACCCGCAGCAACGGTAGCTGCGCCGACTGATGCTCGGCGGCGATCCGGTTGGCCACGCCGAACAGGTCCGTCAGCCCATGCACCGCCGCCATCTGCGCACCGGGATAGATCAGCACCCCCAGTTCGGCGACTGTCCTTTCTGCACCCATTGTCAGTTTTCCCCCTTCTATTGTCGGTGCGGCCAATCCTCGGACGGAGGGCCAGCGCCAATACTTCATTCCACACCCAATACACACTTCGAGGAAACAGTCATGGCCAAGCAAGCACTCATCGTAGTCGATATCCAGAACGACTACTTCCCCCAGGGCAAGTGGCCTTTAGTCGGCGCCGACGCCGCAGCAGACAACGCCGCACGGATGATTCAGGCGTTTCGCGAGGCCGGTGATCCGGTGGTGCATATCCGCCACGAATTCACCTCCGACGCCGCGCCGTTCTTCACTCCGGGCTCCGACGGCGCGAAGTTGCACCCCAAAGTCCTCAACCGTGCCGACGAGCCGGTGGTACTCAAGCACTTCGTCAACTCGTTTCGCGAAACCGAACTGGAGGCCATCCTCGACCAGCAAGGCATCGAACACCTGGTAATCGTCGGCAGCATGAGCCATATGTGCGTCGACGGCATCACCCGCGCCGCGGCCGACCTGGGCTATACCGTCACGGTGATTCACGACGCCTGTGCCACCCGAGACCTGGAATTCAACGGCGTCACCGTCCCGGCCGCCCACGTTCACGCCGCCTTCATGTCGTCCCTGGGTTTTGCCTATGCAAGTGTGGTGTCCACCGATGACTTTCTGGTTGGTTAGATGAGGAACCTGTGGGAGCGGGCTTGCCCGCGATGAGGCCATCACATCTAACATCTTTGTTGACTGTTACATCGCTATCGCGGGCAAGCCCGCTCCCACAGGATTAATCGGTAGACACCACAGTCGAAAAAATCTCACGCGTGAGCTATTGAGGGCCACGAAAATTGCCTGTAGTGTTTCTCACGCGTGAGATTTTCACTACGGAGTCACCAGTATGAAAAGCAGCTCTCCATCAGATCCGCCTACCGGATCTGTGACCGATTCAGCGAGCCAAAAGGGAGAGCGCTCGAAACCGTCCGCGAAAAAACCATCTAGTTTCTATATGAAGCAAATGCGCGCGGGCCTGGGTGCCGCCGGGTATGTGAAACACGAGACTTGGGTGCTTCCCGAAAACCGAAGCCTGCTCAAGCAGATGGAGAAACAGCTACGCCAACCGATTCTGGCTGGCTCATTCATGTCGGAGAATTACATGAGCGCAGGTAATAACTGGAACATCGATCGCCTCTACAGCGCCCTTCAGGCCCTCGACGAAGTGGTTTCGAACGACATCACCCTCTCCCTGGTTCAAGGCGCCGAGTCCAGCATCAAGCTGGAAATGAACGATTTCGGTGGCTTGCCGATTTACATCGCAGTGGTTGGCGATCAGATCATTGTCGATACCGTTCTGGTCGATATCGAGTCCATCAACGACGTACCGGCATTCAACGATGCCGTTCTGCGCAGCCGGGAAATGTTCCCGCTGTCCTCGATCGGCATCGAGTCCATGCCCAACGGGCAGATCGTTTACAACATGTTCGGCGCACTCAGCTCCGACTCCAGCCTGACCAACGTCGTGACCGAGGTCAAAACCCTCGTCGACAACGTCCAGCGCGCCAGCGAAGCCTTTGAACGTTTCTTCATCTAATTTTTCGGGAACAGGAAATATCCAATGACTCAGTCCATCTGGAGCAAATTGTTCACCGCGCTGCGTGGCGGTGCCAACGAAGTCGGCGAATCGATCGTCGACCAACAGGCCCTGCGCATCCTCGACCAGGAAATTCGCGATGCTGACAGCGCGCTGGCCAACGCCAAGCGTGAGCTGGTCACCATCATGGCCAAGCACAAACTGTCGGCTGATCGCGTCAGCGAGTACAACGCCAAGATCAAGGATCTGGAATCCAAGGCTCTGGCCGCGATCCAGGCCAACCGCGAAGACCTGGCACTGGAAGTGGCAGAAGCCATTTCGACCCTGACCAACGAACTGGATGTCGAGCAAAAGCAGGCCACCGAATTCGGCGGTTACGCGGACAACATGCGCAAAGACATCACCAAGGCCGAAAGCCGCATCAAAAGCCTGCGTCAGCAAGTGGACATGGCCAAGGCGCGTGAAAGCGTACAGAAAGCCCAGGTCAGTGCTTCGATCGCCAGTGGCGGCGCCAACGGCAAGCTGGAAACCGCCGTCGGTACGCTGAACCGCCTGCAAGCCAAGCAGCAGCAACGCGCCGCGGAACTGGAAGCCCAGGACCAACTGGCCGATGCGTCGACCGGCACCGACCTGGAGCGCAAGCTGCGCGATGCCGGCATCACGCCGAACGAAGGCAGCGCCAATGCGATTCTGGAACGCCTGAAGAAAAAATCGGCTGAGTAACCGGCCCTGATGCCTGGCGCATAACCTGTGGGAGCGGGCTTGCTCGCGAAGAGGGAGTATCAGTCGACATCAATGTTGCCTGACACACCGCCTTCGCGAGCAAGCCCGCTCCCACATGGATTCGTTGCCATATTTTTTGTTGACTCGAGGTCATGGATGGATGCCCTGAAGGGTTTCAAGACAATCGCGGGCGTGGCCCTCTTCATGGTTGCGCTGCAACTGCTCAATGTGGCGACCGGCTACAGCCTTATTGCCTTCGGCCTGGTCCCGAGAACATGGCAGGGACTGGTCGGCATCATCACCTCGCCTTTCTTGCACGGGTCCTTTGCGCACCTGAGCACCAACCTGATTGCCTTTTTGATCCTCGGTACTTTGGTCATTGTCGAAGGGCTCAGCCGCTTCATGGCCGTCAGCGCTATCATTATTCTGCTGGGCGGTTCGCTGGTCTGGCTGTTCGGTTTTGCAGGCGTTCACATCGGTGCCAGCGGATGGGTATTCGGGCTGTGGGCGTACCTCCTGTCACGCGCCTGGTTCCAAAGGAGCTGGAGCAACCTGATAACAGCCAGTGTCGTGGTCCTGCTCTATGGCGGCCTGATTTTTGGCTTCCTTCCTCGCCAGGGCATGTCCTTCGAAGGGCATATCTTTGGTGCGATCGCCGGATTTATTGCAGCCAAGGTACTGTTATCTACGCCGCGCAGCAGGTTTAATGCCACCCGGTAACCGCATTTGAGCACTCAGACGCCAGAGCGATTACGTCGCCAGGAATAGCCCCACGGAGTCAGGGATGTAATGTCGATTTTCCTTTTATTGCGCACATACGCCTCGTCCTTCTTCCATCGGTTCGGCTGGGCAGGCCTGGCCATTGCGCTGGGTATACACATAAGCACGGCCTATATCGGCCTGGTGCTTCTGGGCGAACAACACCTCACCGCTCCCGCCACGTTTATCTATTTCTATCTCACCACCACGCTCACCGTCGGCTATGGCGATCTTGCGCCACAGACAGCCGCGGGACGAATTTTCGTGGCTACCTGGGTCATGCTCGGGGGCATTGCGCTGCTGACGGCAGCCATCGGCAAAACCACCAGCAGTGTCATCGATGTATGGAGAAAAGGCATGAAAGGCAAAGGCGATTTCACCGGCAAGGTCGGCCATACCGTACTCATCGGCTGGGAAGGCGCGTCCAGCGAGCGGGTCATTGAATTATTGCTGCAGGACGAAACCTCCAATGACAACCTGATCGTCATTTGCGATTGCGACCTCGAAGAAAATCCCATGCCGGGCAAAGCGGACTTTATCAAAGGCGAAAGCCTGTCCTCTGCCGCGCTGTTGCTGCGGGCCGGTGTTCCCGGTGCCGAACGCGTGCTGGTGCGAACCCATTCAGACGACCTGACCCTGGCCACCGTGCTGGCAGTCAATCAACTGGGCCCTGTCGGCCATGTGGTCGCCCACTTCAATGAAAGCGAAATCGCCGCCCTTGCCAGCGCCTACGCGCCCAGCCTGGAATGCACCTCAAGCATGGCCATCGAGATGTTGGTACGCGCCTCCCAGGATCCGGGCTCATCCGCGGTCATCAATGAATTGCTGTGCGTGGGTCAAGGCGCCACCCAGTACCTGATGAAACTGCCCGAGACCTTTGAAGCCACGTTCGGCGATCTGTACGCACAGCTGAAAGAACAGCACAACGCGACCCTTATCGGCTACCGCGCCAAAGGCGCCCGACAGCCTTGGATCAATCCGCCCGGCACCACTCGCGTTGAGGGCGGCGAACTCTTCTACATCGCCTCCTCTCGCCTCAAGGAAATCACCAATGGGATGGTTTAAACAGTTGATGGGGCTTGAGGCCCCGAAAGCGAATACGGAATCGAAATGGACAGCCAACGAAACCCTGCCCGCCATCGGCCCGCTGGGCCTGGCATTGGGCAAAGGCGTGATGTTCGACACGACCCTGAAATTGTTGCTCGATGGCAACACCGATGTGGTCATCCCTGGCTCCCAGCAAGTCTGGAGCGCCGGCACCATTGATCTCGGGCAGTCGACCTGGCTGTCGCGCTATTACATGAACGACGAAGACTACTGGTTGCAAGTGCACACCACCGGCGACATTGCCGGACAGGTCGAGTCGGTGATCCTGTTCAATTACCTCAACTACATCACCATCAACAGTGAAGCGGAACTGCGTCGACTGGCCGGCCCTGAAAGCTTGATCGGCCTGCCGACCTACACCCACAACGGTGTCGAATACACCCGCGAATGGGGCACCGAGAACGGCCAGACAGAACTGGTGGCGCTGAGCGAACACCTGAAAAACCCGGATGAGTCCTACAGCATCGAGCACCGTTCGATGCTGTATGCCCGCGAAACCGGCCTGACCGATCGCCGGGAATTCCTGCTGTTTTCCGTCGAAGAAGACGCCGAAGGCACCATCAGCTTGAGCACTTCGCTGGGCATTTCGTTGTACACCACTGACCTGAACACTTTTTAAATAAGGAAGAAGTCCATGCTTGAAGCGCTCTCCATCTCCCTGAACAAAGCCGCCGTGCTCGGGTTTGTGTTGTACATCCTCGGTGCCGCCGTATTGTTCGCGCTGTTCCAGTTCATCTACACCCGAATCACCCCGCACAAAGAGTTCGAACTGATCCGTTCTGGCAACGTTGCGGCCTCGATCGCACTGGGTGGTGCCATCATCGGTTTCGCCATTCCGGCCAGCAATGTGATCGCCTACTCGATCAGCATTCTGGATTTTGTCGTCTGGGCAGTGATCGCCGCTTTCGTACAACTGCTGGCGTTTCTGGTGACCAGCCTGGTGCTTAAAGGCGCCTCTGAACGCATTAAAAAAGGTGAAATCGCTGCGGGTATCTATATCGCGGCAGTGGCCATCAGCGTCGGCATGTTGAACGCCGCCTGCATGACCCCTTCCCAGAACTGATTGCGCCACGGAGATCCCGATGAAACGAAGCAAGTACGTTCAGCTCTCGCTGGCCGCGTCGGTCGCCATGGCCATATCAGGTTGCGGGCAAGCGGAAAAAACCTACCCGGTGCAGAAGAAATACAACTTCCAGTCCGTTCAGCAGTGCGCCGATGAAAAGCTCCCGGTGGACGTCTGCTCTGACGCCTACATGAGCGCCATGGCCGAGCACCGCCGCATCGCGCCGGTCTACGACAACCAGGCCGATTGCGATGCCGACTTTGTCGCCGACTGGTGCCAACAGGATTCCGCCGGTAAGTTCATCCCCAAGCTGGGTGGTTTCGAACTGACTGCCGATGGCGAGGTAACACAATCCCAAGTGGACGCAGCCAAGGCTCAATTACCAGCCTCGGAAGCGAACAGTGGAGGCTCCGGGTTCTCCGGCACCAGCCTGCTGACCGGCCTGCTGATCGGCAACATGCTGAGCAGCAACCGCAACAGCTACTTCTCCGAGCCGGTCTACCGCTACCGCGATGATCGCGGCAACTATGGCTCCTCGACGCTCAACCAGCGGATTTCCAAAGGCTCAACCTTTACCAAGTCCAATCAGGCGAGGTATGGCAGCAGCAGCTACGCCGACTCAATCCGTTCTGGCAGCAAGCCGATGTCCGTTGCCTCATCCACCTCCCGTGGCGGCTTCGGCAGCAAAGCCAGCGCCCGCAGCGGTTGGGGCGGTTCAAGCAGCGCTGGCCGATCGAGCAGTTAAGGAACGGGCACCATGAAGAAGATCCTCTGCGCCGAGCGTCACGACTGGAAACAGACCGCCGAAAGTCTCGGCTTTCTGTTCCATACCATTGACGACGAACCCTATTGGGACGAAAGCGCGTATTACCAATTCACGCTCAAACAGATCGAGAACGATCTCGAAGACCCGACCACCGAGATTCATGAGATGTGCATGGATCTGGTGGCCCGCGTGGTTCAGAGCGAGGAGCTGCTGGAGCGCCTGAGCATTCCGGCGCCATTCTTCGACATGGTTCGCACTTCATGGCTCGAAGGCCACCCGCACCTGTATGGGCGCATGGACTTCTCCTATAACGGCAGCGGGCCCGCCAAGCTGCTGGAACTCAACTACGACACACCGACCAGCCTGTATGAGGCTGCGGCGTTTCAGTGGGGCTGGCTGGAGCAATGCATCGAACGCGGCTTGCTGCCCAAGCATGCCGACCAGTTCAACAGCATCGACACCAAGCTGCATCAGGCCTTTGCCCAACTGCAGCTCAAACGCCCCTTCTATTTCGCCTCGATGAAAGACTCGGTCGAAGACAAAGGCACCACCGACTACTTGCGCCTGATCGCGGAAAAGGTCGGCATCGAATCGCGGCACATCGATATCGAAGACATTGGCCTCACCAGCGATGGACGTTTCGTCGACCTTGAAGATCGCTGGATTCCTCACCTGTTCAAACTGCATGCCTGGGAGTTCATCTTCCACGAGCCCTTCGGTGCAGCGATTGCCCAGAGCGATACACAGTTTTTCGAGCCGGCCTGGAAATCAATCATCTCCAACAAGGGCATCCTGCCGCTGCTGTGGGAGTTCAACAAAAGTCACCCGAACCTGCTCGCGGCGCACCTGGATACCGACCCAGGCAAAGCGGTGCCTAAAGGTTGGGTGCGCAAACCGTTCTTCTCCCGGGAAGGCGCCAACATCGAGTTGCAAACGGCTGACGGTCTGATCGTAAAAGAGGACGGCCCCTACACCGACGCGCCATTTATCCTTCAGGAATTCGCCCCACTGCCGAAGTTTGGCGACAGCTTTACGCTGGTGGGTTCCTGGGTTATTGGCGATCAGGCAGCCGGTATTGGTGTGCGGGAAGACAACAGTTTGATCACCAAGGATTCGAGCCGTTTCTTGCCGCACCTGATACTCGACTGACCCATCCATCGCCGGTGTGGACATAAGTACGATGTCCGCAAGACTTACGGCTGAAATACCGGATAATGGCGGCCATTCGTTTAGCCGTTATTCTGGTAATCCCCCATGGAAATCAAGGTCAACTTTCTCGACAACCTTCGACTTGAAGCCAAGTTCGATGACTTCACGGTGGTGGCCGATCAACCTATCCGCTACAAGGGCGATGGCTCGGCACCGGGTCCGTTCGACTACTTTCTGGCTTCATCGGCTTTGTGTGCGGCTTATTTCGTGAAGTTGTACTGCGACACTCGCAGTATTCCCACGGATAACATCCGCCTGTCGCAGAACAACATTGTTGATCCGGAAAACCGCTACAACCAGATTTTCAAGATCCAGGTCGAGTTGCCGGCGGACATCTCCGACAAGGACCGTCAGGGCATCCTGCGTTCCATCGACCGTTGCACCGTGAAAAAAGTGGTGCAAGCCGGGCCTGAGTTTGTGATCGAAGAAGTCGAAAACCTCGACGCCGATGCCCAGGCGTTGCTAATGCCTGCGTCCAGTTCAGAGGCGAGCACTTATATCGCGGGCAAGGATCTGCCGCTGGAGCAAACCATCGCCAATATGTCGGCCATTCTGGCGGACCTGGGCATGAAGATTGAAATCGCCTCGTGGCGCAATATCGTGCCCAATGTGTGGTCGCTGCACATCCGCGATGCGCACTCGCCGATGTGCTTTACCAACGGTAAGGGTGCGACCAAGGAAGGCGCGTTGGCGTCGGCGTTGGGCGAGTTTATCGAGCGACTCAACTGCAACTTCTTCTACAACGACCAGTTCTGGGGCGAAGACATCGCCAACGCAGCGTTTGTGCACTACCCGGACGAACGCTGGTTCATGCCTGGCCGTAAAGATGAGCTGCCAACTGAAATTCTCGACGAGTACTGCCTGAAGATTTACAACCGCGACGGCGAGCTGCGTGGCTCCCATCTGATCGATACCAACTCGGGCAATGAAGAGCGCGGCATCTGCTCGCTGCCGTACGTGCGCCAGTCGGATGGCGAGGTGGTGTATTTCCCGTCCAATCTGATTGAAAACCTGTTCCTGAGCAACGGCATGAGTGCCGGTAACACGCTGGCCGAAGCCCAGGTGCAGTGCCTGTCGGAGATCTTCGAACGTGCGGTAAAACGCGAAATCATCGAAGGCGAATTTGCCCTGCCGGATGTGCCCGCCCACGTGCTGGCGAAGTACCCCGGGATACTGGCCGGTATTCAGGCGCTGGAAGCGCAAGGGTTTCCCGTGCTGGTGAAGGATGCGTCCCTGGGAGGTGAATTCCCGGTGATGTGCGTCACGTTGATGAACCCGCGTACCGGCGGTGTGTTCGCCTCGTTCGGCGCGCATCCGAGCCTGGAAGTGGCGCTGGAACGCAGCCTGACCGAATTGCTGCAGGGCCGCAGCTTCGAAGGCCTCAACGACTTGCCTCAGCCGACGTTTGAAGGGCATGCGGTGACCGAGCCGAATAACTTCGTCGAGCACTTTATCGACTCCAGCGGCGTGGTGTCGTGGCGCTTCTTCAGTGCCAAATCGGATTACGAGTTCGTGGAGTGGGACTTCTCCGGCCAGGGTGAAAACTCGAACGCAGAGGAAGCCGCGACCTTGTTCGGCATTCTCGAAGGCATGGGCAAGGAAGTGTACATGGCGGTCTACGAGCATATCGGCGCGAAGGCGTGTCGCATCCTGGTGCCGAACTATTCGGAAATCTATCCCGCGGACGATCTGATCTGGGATAACACCAACAAAGCGCTGTTCTTCCGCACCGACATCCTGAACCTGCATCGCCTGGACGAAGACGAACTGAAAGCGCTGGTTGAGCGCCTGGTGGAAAGTGAGCTGGACGACTACACCGACATCACCTCCTTGATCGGCATCGAATTCGACGACAATACGGCTTGGGGTCAGCTGACGATCCTGGAGTTGAAGCTGCTGATTTATCTCGCCTTGCAGCAATTCGAAGAGGCGAAAGAGGCGGTGGAGATGTTCCTTCAGTACAACGACAACACGGTTGAGCGTGGCTTGTTCTACCAGGCCGTCAATGTGGTGCTGGAGATGAAGCTGGACGAAGACCTGGAACTGGAAGACTACGAGGCCAATTTCCGCCGGATGTTTGGCAACGAGCGGACGGATGCAGCAATCGGATCGGTAGACGGCAGCGTGCGCTTCCATGGCTTGACGCCGACCAGCATGAAACTGGAGGGGCTCGACAGGCATCTGCGGTTGATTGATAGCTACAAGAAACTGCACTCGGCACGGGCCAATGTGACTGCTGTATTCAGTTAATAGCGCCCACAAAAAAGCGAAGCCAGATCACTGGCTTCGCTTTTTTATTACTGACTGGATAGCTGCTTTTTAGAACGGAATATCGTCATCAAAGCTGTCGAAATCCGGAGCCGGCTGAGGAGCGGCCTGCTGCTGTGGAGCCGGACGCGACTGTTGCGGTGCCGACTGCGGACGCGGAGCCTGTTGGCGTGGAGCCGGGGCGGACTGCTGGTAGTTATTGCCCCCGCCTTGTTGGTCGCCCTGCTGTGGACGGCCGCCCAACAGCTGCATGGTGCCTTGCATGTCGACCACGATTTCAGTGGTGTAACGCTTGATACCGTCTTTTTCCCACTCGCGGGTCTGCAGCTTGCCTTCGATGTACACCTGCGAACCTTTACGCAGGTATTCGCCGGCAATTTCGGCAACCTTGCCGAACATCGAAACACGGTGCCATTCGGTCTTCTCGACCTTCTGACCGGTTTGCTTGTCGGTCCATTGTTCGCTGGTCGCCAGACTCAGGTTGGTCACGGCGTTACCGTTAGGCAAGTAGCGAACTTCGGGATCCTGGCCGCAAGTGCCGACCAATATGACTTTGTTAACCCCACGGGCCATAACGTTCTCCTAGGCTACGCACGCTGCCCCGGCCGGGTTGTTCACCAGGCGCTCAAGGGTGGTGCGATCCAATAGTTCTGTGTCCAATTTGATGTAAATCGCCGCTTCATCTTCGACGATCACTGCATCTGTTACCCCTACGACGGCCTTCAGGCGCTCGACCAGACCCGCTTCGCGGATCGCCTCGGGCGACAACGGCAAGCGCAGGCTCGTGACGTAAGGTGGTTCGCGCATGGTAACAGCAAAGGCCAGCCAGAGGGCAGCCAGGCCAGCGCATCCGAGGAATACAACCGACAAACCGCCGTGCTGGAACATCCAGCCGCCGAGGATCCCGCCCAGTGCCGAACCGAGGAACTGACTGGTGGAATAAACCCCCATCGCTGTGCCCTTGCCGCCTGCCGGTGAAACCTTGCTGATCAGCGATGGCAAGGAGGCTTCCAGCAGATTGAACGCGGTGAAGAACACCACCGTACCAATCACCAGCGCCCGCAAGCTGTCGCCGAACTGCCAGAAGAATAGCTCAGTGAGCATCAGCGTCACGACGGCACCGAGCAAAACTCGTTTCATTTTGCGTCGCTTCTCGCCGTAGATAATGAACGGGATCATGGCAAAGAAGGAAATCAACAACGCGGTCAGGTACACCCACCAGTGCTGCTCTTTGGGCAGCCCGGCTTTTTCGACCAGGGCCAGGGGCAATGCAACGAAGCTCGACATCAACATCGCATGCAACACAAAAATACCCAGGTCCAGGCGCAGCAGGTCCGGATGCTTGAGTGTCGGTATCAGCGCCTGGCGCGCAACGCCGGACTCGCGGTGCTGCAACGGCCCGGTTGCACGCGGCACCATGAACATCACGATGACGATGCCGACCAGCGCCATGCCACCGGTGGCGAAGAACAACCCGGACAGACCGAAGACACGGGTCAGCAACGGGCCTACAACCATGGCGACAGCGAACGACAGACCAATCGTCATGCCGATCATGGCCATGGCTTTGGTCCGATGCTGTTCCCGGGTCAGGTCTGACAGCAACGCCATCACCGCCGCGGAAATCGCCCCTGCGCCCTGCAGGATGCGTCCGGCGATGACGCCCCAGATCGAATCGGCATTGGCCGCCAGCACGCTGCCCAGGGCGAAGACGATCAGCCCCAGGTAAATCACCGGCCGGCGACCGATGCGGTCGGAAATGAAGCCGAAAGGAATCTGAAAGATCGCCTGGGTCAGGCCATAAGCGCCAATCGCCAACCCGATGAGGGCCGGGGTCGCTCCCGCCAGGTCCATCCCATAGGTCGCCAGAACCGGCAACACCATGAACATGCCAAGCATACGGAAGGCGAACACCAGGGCCAGACCGCTTGCTGCGCGGGTCTCACTGCCACTCATGCGTTCGCTGTGGGGATCGTGCATGGAAAAACCTCATGTGAACCGGCGGCGATTCTACCAGTCCCATCGATTGACGGGGTATATCGCGACGCTATGACGCGCACAGATGACACAGTCTTCATGCAAGGCTACGCGCCCCTCATTTGATAGTGTGCATCCATCCAGTATTTGGCCGTATACTCCTACGTTTTCGACGCCCGCCGAGCGAGGCCACTTTGGACAAGATCCTGATTCGTGGGGCCCGAACCCACAACCTGAAGAACATCGACCTGACCCTGCCACGGGACAAACTGATCGTCATCACCGGCTTGTCCGGATCCGGCAAGTCGTCCCTGGCCTTCGACACGCTGTACGCCGAAGGCCAGCGCCGTTATGTCGAATCGCTGTCGGCTTACGCCCGGCAATTCCTGTCGATGATGGAAAAACCTGACGTCGACACCATTGAAGGTCTGTCGCCAGCGATCTCCATCGAACAGAAGTCGACCTCGCACAACCCGCGCTCGACGGTTGGCACCATTACCGAAATCTACGACTACCTGCGCCTGCTCTACGCTCGCGTCGGCATTCCGCGCTGCCCAGACCACGACATTCCGCTGGAAGCCCAGACCGTCAGCCAGATGGTCGACCTGGTGCTGGCACAACCGGAGGGCAGCAAACTGATGCTGCTGGCCCCGGTGATCCGTGAGCGCAAAGGCGAACATCTTTCGGTCTTCGAAGAACTGCGCGCCCAGGGTTTTGTACGAGCCCGGGTCAACGGCAGATTGTGCGAGCTGGACGAGCTGCCGAAGCTGGATAAACAGAAGAAGCATTCGATCGACGTCGTGGTCGACCGCTTCAAGGTCCGCGTTGATCTGCAACAACGCCTGGCCGAATCGTTCGAGACCGCGCTGAAACTGGCGGACGGTATCGCTCTTGTGGCGCCAATGGATGACGAGCCCGGCGAAGAAATCATCTTCTCCGCGCGCTTTGCCTGCCCGATCTGCGGCCACGCCATCAGCGAGCTGGAACCCAAGCTGTTTTCCTTCAACAACCCGGCCGGCGCCTGCCCGACCTGCGATGGCCTGGGGGTTAAACAGTTCTTCGATACCAAACGATTGGTGAACGGTGAACTGACCCTGGCCGAAGGTGCGATCCGCGGCTGGGACCGGCGCAACGTCTATTACTTCCAGATGCTCGGCTCGCTGGCCTCGCACTACAAGTTCAGCCTTGAAGTGCCGTTCAACGACCTGCCGGCCGATCAGCAGAAATTCATCCTGCACGGCAGCGGCTCGCAGAATGTCGACTTCAAGTACCTGAACGACCGTGGCGATATCGTCAAACGCTCGCACCCGTTCGAAGGCATCGTGCCAAACCTGGAACGCCGCTACCGCGAAACCGAATCGGCTTCGGTCCGTGAAGAACTGGCCAAATTCCTCAGCACCCAGCCCTGCCCCGATTGCCGTGGCACCCGTCTGCGTCGCGAGGCGCGGCACGTGTGGGTTGGCGAGAAGACCTTGCCGGCTGTAACCAATCTGCCAATTGGCGACGCGTGTGAATATTTCGGCGTACTGAAACTGACCGGCCGCCGTGGCGAAATTGCCGACAAGATTCTCAAGGAAATTCGCGAGCGTTTGCAGTTCCTGGTCAACGTTGGCCTGGACTATCTGTCACTGGATCGCAGTGCCGACACGCTGTCCGGCGGTGAGGCCCAGCGTATCCGCCTGGCCAGTCAGATTGGCGCCGGCCTGGTGGGGGTTCTGTACATCCTCGATGAACCGTCAATTGGCCTGCACCAGCGGGACAACGACCGGCTGCTGGGCACCCTCAAGCACCTGCGGGACATCGGCAACACGGTGATCGTGGTCGAGCACGACGAAGACGCGATTCGTCTGGCCGACTATGTGGTGGATATCGGCCCGGGCGCGGGTGTACACGGTGGGCATATCGTCGCCGAAGGTACGCCGGCCGAGGTCATGGCTCACCCTGACTCGCTGACCGGCAAGTACTTGTCGGGGCGAGTGAAGATCGCAGTGCCAGCCAAACGCACGCCGCGTAACAAGAAGTTGTCGCTGGCCCTCAAGGGCGCTCGCGGCAACAATTTGCGCAATGTCGATCTGGAGATTCCCATCGGCCTGTTGACCTGCGTGACGGGTGTTTCCGGTTCGGGCAAGTCAACGCTGATCAACAACACTCTGTTTCCTTTGAGCGCTACCGCACTCAATGGGGCAACGACCCTGGAAGCGGCTGCTCACGACAGCATTAAAGGCCTGGAACATCTGGACAAGGTTGTGGACATCGACCAGAGCCCGATCGGTCGCACACCGCGCTCCAACCCCGCGACCTATACCGGGCTGTTCACGCCGATTCGCGAGTTGTTCGCCGGCGTGCCGGAATCGCGCTCCCGCGGTTACGGGCCGGGGCGTTTCTCCTTCAACGTGAAGGGCGGACGCTGCGAAGCTTGTCAGGGCGATGGCCTGATCAAGGTAGAAATGCACTTCCTCCCGGACATCTATGTACCGTGCGACGTCTGCAAGAGCAAGCGCTACAACCGCGAAACGCTGGAGATCAAGTACAAGGGCAAGAGCATCCACGAAACCCTCGAGATGACCATCGAGGAAGCCCGAGTGTTCTTCGACGCGGTTCCAGCCTTGGCGCGCAAGCTTCAGACGCTGATGGACGTAGGTCTTTCGTACATCAAGCTGGGGCAATCGGCGACGACGCTGTCCGGCGGTGAAGCCCAGCGGGTGAAACTGTCTCGCGAGCTGTCCAAGCGTGATACTGGCAAGACGCTTTATATTCTCGATGAACCGACTACCGGCCTGCACTTTGCGGATATCCAGCAACTGCTCGACGTACTGCATCGTCTGCGCGACCACGGTAATACCGTGGTGGTGATCGAGCACAACCTGGACGTGATCAAGACCGCCGACTGGTTGGTGGACCTGGGGCCGGAAGGTGGTTCCAAGGGTGGGCAGATCATTGCCGTCGGTACGCCAGAGGAAGTGTCGGAGATGAAGCAGTCCCACACTGGCTTCTATCTCAAGCCACTGCTGGAGCGTGATCGGGCCTGAATCCGGCTCCAAAAAAAGCCCCTGTCACTTTCTCAGTGACAGGGGCTTTTTGTATCGGTGCAATCAGGCGTGGGATTGCAGGTAGTTCTCGAGACCGATCAACTTGATCAGACCCATCTGCTTTTCAAGCCAGTAGGTGTGGTCTTCTTCGGTGTCATGCAATTGAACCCGCAGCATCTCGCGGCTGACATAGTCCTTGTGCTGCTCGCAGAGTTCAATGCCCTTGCAGAGCGCGGCGCGGACTTTGTATTCCAGGCGCAGGTCAGCGGCGAGCATGTCCGGCACAGTGGTGCCAACATCAAGGTCGTCCGGACGCATGCGAGGCGTGCCTTCGAGCATCAGAATACGACGCATCAGGGCATCAGCGTGCCCGGCTTCTTCTTCCATCTCGTGGTTGATACGTTCGTAGAGCTTGGTGAAACCCCAGTCCTCATACATCCGCGAATGGACGAAATATTGATCACGGGCTGCCAGTTCGCCTGTCAGCAACGTGTTGAGGTAATCGATTACGTCTGGGTGACCTTGCATCGCCCTACATCTCCCTGCTTGAAAGTCTGTAGTTTGAACCAACCTGACCGGAAGGTCACTCGCCCGACGCTATAAAAGCGAAGATATTCTGAGAAAAGCAGTTTAAATAACGCAAAAACCGCCCAAATGAGGGCGGTTCTGCTTATCGTTTAGACTTAGTTAAGCTGTACGTTGAGTGCCTTTGCGATTGCTTCTCCATACGCCGGGTCGGCCTTGAAGAAATGCTGCAATTGGCGATCAACCACATCGCTGGAAACACCAGCCATTGCGCCGGCAATGTTGTTGATCAGCAGCGTTTTCTGCTCATCGCTCATCAGGCGGAACAACGCACCAGCGTGGCTGTAGTAGTCGGTATCTTCGCGATGATCGTAACGATCAGCCGCGCCACTCAAGGCCAAGGCAGGTTCCGCATAGCGCGGTGCCTGTTTTGGTGATTCCACATAGCTGTTCGGCTCGTAGTTCGGGGCTGCACCACCATTGCTGCCAAAGGCCATCGAACCGTCGCGCTGATAAGTATTAACCGGGCTGCGAGGTGCATTCACCGGCAGTTGCTGGTGGTTGGTTCCCACGCGGTAGCGGTGGGCATCAGCGTACGCGAACACACGACCTTGCAGCATGCGGTCAGGCGATAAACCAACACCCGGCACCATGTTGCTCGGACCGAACGCCGCCTGCTCGACTTCAGCGAAGTAATTCAACGGATTACGGTTGAGCTCCAACTCACCCACTTCGATCAGCGGAAACTCTTTCTGCGACCAGGTTTTGGTCACGTCAAACGGGTTTTCGTAATGAGCCGCGGCTTGAGCCTCAGTCATGACTTGTATGTTGACGCTCCATTTCGGGAAGTCACCGCGCTCAATGGCGCCGAACAGGTCGCGCTGTGCGTAATCTGGGTCAGTACCGGCCAGACGTGCCGCTTCTGCAGGAGTGAGGTTCTTGATCCCTTGCCTGGTTTTGTAGTGCCACTTCACCCAGTGACGCTCGCCATTGGCGTTGATCAGGCTGTAGGTGTGGCTGCCGAAGCCATGCATGTGGCGATAGCCGTCTGGGATGCCACGGTCCGAGAACAGGATAGTGACCTGGTGCAACGCCTCAGGCGAATGCGACCAGAAATCCCACATCGCCTGCGCACTTTTCAGGTTGCTTTGCGGCAAGCGCTTTTGGGTGTGGATAAAGTCAGGGAATTTCAGCGGGTCGCGAATGAAGAACACTGGCGTGTTGTTACCAACGATGTCCCAGTTGCCTTCTTCTGTGTAGAACTTCAGGGCGAAACCGCGCGGATCACGCTCGGTGTCAGCCGAACCACGCTCGCCACCTACGGTGGAGAATCGCAAGAATGTCGGGGTTTGTTTGCCGACGGACTCAAACAGCTTGGCGCTGGTGTATTCGGTGATGTCGCGAGTCACGGTGAACGTACCGTAAGCCCCCGAACCTTTGGCGTGTACACGACGCTCAGGGATGTTTTCACGGTTGAAATGAGCAAGCTTCTCGATCAGGTGGAAATCGTCGAGCAGCAAAGGGCCACGAGGGCCGGCGGAGCGGGAATTCTGGTTGTCGGCGACAGGAGCGCCACTGGCGGTCGTAAGCGTTTTGTTTTGGCTCATGCGATCTCATCCTCTGTCAGTTTTGGAACTGCCGGCTAATCGGCGTGGGAGGGAGTATTGACCATCAATCATGACACCTACAAATTCATTAATTTGCAGACATCAATAGAAAAATACTACCAACAATCCCACTCATATACTGAAGGCATGAACCGCAAAGAAGCTTGTACAAACAGCGCGTTTCTTACACGCACAAAAAACCGGGCACTAGGCCCGGTTCTTTGTTTCAGACTGACGTCTTACTCAGCGGATACAGCTTCACCGCCGACAGGACGATCAACCAACTCGACGTACGCCATAGGCGCGTTGTCGCCAGTGCGGAAGCCGCACTTGAGGATGCGCAGGTAGCCACCCTCACGGGTAGCGTAACGCTTGCCCAGGTCGTTGAAGAGCTTACCAACGATAGCTTTCGAACGAGTACGGTCGAAAGCCAGACGGCGGTTAGCCAGACTGTCTGTCTTGGCCAAAGTGATCAGCGGCTCAGCAACGCGACGCAGTTCTTTGGCTTTTGGCAGTGTAGTTTTGATCAGCTCGTGCTCGAACAGCGACACCGCCATGTTTTGAAACATGGCCTTGCGGTGCGAGCTGGTGCGGCTCAGGTGACGACCACTTTTACGATGACGCATGGTTCATTCCTTACCAAACACAACGTTCGGTGATTACGACGATCAGGCAGTCGCCTTGTCGTCCTTCTTAAGACTTGCAGGCGGCCAGTTGTCGAGGCGCATGCCGAGGGACAGACCGCGGGAGGCCAGAACGTCCTTGATTTCGGTCAAGGATTTCTTGCCAAGGTTCGGAGTCTTCAACAGCTCTACTTCGGTGCGCTGAATCAGGTCACCGATGTAGTAGATGTTTTCCGCCTTAAGGCAGTTAGCCGAACGTACAGTCAGTTCCAGATCGTCAACCGGGCGAAGCAGGATCGGATCGATCTCGTCTTCCTGCTCGACAACCACTGGCTCACTGTCACCTTTGAGATCGACGAACGCAGCCAACTGCTGTTGCAGGATGGTTGCAGCACGGCGGATAGCCTCTTCAGGATCCAGGGTACCGTTGGTTTCCAGATCAATAACCAGCTTGTCCAGGTTAGTACGCTGTTCGACACGGGCGTTTTCCACCACGTAAGCGATACGGCGAACCGGGCTGAACGAAGAGTCAAGCTGCAAGCGACCAATGCTGCGGCTTTCGTCTTCATCGCTCTGACGCGAGTCTGCCGGTTCATAACCACGACCACGAGCTACGGTGAGCTTCATGTTCAGGGCGCCGTTAGACGCCAGGTTAGCGATTACGTGATCGGGGTTAACGATCTCGACATCATGATCCAGCTGAATATCGGCAGCGGTAACCACCCCCGAACCCTTCTTCGACAAGGTCAGCGTAACTTCGTCTCGACCGTGCAGCTTGATAGCCAGACCTTTAAGGTTCAACAGGATTTCAATTACGTCTTCCTGTACACCTTCGATGGCGCTGTACTCATGGAGCACACCGTCAATCTCGGCCTCGACTACTGCACAGCCGGGCATTGAGGACAACAGGATGCGGCGCAGCGCGTTGCCCAGGGTGTGGCCAAAACCACGCTCGAGAGGCTCGAGAGTGATCTTGGCGCGGGTTGGACTGACAACCTGCACATCAATATGGCGGGGTGTCAGGAACTCATTTACCGAAATCTGCATGGATGCACCTATTTTCTAGCCCTTACTTGGAGTAGAGCTCGACAATCAGGCTTTCGTTGATGTCGGCGGACAGATCACTGCGAGCTGGAACGTTCTTGAAAACGCCCGACTTCTTCTCAGTGTCTACTTCTACCCATTCTACGCGGCCACGTTGGGCACACAGATCGAGAGCTTGGACAATGCGAAGTTGGTTCTTTGCTTTCTCGCGAACTGCGACCACGTCACCAGCACGAACCTGGTAAGACGGAACGTTTACGGTCTGACCGTTAACGCTGATCGACTTGTGCGATACCAGCTGACGGGATTCGGCACGAGTAGAGCCAAAACCCATACGGTATACAACGTTGTCCAGACGGCATTCGAGCAGCTGCAACAGGTTTTCGCCAGTTGCGCCTTTCTTGCCAGCAGCTTCTTTGTAGTAGCCGCTGAATTGACGCTCGAGAACGCCGTAGATACGACGGACCTTCTGCTTTTCACGCAGTTGGGTGCCGTAATCGGACTGGCGACCGCGGCGTTGGCCGTGGATACCAGGTGCTGCTTCGATGTTGCACTTCGATTCGATCGCGCGCACGCCGCTCTTCAGAAAGAGATCGGTGCCTTCGCGACGAGCGAGTTTGCATTTTGGACCAATGTAACGAGCCATTCTTTACAATCTCCTGGATTACACGCGGCGCTTCTTCGGCGGACGGCACCCGTTGTGCGGGATTGGCGTCACGTCGGTGATGCTGGCGATCTTGTAGCCACAGCCGTTCAAAGCGCGGACTGCGGATTCACGACCTGGGCCTGGACCTTTGACGTTAACGTCGAGGTTTTTCAGGCCGTATTCCAGCGCAGCTTGACCAGCACGTTCAGCAGCTACTTGAGCAGCGAACGGGGTGGACTTGCGGGAACCGCGGAAACCCGAACCACCGGAGGTAGCCCAGGAAAGAGCGTTGCCTTGACGGTCGGTGATGGTCACGATTGTGTTGTTAAAAGAAGCATGGATGTGGGCGATGCCATCAACCACTGTCTTTTTAACTTTTTTACGAGGACGAGCAGCAGGTTTAGCCATGATTAATTTCCTGTCGATTCGCTGGGGCGATTACTTGCGGATCGGCTTACGCGGACCTTTACGGGTACGCGCGTTAGTCTTCGTACGCTGACCGCGCACTGGAAGACCACGACGATGACGCAGACCGCGATAGCAACCGAGGTCCATCAAACGCTTGATTTTCATGTTGATTTCGCGACGCAGGTCACCTTCAGTGGTGAACTTCGCCACTTCGCCACGCAGCTGTTCAATCTGCTCGTCGCTCAGATCTTTGATCTTTGCGGCTGGGTTTACCCCAGTCACTGCACAAATTTTCTGTGCAGTAGTGCGACCAACACCATAGATGTAGGTCAGCGAGATAACAGTATGCTTGTTATCTGGAATGTTAACGCCTGCAATACGGGCCATTCAGTGGGACTCCAATTGACAGCTACCTACGCCCCGGAAGCCAAGAAATAGGGCGCGAGATAATATCGCTGTAATAACAAATAATCAACCCGGCAGCGCACTAGCTGCCGGGCTTGAAGCACAATCACACTCAGCCTTGGCGCTGTTTGTGACGCGGTTCCGCGCTGCAAATTACTCGAACAACACCTTCGCGGCGAATAATCTTGCAGTTACGGCACAGCTTTTTCACCGATGCACGAACTTTCATCACCAACTCCTCGAACCTTATGGGTACTCAGCGCAACATGCCGCTGCCGTAACCCTTCAGGTTGGCTTTCTTCATCAGGGATTCGTACTGGTGCGAAACGAGGTGCGATTGTACTTGGGACATGAAGTCCATCACAACCACGACGACGATCAGCAACGAGGTCCCGCCAAGGTAGAACGGAACGTTTGCCGCAACCACCAGGAACTGGGGCAACAGACACACGGCCGTCATATATAGAGCACCGAACAGGGTCAAACGAGTCAGAACGCCATCAATGTAGCGCGCAGACTGCTCTCCTGGACGGATGCCCGGAATAAAGGCACCGGACTTCTTCAGGTTTTCCGCTACGTCTTTCGGATTGAACATCAACGCCGTATAGAAGAAGCAGAAGAAAATAATCCCTGCACTAAACAGCAGAATATTCAACGGCTGACCAGGAGCGATCGACTGCGAGATGTCCTGCAGCCAGCCCATACCTTCAGACTGACCAAACCAGGTACCCAACGAAGCCGGGAACAGCAAAATGCTGCTCGCGAAAATGGCCGGAATAACACCGGCCATGTTCACCTTCAACGGCAAGTGGCTAGTCTGCGCAGCAAAGACCTTGCGGCCCTGCTGGCGCTTGGCGTAATGAACAGCAATACGACGCTGACCACGCTCAATGAACACCACGAAACCGATAATCGCTACTGCCAGCAAACCGATGGCAACCAGGGCAAAAATGTTGATATCACCCTGACGCGCAGACTCGAAAGACTGCCCGATCGCTCTCGGAAGACCGGCGACGATACCTGCGAAAATCAACATCGAGATACCGTTGCCAACACCACGCTCAGTAATCTGCTCACCCAGCCACATCATGAACATCGCACCAGCCACAAAAGTGGATACCGCGACGAAATGGAAGCCAAAGTCACCAGTGAACGAAACGCCCTGCCCCGCCAGACCAATGGACATGCCAATTGCCTGAACGAGAGCGAGAACGACAGTGCCGTAGCGGGTGTACTGAGCGATCTTGCGACGCCCAGCTTCACCTTCCTTCTTCAACTGCTCCAGCTGCGGGCTGACGGCGGTCATCAGCTGCATGATGATCGATGCCGAAATGTACGGCATGATCCCCAGTGCAAAGATGCTCATCCGCTCCAGCGCGCCGCCGGAAAACATGTTGAACAAGCTAAGAATGGTCCCCTCATTCTGTCGAAACAGGTCCGCGAGTCGGTCCGGGTTGATACCTGGAACCGGGATGTGTGCGCCTATTCGGTAGACGATAATCGCCAAGAATAGAAAACGCAGACGAGCCCAGAGTTCAGACATACCGCCTTTGCCGAGCGCAGAGAGAGCACCTTGCTTAGCCATTTATTCCTCGAACTTGCCGCCAGCTGCTTCGATAGCCGCACGCGCACCTTTGGTGGCGCCGATTCCCTTTCCGATGGTGACAGCGCGAGTAACTTCGCCGGACAGCATGATTTTCACACGCTGAACGTTGACGTTGATCACGTTGGCATCTTTCAGGGACTGCACGGTGACGATGTCGCCTTCCACTTTAGCCAGCTCGGACAAACGCACTTCTGCGCGATCCATGGCTTTCAGGGAAACGAAACCGAACTTCGGCAGGCGACGATGCAGCGGCTGTTGACCGCCTTCAAAGCCTGGAGCAATGGTGCCACCGGAGCGGGAGGACTGACCTTTGTGGCCACGGCCACCGGTCTTACCCAAACCACTACCGATACCACGGCCCGGACGATGCTTTTCGCGACGGGAACCCGGCGCTGGACTCAGATCATTGAGTTTCATCGATTAACCCTCGACACGCAGCATGTAGTAAGCCTTGTTGATCATCCCGCGATTCTCGGGAGTATCAAGCACTTCTACAGTGTGACCGATGCGACGCAGACCCAGACCCTTAACGCACAGTTTGTGGTTAGGGATGCGGCCGGTCATGCTTTTGATCAGCGTAACTTTAACGGTAGCCATGATCAGAAGATCTCCTTGACGCTTTTGCCACGCTTGGCGGCAATGGATTCAGGAGACTGCATAGCTTTCAAACCTTTGAAAGTGGCGTGAACCACGTTTACCGGGTTAGTCGAGCCGTAGCACTTGGCCAGAACGTTCTGAACGCCAGCAACTTCGAGAACAGCACGCATAGCGCCGCCAGCGATGATACCGGTACCTTCAGAAGCAGGCTGCATGTACACCTTCGAAGCGCCATGGGCGGACTTCATTGCGTACTGCAGAGTGGTGCCGTTCAGATCAACTTGGATCATGTTGCGGCGAGCAGCTTCCATTGCCTTCTGGATCGCAGCAGGCACTTCACGCGACTTGCCACGGCCGAAGCCAACACGCCCTTTACCATCACCAACCACGGTCAACGCGGTGAAAGTGAAGATACGGCCGCCTTTAACGGTTTTGGCTACGCGGTTAACTTGAACCAGCTTCTCGATGTAGCCTTCGTCGCGCTTTTGGTCGTTATTTGACATAACTTAGAACTCCAGCCCAGCTTCACGAGCAGCATCAGCCAGCGCCTTGACGCGACCGTGGTACTTGAAGCCAGAGCGGTCGAAAGCCACCTGCGAGACGCCAGCGGCTTTAGCACGCGTAGCGACCAGCTGGCCAACCTTAGTGGCCGCGTCGATGTTGCCAGTGGCGCCATCACGCAGTTCTTTATCCAAAGTCGAGGCACTTGCCAGGACTTTGTTGCCGTCGGCCGAAATGACCTGGGCGTAGATGTGCTGCGACGAGCGGAACACGCAGAGACGCACGACTTCGAGTTCGTGCATTTTCAGGCGTGCTTTGCGAGCGCGACGCAGTCGAGTAACTTTTTTGTCGGTCATTTGCTATGCCCTACTTCTTCTTGGCTTCTTTACGACGGACGACTTCGTCCGCGTAGCGCACACCTTTGCCTTTGTACGGCTCTGGTGGACGGAAGTCGCGGATCTCGGCGGCCACTTGACCTACCAGCTGCTTATCGATGCCCTTGATCAGGATATCGGTCTGGCTAGGAGTCTCAGCGGTGATGCCTTCCGGCAGTTCATAATCCACTGGGTGCGAGAAGCCAAGAGCCAGGTTCAGCACTGTGCCTTTTGCTTGCGCTTTGTAACCAACACCGACCAGCTGGAGCTTGCGCTCGAAGCCTTGGCTTACGCCTTGGACCATGTTGTTAACCAACGCACGAGTGGTACCAGCCATTGCGCGAGTCTGTTGATCGCCATTGCGAGCAGCAAAACGCAGCTCACCAGCTTCTTCAACAATCTCAACGGACGAATGGATGTTCAGTTCGAGAGTACCCTTGGCACCCTTCACCGAAAGCTGTTGGCCTGCGAATTTGACTTCGACACCGGCTGGCAGCTTAACGGGGTTCTTAGCGACGCGTGACATGCTTATCCCCCCTTAGAACACAGTGCAAAGAACTTCGCCGCCGACACCGGCAGCGCGCGCAGCACGATCCGTCATCACACCTTTGTTGGTGGAGACGATAGACACACCGAGACCGCCACGAACTTTTGGCAGATCATCGACGGACTTGTACTGACGCAGGCCTGGACGGCTAACGCGCTTCACTTCTTCGATGACCGGACGGCCTTCGAAGTACTTCAGCTCGATGGACAGCAGTGGTTTGATTTCGCTGCTGATCTGATAACCCGCAATGTAACCTTCGTCCTTCAGGACTTTGGCAACAGCTACCTTCAAAGTAGAAGATGGCATGCTTACGACGGACTTTTCAGCCATCTGGGCATTACGGATTCGAGTTAGCATGTCCGCTAACGGGTCCTGCATACTCATGGGCTAGACGCTCCTAATACACAAAAAATTAGCCTTGCGGCTACTACGTGTCGCCGAGTACATCCGCGCGAAAAAAGCACGGGCTCAGGCGAGCCGGGTATTCTAGACACACCCCACAAATGAATCAAGCCCCAATAGGGGCTTGATTCAAGTTCAAGGTCACCGATGGTCAGGATCTTGCGATCCCGAGCACCGAGACTTTGACAGTGCTTACCAGCTGGCTTTAACCAGACCAGGTACGTCACCACGCATAGCAGCTTCACGCAGTTTGTTACGGCCGAGGCCGAACTTGCGGTAAACGCCGTGTGGACGACCGGTCAGGCGGCAGCGGTTACGCATGCGCGAGGCGCTTGCGTCACGTGGCTGCTTCTGCAGAGCTACTGTAGCTTCCCAGCGTGCTTCTGGACTTGCGTTCAGATCAACGATGATAGCTTTCAGTGCTGCACGCTTTTTGGCGTACTTGGCAACCGTGAGCTGACGCTTCAGCTCGCGGTTTTTCATGCTCATCTTGGCCATTTTCCTACTCCAATCAGTTGCGGAACGGGAATTTGAAAGCGCGCAGCAGAGCGCGACCTTCATCATCGTTCTTGGCAGTGGTGGTCAGGGTAATGTCCAGACCGCGGAGAGCATCGATCTTGTCGTAGTCGATTTCCGGGAAGATGATCTGCTCTTTAACGCCCATGCTGTAGTTACCACGACCATCGAAGGACTTGGCATTCAGGCCGCGGAAGTCGCGAACCCGAGGCAGGGAGATCGACAGCAGACGATCCAGGAATTCATACATACGCTCACGGCGCAGAGTCACTTTGACGCCGATCGGCCAACCTTCACGGACTTTAAAGCCAGCGATGGATTTCCGAGCGTAAGTCACAACGACTTTCTGACCGGTGATCTTTTCCAGGTCAGCAACAGCGTGCTCGATGACTTTCTTGTCACCGACTGCTTCGCCCAGACCCATGTTCAGGGTGATTTTGGTAACGCGTGGAACTTCCATCACGTTCGAAAGCTTAAGTTCTTCCTTAAGCTTCGGTGCGATTTCCTTCCAGTAAATCTCTTTTAGTCGTGCCATGGTCTTCTACCTAGCAGTGTTCAAGCATCAACCGCTTTTTGGGTCGACTTGAAGACACGAATTTTCTTGCCGTCTTCTACTTTGAAACCAACGCGATCAGCCTTGTTGGTTTCGCCGTTGAAAATGGCGACGTTAGAAGCGTCCAGTGGAGCTTCTTTTTCGACGATACCGCCTTGTACGCCCGACATCGGGTTAGGCTTGGTATGACGCTTAACCAGGTTCAGACCACCAATAACCAGACGGTTATTAGCGAGAACCTTAAGCACCTTACCGCGCTTACCTTTGTCTTTGCCGGCGATCACGATGATCTCGTCGTCACGACGAATCTTTTGCATGTCGGATCTCCTTACAGCACTTCTGGGGCGAGCGAGACGATCTTCATGAACTTCTCAGTACGAAGTTCACGGGTCACTGGCCCAAAGATACGGGTGCCGATCGGCTCTTGCTTGTTGTTCAGAAGAACAGCAGCGTTGCCATCAAAGCGGATAATGGAGCCATCAGCACGACGTACGCCGTGACGAGTGCGGACTACAACAGCAGTCATCACTTGGCCTTTTTTCACTTTACCGCGAGGAATTGCTTCCTTCACGGTAACTTTGATGATGTCACCGATACCAGCGTAACGACGATGGGAGCCACCCAGCACCTTGATGCACATAACACGGCGAGCGCCAGAGTTATCGGCCACATCGAGCATGGATTGAGTCTGAATCATATAATTTCTCCGACCCCTAGTCCTTAGACTTCCACAGCGCGTTCGAGAACATCAACCAGCGCCCAAGACTTGGTCTTGGCCAAAGGACGAGTTTCACGAATAGTGACTTTGTCGCCGATGTGGCACTGATTGGTTTCGTCGTGCGCGTGCAGCTTAGTCGAACGCTTAACGTATTTACCGTAGATCGGGTGCTTAACGCGACGCTCGATCAGAACGGTGATGGTCTTGTCCATTTTGTCGCTGACAACACGGCCAGTCAGCGTACGGACGGTTTTTTCGGCTTCAGCCATGATTACTTACCTGCCTGCTGTTTGAGCACAGTCTTCACGCGAGCGATGTCACGCTTAACTTGCCGGAGCAGGTGAGACTGCCCCAACTGGCCAGTTGCTTTCTGCATCCGCAGATTGAACTGGTCGCGCAGCAGGCCGAGCAGTTGCTCGTTAAGCTGCGGCGCGTCTTTTTCACGAAGTTCATTCGCTTTCATCACATCACCGTCCGTTTAACAAAAGCGGTGGCGAGCGGCAGCTTTGCAGCAGCCAGGGCAAAAGCCTCACGCGCCAGCTCTTCAGAAACGCCCTCGATTTCATACAGGACTTTGCCTGGCTGAATCTGGGCAACCCAGTACTCCACACTACCCTTACCTTTACCCATCCGAACTTCGAGTGGCTTTTTGGAAATAGGCTTGTCCGGGAATACACGGATCCAGATCTTGCCGCCACGTTTAACGTGACGGGTCAGTGCACGACGCGCTGACTCAATCTGACGAGCGGTGAGACGACCACGAGCTACAGACTTCAGCGCGAACTCGCCGAAGCTGACTTTGCTACCGCGCTGAGCCAGACCACGGTTGTGGCCTGTCATCTGCTTGCGGAACTTCGTACGCTTTGGTTGCAACATTTGGCGTACCCCTTACTTAGCAGCTTTTTTACGAGGCGCTGGTGCTTGTGGTTTCAGTTCTTCTTGGCGACCACCAATTACTTCGCCTTTGAAGATCCAAACCTTTACACCGATCACACCGTAAGTGGTGTGAGCTTCGTAGTTGGCATAGTCGATGTCGGCACGCAGGGTGTGCAGTGGCACACGACCTTCGCGATACCATTCAGTACGTGCGATTTCAGCACCGCCGAGACGACCGCTCACTTGGATTTTGATGCCTTTGGCACCAATGCGCATGGCGTTCTGAACAGCGCGCTTCATAGCGCGACGGAACATTACGCGACGCTCCAGCTGCTGAGCTACGCTCTGCGCAACCAGCATACCGTCGAGCTCCGGCTTACGGATCTCTTCGATATTGATGTGCACAGGCACACCCATTTGCTTGGTCAGGTCCTGACGCAGTTTCTCAACATCTTCACCTTTCTTCCCGATAACGATACCTGGACGAGCGGTGTGGATGGTGATACGTGCAGTCTGAGCCGGACGATGGATATCGATACGGCTTACGGACGCGCTTTTTAGTTTGTCTTGGAGATACTCACGCACCTTCAGATCAGCGAACAAATAGTCCGCATAAGTCCGACCGTCTGCGTACCAGACGGAGGTGTGCTCCTTGACGATTCCCAGGCGAATGCCAATGGGATGTACTTTCTGACCCATCTCTTCGACTCCGTTACTTGTCAGCAACCTTGACAGTGATATGGCAAGACCGCTTGACGATGCGATCAGCACGGCCTTTGGCACGTGGCATGATTCGCTTCAGCGAACGCCCTTCGTTGACGAAAACGGTGCTGACCTTCAGGTCATCAACGTCTGCGCCTTCGTTATGCTCGGCGTTGGCTACGGCCGACTCCAGCACTTTCTTCATGATCTCGGCGGCTTTCTTACTGCTGAAAGCCAACAGGTTGAGCGCTTCGCCCACCTTCTTCCCGCGGATCTGGTCGGCGACCAAGCGGGCTTTCTGGGCGGAGATTCGAGCGCCCGACAACTTAGCGGCTACTTCCATCGTTCCTTACCCCTTAACGCTTGGCTTTCTTGTCTGCCACGTGCCCACGATATGTGCGGGTACCGGCAAACTCGCCCAGTTTGTGGCCGACCATGTCTTCGTTCACGAGAACTGGAACATGTTGACGACCGTTATGCACAGCAATGGTCAGACCGACCATTTGTGGCAGGATCATGGAACGGCGCGACCAGGTCTTAACTGGTTTGCGATCGTTCTTTTCCGCCGCCACTTCGATCTTCTTCAGTAGGTGAAGATCAATAAAAGGACCTTTTTTCAGAGAACGTGGCACTGTCGTATCCCTCTATTTACTTGCGACGACGGACGATCATTTTGTCGGTACGCTTATTACCACGAGTCTTCGCGCCCTTAGTCGGGAAGCCCCATGGCGATACCGGATGACGACCACCAGAGGTACGACCTTCACCACCACCATGTGGGTGGTCAACCGGGTTCATGGCAACACCACGAACGGTTGGGCGAACGCCACGCCAGCGTTTGGCACCAGCTTTACCCAGCGAACGCAGGCTGTGCTCGGAGTTCGAGACTTCACCCAGGGTCGCGCGGCATTCAGCCAGCACTTTACGCATCTCACCAGAACGCAGACGCAGGGTCACGTAGACACCTTCACGAGCGATCAGCTGAGCCGAAGCACCAGCGGAACGAGCGATTTGCGCGCCTTTACCTGGCTTCAATTCGATGCCGTGTACGGTGCTACCAACTGGAATGTTACGCAGTTGCAGAGCATTGCCCGGCTTGATCGGCGCCAAAGCACCTGCGATCAGCTGGTCACCAGCACTCACGCCTTTAGGGGCGATGATGTAGCGACGCTCGCCATCTGCGTACAGCAGCAGAGCGATGTGAGCAGTACGGTTTGGATCGTATTCAATACGCTCGACAGTGGCAGAGATGCCATCTTTGTCGTTGCGACGGAAATCGACCAGACGATAATGCTGCTTATGGCCACCACCGATGTGACGAGTGGTAATACGACCATTGTTGTTACGACCACCAGTCTTCGATTTTTTCTCGAGCAGCGGTGCGTGAGGAGCGCCTTTATGCAGCTCCTGGTTGACCACCTTGACCACAAAACGGCGGCCAGGGGAAGTCGGTTTGCATTTAACGATTGCCATGATGCACCCCTTCCTTACTCAGCACTGCTGCTGAAATCGAGATCTTGGCCTGGCTGAAGGGAGATAACTGCCTTCTTCCAGTCATTACGCTTGCCCAGACCGCGAGCAGTGCGCTTGCTCTTACCCAGAACATTCAGGGTAGTAACACGCTCTACTTTCACGCTGAACAGGCTTTCGACGGCCTTCTTGATTTCCAGCTTGGTTGCGTCAGTTGCAACCTTGAAAACGAACTGGCCTTTCTTGTCAGCCAGAACCGTAGCCTTCTCGGAAACGTGCGGGCCAAGCAGAACTTTAAATACGCGTTCCTGGTTCATCCCAGCAGCTCCTCGAATTTCTTCACGGCCGACACGGTGATCAACACCTTGTCGTATGCGATCAGACTAACTGGATCGGAACCTTGCACGTCACGTACATCAACGTGTGGCAGGTTGCGAGCAGCCAGGTACAGGTTCTGATCAACCACTTCAGACACGATCAAGACGTCAGTCAGGCCCATGCCGGTCAGTTTGTTCAGCAGATCTTTGGTCTTCGGTGCATCAACAGCGAAGTCCTGAACCACAACCAGACGATCAGTACGCACCAGCTCAGCAAGGATGGAACGCATTGCTGCGCGATACATCTTCTTGTTCAGCTTCTGGGTGTGATCCTGAGGACGAGCTGCGAAAGTGGTACCGCCGCCACGCCAGATTGGGCTACGGATAGTACCGGCACGAGCACGGCCAGTACCTTTCTGACGCCATGGGCGCTTACCGCCACCACGAACGTCGGAACGGGTCTTTTGCTGCTTGCTACCTTGACGGCCGCCGGCCATGTAGGCCACGACTGCTTGGTGAACCAGCGTCTCGTTGAATTCGCCGCCAAATGTCAGTTCGGAAACTTCGATCGCTTGAGCGTCATTTACATTTAATTGCATGTCAGCTTCCCCTTAACCGCGAGCCTTGGCTGCTGGACGTACAACCAAGTTGCCGCCAGTAGCGCCAGGAACAGCGCCCTTGACCAACAACAGATTGCGTTCAGCGTCCACGCGCACTACTTCGAGGGACTGCACGGTCACGCGCTCAGCGCCCATATGACCGGACATTTTTTTGCCCTTGAATACACGACCAGGAGTCTGGCACTGGCCGATAGAGCCTGGAACGCGGTGGGACACGGAGTTACCGTGGGTATTATCTTGCCCGCGGAAGTTCCAACGCTTGATCGTACCCTGGAAGCCTTTACCTTTGGACTGACCGGTTACATCAACCAGTTGACCAGCAGCGAAGATTTCAGCGTTGATCAGATCGCCGGCCTGGTACTCGCCTTCTTCAAGGCGGAATTCCATTACGGTACGACCAGCGGCAACGTTCGCTTTAGCGAAGTGGCCAGCCTGAGCAGCTGTAACACGCGAAGCACGACGCTCGCCTACAGTGACTTGCACTGCACGATAGCCATCGGTCTCTTCAGTTTTGAACTGGGTGACGCGATTCGGCTCGATCTCAATGACCGTGACCGGAATGGAGACACCTTCTTCGGTGAAAATACGGGTCATACCGCATTTACGACCGACTACACCAATAGTCATGTTGTAAACCTCATGAGTGTACGGGGCTTTCACCCGCTATGGCCGCCCATTTCAGAGCGTTACACGACTAAGACCGAGTCTTAGCCGAGGCTGATCTGCACTTCCACACCGGCCGCAAGATCAAGCTTCATAAGTGCATCAACGGTTTTATCCGTTGGCTGGACGATGTCCAGAACGCGCTTATGAGTACGGATCTCGTACTGGTCACGCGCGTCTTTGTTGACGTGCGGGGAGACCAGAACGGTGAACCGCTCTTTACGGGTAGGCAGTGGAATTGGACCACGCACTTGAGCACCAGTACGTTTCGCGGTTTCCACGATTTCCTGGGTGGATTGGTCGATCAGGCGATGGTCAAAAGCCTTCAACCTGATACGGATTTGCTGATTTTGCATTGGATTTCAGACTCCGGCTGCTATTCCCACCGAGCGCAATACGCCCGTTAAAAGGAGGCGCAATTCTATAGACGCCCCATATAGGTGTCAACCCAATAAAAAAGCCCCCGCTAAGCGGGGGCTTTCTCAACTCATCGAAGCTTACTCAAAAAAGAGCTTACTCGATGATTTTTGCTACGACGCCAGCGCCGACGGTACGACCGCCTTCACGGATAGCGAAACGCAGACCATCTTCCATTGCGATGGTTTTGATCAGGGTGACAACCATTTTGATGTTGTCGCCTGGCATTACCATTTCAACGCCTTCCGGCAGTTCGCAGTTACCAGTCACGTCAGTAGTACGGAAGTAGAACTGTGGACGGTAGCCTTTGAAGAACGGAGTGTGACGACCGCCTTCTTCTTTGCTCAGAACGTAGACTTCGGCTTCGAACTTGGTGTGCGGCTTAACCGAACCTGGCTTAACCAGAACCTGGCCACGCTCAACGTCGTCACGCTTGGTACCACGCAGCAGAACGCCGCAGTTCTCGCCAGCACGACCTTCGTCGAGCAGCTTACGGAACATTTCAACACCGGTGCAGGTGGTGACGGTAGTGTCACGCAGACCAACGATTTCCAGTGGATCCTGAACCTTGACGATACCGCGCTCGATACGGCCAGTTACAACAGTACCGCGACCGGAGATCGAGAATACGTCTTCGATCGGCATCAGGAACGGCTTGTCGATAACACGGACTGGATCCGGAATGTAGCTGTCCAGAGTCTCAACCAGTTTACGAACGGCAGTGGTGCCCATTTCGTTGTCGTCTTGGCCGTTCAGAGCCATCAGAGCCGAACCGATGATGATCGGAGTGTCGTCACCTGGGAAGTCGTAAGTGCTCAGCAGATCGCGCACTTCCATCTCAACCAGTTCCAGCAGCTCAGCGTCGTCAACCATGTCAGCCTTGTTCAGGAAGACAACGATGTACGGAACGCCAACCTGACGGGACAGCAGGATGTGCTCACGGGTTTGTGGCATCGGACCATCAGCGGCCGAGCAAACCAGGATAGCGCCGTCCATCTGAGCAGCACCGGTGATCATGTTCTTCACATAGTCAGCGTGACCTGGGCAGTCAACGTGAGCGTAGTGACGGATCAGCGAGTTGTATTCAACGTGCGCAGTGTTGATGGTGATACCACGAGCCTTTTCTTCCGGAGCGCTGTCGATTTTGTCGAAAGCAACAACGGCCGAACCGAAAACTTCGGAGCAGACGCGAGTCAGAGCAGCGGTCAGCGTGGTTTTACCGTGGTCGACGTGACCGATGGTGCCAACGTTGACGTGCGGGAGGGTACGGTCAAATTTTTCTTTAGCCACGACAATTAACTCCTAGCCTAAAGGGGCTGAATCAGCCTTGTTTTTTGGTAACAGTTTCGACGATATGCGACGGAGCTGTATTGTATTTTTTGAATTCCATAGAGTAGCTTGCGCGACCTTGGGACATGGAACGGACGTCGGTCGCATAACCGAACATCTCACCCAACGGCACTTCGGCGCGAATCACTTTGCCGGAGACCGTGTCTTCCATACCCAGGATCATGCCGCGACGACGGTTAAGGTCGCCCATCACGTCACCCATATAGTCTTCAGGCGTAACAACCTCTACCGCCATGATCGGCTCAAGCAACTCACCACCGCCCTTCTGGGCCAGTTGCTTGGTTGCCATGGAAGCAGCCACCTTAAACGCCATCTCGTTGGAGTCGACGTCGTGGTAGGAACCATCAAACACGGTAGCCTTCAGGCCGATCAGCGGATAGCCGGCAACAACGCCGTTCTTCATCTGCTCTTCGATACCCTTCTGGATAGCCGGGATGTATTCCTTAGGAACCACACCACCCACTACTTCGTTCAGGAACTGCAGACCTTCCTGACCTTCGTCAGCAGGAGCAAAACGAATCCAGCAGTGACCGAACTGGCCACGACCACCGGACTGGCGAACGAACTTGCCTTCAATCTCGCAGCTCTTCGTGATGCGCTCACGGTACGAAACTTGAGGCTTACCGATGTTGGCTTCGACGTTGAACTCACGGCGCATCCGGTCAACCAGGATGTCCAGGTGCAACTCGCCCATGCCGGAGATGATCGTTTGACCAGTCTCTTCATCAGTCTTGACGCGGAAAGATGGATCTTCCTGAGCGAGCTTGCCCAGAGCGATACCCATTTTTTCCTGGTCGTCCTTGGTCTTAGGCTCTACGGCAACCGAAATAACCGGCTCCGGGAAGTCCATGCGAACCAGGATGATTGGCTTGTCAGCGTTGCACAAAGTTTCACCAGTGGTGACGTCCTTCATGCCGATCAAGGCCGCGATGTCACCAGCGCGTACTTCCTTGATTTCTTCACGGGCGTTTGCGTGCATTTGCACCATACGACCCACGCGCTCTTTCTTGCCTTTAACCGAGTTGATCACGCCGTCGCCGGAGGCCAACACGCCCGAGTAAACTCGAACAAAGGTCAAGGTACCCACGAATGGGTCGGTAGCGATCTTGAACGCCAGAGCCGAGAACGGCTCGCTGTCGTCTGCGTGACGCTCCATTTCCTTGGTCTCGTCATCCGGGTCAGTACCCTTGATGGCAGGAATGTCGGTAGGAGCAGGCAGGTAGTCGATCACGGCGTCGAGAACCAGGGGAACACCCTTGTTCTTGAAGGAAGAACCGCAAACAGCCAGAACGATCTCACCAGCGATTGTACGCTGACGCAGAGCGGCCTTGATTTCCGCGTTGGTGAGTTCTTCACCTTCGAGGTACTTGTTCATCAGCTCTTCGCTGGCTTCGGCCGCAGCCTCAACCATGTTGCCGCGCCACTCGTCAGCCAGCTCCTGCAGTTCAGCAGGGATAGGCTTGCGAACTGGAACCATGCCTTTGTCAGCGTCATTCCAGTAAACAGCTTCCATGGACATCAGATCGATCTGACCCTGGAAGTTGTCTTCGGAACCGATGGCCAACTGGATTGGCACCGGAGTGTGACCCAGACGCTGCTTGATCTGACCGATCACGCGCAGGAAGTTCGCACCAGCACGGTCCATCTTGTTTACGTAAACAAGACGTGGAACGCCGTATTTGTTGGCTTGACGCCATACGGTTTCCGACTGAGGCTCAACACCCGAGGTGCCGCAGAACACAACGACCGCGCCATCGAGAACACGAAGGGAACGCTCAACTTCAATAGTGAAGTCAACGTGGCCCGGGGTGTCGATGACGTTGAAGCGGTATTGGTCCTTGTGCTGCTTCTCGGAACCCTGCCAGAAGGCGGTGATTGCAGCAGAAGTAATGGTAATACCACGCTCCTGCTCCTGCACCATCCAGTCTGTGGTCGCGGCGCCGTCATGCACCTCGCCCATTTTGTGACTTTTGCCAGTGTAAAAAAGGACGCGCTCGGTGGTGGTGGTTTTACCAGCATCCACGTGAGCAACGATACCAATGTTACGGTAGCGGTTAATCGGTGTAGTACGAGCCATAAAGCCCTCGCAAAATTAGTGACGCTAAAATTAGAAGCGGTAGTGCGAGAAAGCCTTGTTGGCTTCAGCCATACGGTGCACGTCTTCACGCTTCTTAACTGCAGCACCTTTGCCTTCGGCAGCGTCCAACAGTTCGCCAGCCAAACGCAGAGCCATAGACTTCTCGCCGCGCTTACGGGCGAAGTCTACCAACCAGCGCATTGCCAGAGCGTTACGACGGGACGGACGAACTTCGACCGGAACCTGGTAAGTAGCACCGCCTACACGGCGCGACTTTACTTCGACCAGCGGAGCGATGGCGTCGAGAGCTTTCTCGAAGATTTCCAGGGGATCGCTGTTCTTGCGTTCTTTAACCTTTTCCAGCGCGCCATAAACGATACGCTCGGCAACGGCTTTCTTGCCGCTTTCCATAACGTGGTTCATGAACTTGGCCAGGATTTGGCTGCCGTATTTTGGATCGTCAAGCACTTCGCGCTTGGCTGCTACGCGTCTTCTTGGCATGGATAAGCCCTCAAACGGTCTTCAGGTTCGCTCGGAATCGGTGCCCTTTCGGGACGCCTCCGACCTTACTCTTATCGACTCAGAAAAATAGAAAATCAGTTTTTACAAAAAGCCACTACTACTTAGGCTTCTTGGTACCGTACTTCGAGCGACCCTGGTTACGACCTTTAACGCCGGAAGTATCCAAAGAACCGCGTACGGTGTGGTAACGAACACCTGGCAAGTCTTTTACACGACCGCCGCGGATCAGTACCACGCTGTGTTCTTGCAGGTTGTGGCCTTCACCGCCGATGTACGAGGAAACCTCGAAACCGTTGGTCAGACGCACACGGCATACTTTACGCAGTGCCGAGTTAGGTTTTTTCGGCGTGGTGGTATACACACGGGTGCATACGCCACGACGTTGCGGGCAGTTCTGCAGCGCAGGCACGTCGGATTTCTCGACGATACGCTTACGCGGCTGACGTACCAGCTGGTTGATAGTTGCCATCTACTAGCTCCACTGTTGTCTTGCGACGCTATTGTCTTGCAAGAAAAGCAAAATGGCAGGAACGAATTCCCGCCAAATTTAGGGGTACAAGAGTCTAAAGAGGATCTTGCCCCCAGTCAAGGCAAGGCCCCGACCTCCCCGCTCATCCAACCTCGACAAATTGTCTCGATTCGATGAACGGAATGGCCAGGGCCTTACGCTTATTTATCGCAGAACTCAGTTACCGCTAGAGTTCAGCGCTTCGGTCAGTGCAGCTTCCACTTCACTGGCGCTTACGCGCAACGGTTTGTCAGCATCACGGCGGCGCTTACGCTCGCTGTGGTAAGCCAGACCGGTACCTGCCGGGATCAAACGACCCACGACCACGTTTTCTTTCAGGCCGCGCAGGTAATCGCGCTTGCCGGTTACCGCCGCTTCGGTCAGTACGCGAGTGGTTTCCTGGAAGGAAGCCGCCGAGATGAACGATTCGGTGGACAACGACGCCTTGGTGATACCCAGCAGTACGCGAGTGAACTTGGAAACGAACTTCTCGTCGCCAGCCAGACGCTCGTTCTCTACCAGAACGTGAGTCAATTCCATCTGGTCGCCCTTGATGAAACTGGAATCGCCGGATTCAGCGATTTCAACTTTACGCAGCATCTGACGCAGGATGGTCTCGATGTGCTTATCGTTGATCTTCACGCCTTGTAGACGATAAACGTCCTGGATCTCGTTCACGATGTACTTGGCCAGCGCACTCACACCCAGCAGACGCAGGATGTCGTGTGGGTCGCTCGGGCCGTCGGAGATAACTTCGCCGCGGTTTACCTGTTCGCCTTCGAAGACGTTCAGGTGACGCCACTTCGGAATCAGCTCTTCGTACGGATCGCTGCCGTCGTTCGGGGTGATAACCAGACGGCGCTTGCCTTTGGTCTCTTTACCGAACGCGATGGTGCCGCTGACTTCAGCCAGAATCGAGGCTTCTTTCGGACGACGGGCTTCGAACAAGTCGGCAACACGCGGCAGACCACCGGTGATGTCACGGGTCTTCGAAGTCTCTTGCGGAATACGAGCGATAACATCACCGATCGCGATTTTCGCACCGTCCGCTACACCGACCAGAGCGTTAGCAGGCAGGAAGTACTGAGCGATTACGTCGGTGCCCGGCAGCAAGAGATCCTTGCCGTTGTCATCAACCATCTTCACAGCAGGACGGATATCTTTACCGGCAGCTGGACGGTCTTTGGCGTCGAGTACTTCAATGTTGGTCATACCGGTCAATTCGTCAGTCTGACGCTTGATCGTAATGCCTTCTTCCATGCCCACGTAGGTCACGGTACCTTTCATTTCGGTAACGATTGGGTGAGTGTGCGGATCCCACTTGGCCACGATTGCGCCAGCGTCGACCTTGTCACCTTCTTTAACCGAAATCACAGCACCGTACGGCAGCTTGTAACGCTCGCGCTCACGACCGAAGTCATCAGCGATCGCCAGCTCACCGGAACGGGACACAGCAACCAAGCAACCATCCACTCGCTCAACATGCTTCAGGTTATGCAGACGGACGGTACCGCCATTCTTCACCTGAACACTGTCGGCTGCGGAGGTCCGGCTTGCCGCACCACCGATGTGGAACGTACGCATCGTCAGCTGGGTACCCGGCTCACCGATGGACTGGGCAGCGATAACGCCGACCGCTTCACCGATGTTCACCTGGTGACCACGAGCCAGGTCACGGCCGTAGCACTTGGCGCAAATGCCGTAGCGGGTTTCGCAGCTGATCGGCGAACGCACGATCACTTCGTCGATGCTGTTCAGCTCGATGAACTCGACCCACTTCTCGTCTACCAGAGTGCCGGCAGGAACGATGATTTCCTCGGTACCTGGCTTGAATACGTCACGGGCGATAACACGACCCAATACGCGCTCACCCAACGGCTCAACAACGTCACCGCCTTCAATGTGCGGAGTCATTACCAGGCCATGTTCGGTGCCGCAATCGATCTCGGTCACAACCAGATCCTGCGCAACGTCTACCAGACGACGAGTCAGGTAACCGGAGTTCGCAGTTTTCAATGCGGTATCCGCCAAACCTTTACGAGCACCGTGAGTGGAGATGAAGTACTGAAGTACGCTCAAACCTTCACGGAAGTTCGCAGTAATCGGCGTTTCGATGATGGAACCGTCCGGCTTGGCCATCAGGCCACGCATACCGGCGAGCTGACGGATCTGCGCAGCAGAACCCCGTGCGCCCGAGTCGGCCATCATGTACATCGAGTTGAAAGACTCTTGGTCGACTTCGACGCCATGACGGTCGATGACTTTCTCTTTCGAGAGGTTGGCCATCATCGCCTTGGAAACTTCGTCGTTCGCCTTGGACCAAAGGTCGATCACTTTGTTGTACTTCTCGCCCTGGGTTACCAGGCCGGAGGCGTACTGACTTTCGATCTCTTTCACTTCGTCGGTAGCAGCACCGATGATGCGGGCTTTTTCATCCGGGATAACGAAGTCGTTAACACCGATGGAAACGCCGGAGATGGTCGAGTAAGCAAAACCGGTGTACATCAACTGGTCAGCGAAGATCACGGTCTCTTTCAAACCAACCACGCGGTAGCACTGGTTGATCAGCTTGGAGATCGCCTTTTTCTTCATCGGCTGGTTGACGACGTCGTACGACAGGCCTGGTGGAACAACCTGGAACAACAGCGCACGGCCGACAGTGGTGTCGACGATACGGGTGTTCTTGACGCTGCCACCATCACGATCGTTGACGGTTTCGTTGATCCGCACTTTGACCTTGGCGTGCAGTGCGGCTTCGCCGGCACGGAACACACGGTCAACTTCTTGCAGATCCGCGAACACACGACCTTCGCCCTTGGCGTTGATCGCTTCACGAGTCATGTAGTACAGACCCAATACAACGTCCTGAGACGGAACGATGATTGGCTCACCGTTGGCTGGCGACAGAATGTTGTTGGTCGACATCATCAACGCACGCGCTTCCAACTGGGCTTCCAGTGTCAGCGGTACGTGCACGGCCATTTGGTCGCCGTCGAAGTCGGCGTTGTACGCAGCACAGACCAGAGGGTGCAGCTGGATAGCCTTACCTTCGATCAGTACCGGTTCAAACGCCTGGATACCCAGACGGTGAAGGGTCGGTGCACGGTTGAGGAGAACCGGGTGTTCGCGAATCACTTCAGCGAGAACGTCCCAAACCTCTGGCAGCTCGCGCTCGACCATCTTCTTGGCAGCTTTGATGGTGGTAGCAAGACCACGCATTTCCAGCTTGCCGAAAATGAACGGCTTGAACAGCTCGAGAGCCATCTTCTTCGGCAGACCGCACTGATGCAGACGCAGGGTCGGACCTACGGTAATTACCGAACGACCGGAGTAGTCAACACGCTTACCGAGCAAGTTCTGACGGAAACGACCTTGCTTACCCTTGATCATGTCAGCCAGGGATTTCAGAGGACGCTTGTTGGAACCAGTGATCGCGCGGCCACGACGACCGTTGTCGAGCAGTGCATCGACGGCTTCCTGCAACATACGCTTTTCGTTGCGCACGATGATGTCCGGAGCGGACAGATCGAGCAGACGCTTCAAGCGGTTGTTACGGTTGATCACTCGACGATACAGATCGTTGAGGTCGGAAGTCGCGAAGCGACCGCCATCCAGCGGGACCAGTGGACGCAGATCTGGCGGCAGAACCGGCAGAACGGTCAGCACCATCCACTCTGGCAGGTTGCCGGAACCCTGGAAGGCTTCCATCAACTTCAGACGCTTGGACAGCTTCTTGATCTTGGTTTCGGAGTTGGTTTGCGGAATTTCTTCACGCAGGCGACCAATCTCGTGCTCCAGGTCGATAGCGTGCAGCAGTTCACGGACAGCTTCAGCACCCATGCGGGCATCGAAATCGTCGCCGAACTCTTCCAGCGCTTCGAAGTACTGCTCGTCGTTGAGCAGCTGACCCTTTTCAAGGGTGGTCATGCCTGGATCGATAACGACATAGCTCTCGAAGTAGAGAACGCGTTCGATATCACGCAGGGTCATGTCCATCAGCAAGCCGATACGGGACGGCAGCGATTTCAGGAACCAGATGTGGGCAACTGGCGAGGCCAGTTCGATGTGCGCCATGCGCTCACGACGAACTTTTGCCAGCGCGACTTCAACGCCGCACTTCTCGCAGATCACACCACGGTGCTTCAAGCGCTTGTACTTACCGCACAGGCACTCGTAATCCTTTACCGGGCCAAAGATCTTGGCGCAGAACAGGCCGTCACGTTCAGGTTTGAACGTACGGTAGTTGATGGTTTCCGGCTTTTTAACTTCACCGAACGACCACGAACGGATCATCTCAGGCGATGCCAATCCAATACGGATGGCGTCGAACTCTTCGACTTGACCCTGGTTTTTCAGCAAATTCAGTAGGTCTTTCAAGGCCTTTCCTCCTGGCGGAGCAGAGAGCGGGCAATCCTGCCCCGCTCTCGATTCGCGTCACGTGTTATTCGGTTTCCAGATCGATATCGATGCCGAGGGAACGAATTTCTTTGATCAACACGTTGAAGGACTCGGGCATGCCCGGCTCCATACGGTGATCGCCGTCCACGATGTTTTTGTACATCTTGGTCCGACCGTTCACATCGTCCGACTTCACTGTGAGCATTTCTTGCAGAGTGTAAGCAGCACCGTATGCTTCCAGTGCCCAGACCTCCATCTCCCCGAAACGCTGACCACCGAACTGTGCCTTACCACCCAGCGGCTGCTGGGTAACCAGGCTGTACGAACCGGTAGAACGAGCGTGCATCTTGTCGTCTACCAAGTGGTTCAGCTTCAGCATGTACATGTAGCCAACAGTAACCGGGCGCTCGAACTTGTTGCCGGTACGGCCGTCGGTCAGCTGCATCTGGCCGCTTTCTGGCAGGTCTGCCAGTTTCAGCATGGCCTTGATTTCGCTTTCCTTGGCACCGTCGAACACTGGAGTGGCCATTGGTACGCCGCCACGCAGGTTCTTCGCCAGATCCAGGATTTCCTGGTCGGAGAAGCTATCCAGATCTTCGTTACGACCGCCGATCTGGTTGTAGATCTCGTCCAGGAAGGTGCGAAGCTCAGCAACCTTACGCTGCTCTTCGACCATCCGGTTGATCTTCTCGCCCAGACCTTTGGCCGCGAGGCCCAGGTGGGTTTCAAGGATCTGACCAACGTTCATACGCGAAGGTACGCCCAACGGGTTGAGGACGACGTCGACCGGGGTGCCATTGGCATCGTGCGGCATGTCTTCAACCGGCATGATCACGGAGACCACACCTTTGTTACCGTGACGACCGGCCATCTTGTCGCCCGGCTGGATGCGACGACGGATTGCCAGGTAAACCTTGACGATTTTCAGCACGCCTGGAGCCAGGTCATCGCCCTGCTGCAGTTTGCGCTTCTTGTCTTCGAACTTGTCGTCCAGCAGACGGCGGCGATCAACGATGTAGGCCTGAGCCTTCTCGAGCTGCTCGTTCAGAGCATCTTCAGCCATGCGCAGTTTGAACCACTGACCATGCTCAAGACCGTCGAGAACTTCGTCGGTGATTTCCTGACCTTTCTTCAGACCGGCGCCGCCTTCGGCTTTGTGGCCGACCAGAGCGGAACGCAGACGTTCGAAAGTGGCGCCCTCAACGATACGGAACTCTTCGTTCAGATCCTTGCGGATCTCGTCGAGTTGAGTCTTCTCGATCGACAGTGCACGAGCATCACGCTCAACGCCGTCACGGGTGAAGACCTGTACGTCGATGACAGTACCCTTGGTGCCGGTAGGCACACGCAGGGAAGTGTCTTTAACGTCGCTGGCTTTTTCACCGAAAATGGCACGCAGCAGTTTTTCTTCCGGAGTCAGTTGGGTCTCGCCTTTCGGAGTGACCTTACCAACCAGGATGTCGCCTGCGCCAACTTCAGCACCTACGTAAACGATACCGGCTTCGTCCAGCTTGTTCAGTGCAGCCTCACCCACGTTCGGGATGTCTGCAGTGATTTCCTCTGGCCCAAGCTTGGTGTCACGCGCCACACAGGTCAGTTCCTGAATGTGGATCGTGGTGAAACGGTCTTCCTGAACAACACGCTCGGACAGGCAGATGGAGTCTTCGAAGTTGAAGCCGTTCCATGCCATGAACGCGATACGCATGTTCTGACCCAGAGCCAGTTCACCCATGTCGGTGGACGGACCGTCGGCCATGATGTCGCTGCGCTGAACCCGATCACCCTTGCTCACCAGCGGACGCTGGTTGATGCAGGTGTTCTGGTTGGAGCGGGTGTACTTGGTCAGGTTGTAGATGTCGACACCAGCTTCGCCAGTTTCAACTTCATCATCAGCAACACGAACCACAATACGGCTGGCATCGACGGAGTCGATCACGCCGCCACGACGAGCCACGACGCAAACGCCGGAGTCACGGGCTACGTTACGCTCCATGCCGGTACCGACCAGCGGCTTGTCAGCGCGCAGGGTTGGTACAGCTTGACGCTGCATGTTCGAACCCATCAACGCACGGTTGGCGTCGTCGTGCTCGAGGAACGGGATCAGCGACGCTGCAACCGAAACTACCTGCTTCGGCGATACGTCCATCAAGGTGACGTCTTCCGGCGCCTTGACGGTGAACTCGTTCAAGTGACGAACAGCTACCAGCTCGTCGATCAGGACTTTCTTGTCGTTCATCGTGGCCGAAGCCTGAGCGATCACGTGATCAGCTTCTTCGATGGCGGACAGGAACACGATCTCGTCAGTGACCAGAGCGTCTTTCACCACACGGTACGGGCTCTCGAGGAAGCCGTACTGGTTGGTGCGCGCATAGGCAGCCAAGGAGTTGATCAGACCGATGTTCGGACCTTCCGGCGTTTCAATCGGGCATACACGACCGTAGTGAGTCGGGTGTACGTCACGCACTTCAAAGCCAGCACGCTCACGAGTCAAACCGCCAGGGCCGAGTGCAGAAACACGACGCTTGTGGGTGATCTCGGACAGCGGGTTGTTCTGGTCCATGAACTGGGAAAGCTGGCTGGAACCGAAGAACTCTTTCACCGCCGCAGCCACTGGCTTGGCGTTGATCAGGTCTTGCGGCATCAGGCCTTCGCTTTCAGCCATCGACAGACGCTCTTTGACCGCACGCTCAACACGTACCAGGCCAACGCGGAACTGGTTCTCGGCCATTTCGCCTACGCAGCGAACACGACGGTTACCCAGGTGGTCGATGTCATCGACGATGCCTTTACCGTTACGGATGTCGACCAGAGTCTTCAGTACCGCGACGATGTCTTCTTTGCACAACACGCCCGAACCTTCGATCTCGGTACGACCGATACGACGGTTGAACTTCATCCGGCCGACCGCAGAGAGGTCATAGCGCTCAGGGCTGAAGAACAGGTTGTTGAACAGGGTTTCGGCAGCGTCTTTGGTTGGCGGCTCGCCAGGACGCATCATGCGATAGATCTCGACCAGCGCTTCCAATTGGTTGCTGGTGGAGTCGATCTTCAGAGTGTCGGAGACGAACGGACCGCAGTCGATATCGTTGGTGTACAGAGTTTCGATGCGAACAACCTGAGCCTTGGCGATTTTTGCCAGGATCTCGGTGTTCAGCTCGGTGTTGCACTCTGCCAGGATTTCGCCGGTTGCCGGATGCACGATGACCTTGGCGGTAGTGCGACCCAGGACGTAGTCCAGAGGCACTTGCAGCTCTTTGATCCCTGCTTTTTCCAGCTGGTTGATGTGGCGAGCAGTGATACGACGACCTTGCTCGACAATAACCTTGCCTTTGTCATCCAGGATATCCAGGACAGCAATTTCACCACGCAGGCGCTGAGGCACCAGTTCCAGGCTGAGGTTTTCACCTTGCACGTGGAAGACGTTGGTGGTGTAGAACGCGTCCAGCACTTCTTCAGTGGTATAGCCCAGCGCGCGCAGCAGTACCGATGCAGGCAGCTTGCGACGACGGTCGATACGCACGAACACGCAGTCTTTCGGGTCGAACTCGAAGTCCAGCCACGAACCGCGGTAAGGAATGATGCGCGCGGAGTACAGCAGTTTGCCGGAGCTGTGCGTCTTGCCACGGTCGTGGTCGAAGAACACGCCCGGGGAACGGTGCAGCTGGGAAACGATTACACGCTCGGTACCGTTGATTACGAAGGTACCGTTTTCAGTCATCAGGGGGATTTCACCCATGTAGACTTCTTGCTCTTTGATGTCCTTGATCGCTTTGTTCGACGATTCTTTGTCGAAAATGATCAGGCGCACTTTTACCCGCAAAGGTACGGCGTAAGTTACACCGCGCAATACGCATTCTTTGACATCAAATGCCGGTTCGCCCAGGCGATAACCGACGTACTCCAGCGCAGCATTGCCGGAGTAGCTGATGATCGGGAAAACGGATTTGAAGGCCGCATGCAGGCCCACGTCGCGGAACTGATCTTTAGTCGCTCCCGCTTGCAAGAATTCACGATACGAATCCAGCTGGATGGCCAGGAGGTACGGCACATCCATGACGTCCGGCAACTTGCTAAAGTCCTTGCGGATACGTTTTTTCTCAGTATATGAGTAAGCCATCAGCGTTCCCCAGCTTGGTCACCTGCTTGTTTGGCCCCTCCCGACGGGAGCAGCCAGAAAATCGTGCAAACCCCATGGTTTGCGCCACCGCATCGGGTGGTTACAGCTCGTTACCAGCACCGACCCAGTCGGCTGCCAATAACGGAAAAAGGCCGGTGGCAAGAGCCACCAGCCATCAGCCTTTCGCTTAACGCTCGGGCTGGAGGTGCAAAGTCGATGCTTACTTCAGCTCGACTTTAGCGCCTGCTTCTTCCAGAGTGGCTTTTGCTTTGTCAGCTGCGTCTTTCGAAACAGCTTCCAGAACGATGCCAGGAGCGCCATCAACTACAGCCTTGGCTTCTTTCAGGCCCAGACCGGTCAGTTCACGTACTGCCTTGATCACGTTAACTTTCTTCTCGCCAGCTTCGGTCAGCATGACGTTGAATTCAGTTTGTTCTTCAACAACGGCAGCAACAGCAGCTGGACCAGCGGAAGCAGCGGCAGCGGAAACGCCGAACTTCTCTTCCATGGCCTTGATCAGCTCAACGATTTCCAGAACGGATTTTTCGCCGATTGCTTCGATGATTTGGTCGTTAGTCAGAGACATGACTATAAATTCCTGTATTGGGGTGACAGCCTACGCGGCCATCGAAATAAACAATAAACGCTGAAAGGAGTCGCTCAGCCTTAGGCTGCGGCAGCTTCTTTCTGGTCGCGAAGGGCCGCCAGAGTACGAGCCAATTTGCTGGTTGCGCCTTGAATCACGCTCATCAGCTGAGAAATTGCTTCGTCACGGGTCGGCAGACTTGCCAGTACGTCGATCTGATTAGCTGCGAGGAACTTGCCCTCGAACGCAGCTGCCTTGATCTCGAACTTATCCTGACCTTTTGCGAATTCTTTGAAGATACGAGCAGCAGCGCCCGGATGTTCTTTCGAAAATGCAATCAAGGTCGGGCCGGTGAACACGTCGTTGAGCACGTCATATTGAGTGCCAGCAACGGCGCGCTTGAGCAGGGTGTTACGTACAACACGTACGTAAACGCCAGCTTCACGAGCCTCTTTACGGAGTCCGGTCATAGCGCCAACTGTCACGCCGCGGGCATCAGCCACAACAGCAGACAGGGCAACATTGGCAGCCTCGTTGACTTCAGCGACGATGGCCTTCTTGTCTTCGAGTTTAATTGCCACGGGTTTAACTCCTGCTTGTTACCGTTTCATCCAACCGAAGCCGGATGTCGTTTTGGTGTCTGATTCGGTAAGGAACCGGGAGCACCATCTGCGTAGGCTTGTGGTTTAAGACTTGCGTCGCCTACGGTCTTGGATAGCCCCCGCCAGGCAGGGACCCCAATCTTTCAATTGGCGCAATCGCTTGCGCCAACCTGTGTCTTACGCGTCGAGCGAGCCTTGGTCGATGACCAGACCTGGACCCATGGTGGTGCTCAGGGTAACGCGCTTGACGTAAATACCTTTCGAGGAAGCTGGCTTGATACGCTTCAGATCAGCGATCAGGGCTTCAACGTTTTCCTTCAGCTTGACGGCATCGAAGCCGACCTTGCCAACGGAGGTGTGGATGATGCCGTTTTTGTCGGTGCGATAACGAACCTGACCAGCCTTGGCGTTTTTAACCGCGGTAGCTACGTCTGGAGTTACAGTGCCGACTTTAGGGTTAGGCATCAGGCCGCGTGGGCCCAGGATCTGACCCAACTGACCAACAACGCGCATGGCATCCGGGGATGCGATAACTACGTCATAGTTCAGGTCGCCGCCTTTCATTTCGGCAGCCAGGTCGTCCATGCCTACACGGTCAGCGCCGGCAGCCAGAGCAGCCTCGGCAGCTGGACCCTGGGTGAACACAGCAACGCGAACAGTCTTGCCAGTGCCGTGTGGCAGCACGGTAGCGCTACGAACGACCTGGTCGGATTTACGCGGATCAACACCCAGGTTCACAGCAACGTCGAACGACTCGCTGAACTTTACAGTCGACAGCTCAGCCAGCAGAGCAGCAGCGTCTACAAAGTTGTAGGACTTGCCTGCTTCGATTTTGCCGGCGATAGCCTTTTGACGCTTGGTCAACTTAGCCATTACACACCCTCCACGTTAAGGCCCATGCTACGAGCAGAACCGGCGATAGTACGCACGGCTGCTTCCATATCAGCTGCAGTCAGATCCGCGTTTTTGGTTTTCGCGATTTCTTCCAGCTGAGCACGGGTCACGGTGCCAACCTTAACGGTGTTCGGACGAGCGGAACCGCTAGTCAGACCAGCAGCCTTCTTCAGCAGAACCGAAGCAGGTGTGGATTTGGTTTCGAAAGTGAAGCTACGGTCGCTGTAGACAGTGATGATCACTGGAGTCGGCAGACCTGGCTCAATACCCTGAGTACGGGCGTTGAAAGCCTTGCAGAATTCCATGATGTTCACGCCGTGCTGACCCAGAGCAGGACCAACAGGTGGACTTGGGTTAGCCTGAGCGGCCTTCACTTGCAGCTTGATGTAAGCGGTAATCTTCTTGGCCATGAGGCACTCCAATTACGGGTTCGAACGCCTCGAAAGGCTCCCCGGTTACTTGCGCGTTTATCCCAGTGACGACAAAACCCCACAGCCTAGGGCTGCGGGGTTGGGATGCTTGCTCAGCTAGACCTTTTCGACCTGGCTGAACTCTAGCTCTACCGGAGTAGAGCGACCGAAAATGAGCACTGCCACTTGGATCCGGCTCTTCTCGTAGTTAACTTCTTCAACCGTGCCAGTAAAATCAGCAAACGGCCCGTCATTGACACGTACCGACTCACCCGGCTCGAACAACGTCTTCGGCTTCGGCTTGTCGCTACCATCAGCAACGCGACGCAGAATCGCTTCTGCCTCTTTATCCGTGATCGGTGCAGGCTTATCAGCAGTACCGCCGATGAAACCCATCACCCGAGGAGTATCCTTGACCAAGTGCCAAGTACCCTCGTTCATGTCCATCTGGACCAGCACATAACCCGGGAAGAACTTGCGCTCGCTTTTGCGTTTCTGGCCATTACGCATTTCAACCACTTCTTCAGTGGGAACCAGAATTTCGCCAAAGCCATCTTCCATGCCAGCCAGCTTTACGCGCTCTACCAACGAGCGCATGACATGCTTCTCGTAACCGGAGTAAGCATGCACAACGTACCAACGCTTAGCCACGGGACACCCTTAGCCGACAATCAAGGAAACAAGCCAGCCGAGCAGGGAATCAAGCCCCCACAACAGCAACGCCATAACTAGGACAACAGCCACAACAATCAGCGTGGTCTGCGTGGTTTCTTGGCGAGTTGGCCATACGACTTTACGAATCTCGGTGCGAGCTTCCTTAACCAGTACAAAGAAAGACTTGCCCTTGACTGTCTGCAGGCCTACAAAGGCAGCTACAGCAGCAATGACAAGCAAAGCAAGTACGCGGTACAGGATCGGCGAAGCAGAGTAATACTGATTGCCAACAACGCCAACAACCACCAAAGCGACTACTACTAGCCACTTGAGCAGATCGAAGCGAGAGCCTTGAGCTTCAGCTTTAGGAGTCATCTATGAAGATCCTGTGAAAAGAAAGCCAGACACACCAAGTGAATCTGGCAGGTCAGGAGGGAATCGAACCCCCAACCTACGGTTTTGGAGACCGTCGCTCTGCCAATTGAGCTACTGACCTAAAACAAAATCAGGCCGACCATTATGCCGGCCCGAAAAAGACATTACAACAACTTACTCGATGACTTTTGCTACGACACCAGCGCCGACGGTACGACCGCCCTCACGGATAGCGAAACGCAGACCATCTTCCATCGCGATGGTTTTGATCAGGGTAACGGTCATTTGAACGTTATCACCTGGCATCACCATCTCAACACCTTCTGGCAGCTCGCAGTTACCAGTCACGTCAGTTGTACGGAAGTAGAACTGTGGACGGTAGCCCTTGAAGAACGGAGTGTGACGACCGCCTTCTTCCTTGCTCAGAACGTAAACCTCAGCAGTGAACTTGGTATGCGGCTTAACAGTGCCGGGCTTGACCAGAACCTGGCCACGCTCAACATCATCACGCTTGGTACCACGCAGCAAAACGCCGCAGTTCTCACCTGCACGACCTTCGTCGAGCAGCTTGCGGAACATTTCAACACCAGTGCAAGTAGTTTTGACAGTGTCACGAAGACCAACAATCTCAACTTCTTCCTGAATGCGGACAATGCCACGCTCAACACGACCAGTCACGACAGTACCGCGACCGGAGATCGAGAACACATCCTCGATCGGCATCAGGAACGGCTTATCGATAGCACGCTCAGGCTGCGGAATATAGCTATCCAGAGTCTCGACCAACTTCTTGACAGCAGTAGTGCCCATCTCGTTATCGTCTTGACCATTCAGCGCCATCAGCGCCGAACCAATGATGATCGGAGTGTCATCACCTGGGAAATCGTAAGTGCTCAACAGATCGCGCACTTCCATCTCAACCAGTTCCAGCAACTCAGCGTCGTCGACCATGTCAGCCTTGTTCAGGAAGACAACGATATACGGAACGCCAACCTGACGGGACAACAGGATATGCTCACGGGTTTGCGGCATCGGACCATCAGCGGCCGAGCAAACCAGAATCGCACCATCCATCTGCGCAGCACCGGTAATCATGTTTTTTACGTAGTCGGCGTGACCTGGACAGTCAACGTGTGCATAGTGACGCACAGCCGAATCGTACTCAACGTGAGCGGTGTTAATGGTGATACCACGAGCTTTTTCTTCCGGGGCGCTATCGATCTTGTCGAAGTCAACCTTTGCCGAACCGAACACTTCGGAGCAGACGCGGGTCAGAGCGGCGGTCAAGGTCGTCTTGCCATGGTCTACGTGACCAATGGTGCCAACGTTGACGTGCGGCTTGTTACGTTCGAACTTTTCCTTAGCCATCGAAATCACCCCTAGCAGAAGAATTAAGCAAGTACTATCAGCCATTAAAACAAAGGCAGATATTTTCATATCTGCCTTGTTATATGGAGCTCTTGAGCGGATTTGAACCGCTGACCTCACCCTTACCAAGGGTGTGCTCTACCAACTGAGCTACAAGAGCGTAACACTTTGCAGGACCTGCAAACTTGGAGCGGGTAGCGGGAATCGAACCCGCATCATCAGCTTGGAAGGCTGAGGTTCTACCACTAAACTATACCCGCGGAGCTTGCAGCTCTCGCTAAAAATGGTGGAGGGGGAAGGATTCGAACCTTCGAAGTCGTAGACGTCAGATTTACAGTCTGATCCCTTTGGCCGCTCGGGAACCCCTCCTAAGCGAGCCGGCATTCTATATCATGCCAGCCTTCTGTCAAGCATTTTCTCATTAAAAACCTGAGGTTAGCTGCGTTGACCTCGCTTCACACTGCTGACCGCTAAAGGTCTTCACTGCGAAGCGGGCGCCATTCTATGCAAACTATTCGACGGGTGCAACCCCCTCGCACGGCATTATTTTATGTTTTAACTCATTGAATTCTTTAGAAAGGTTTTGCAACTGCCAGTCACCCAGCAAACGCCGGCTTTCCGGGGCTATGCGCACCCAGTAACCAGCATATTCGGGGAGATCCTTCGGCAAGGACTGAAACTTGATATCCATGTCACTCAATCGACGCTCGATTACCTGGGCGACGTCCTGCCGAGCAGAACCTCCCAGATAGAGACAACTGCTATCCGCCTGCGTGGATTTTCCTTTGTCTCGAGCCGCATCCGTCGCCTCGCTCAACAAACGAATGTCCTGCTGCGAGCCGCGATACAAACTCAAGGGGGTTACATCCTTCGCGCGAAGCGGAGCCTCCTGTTGGTGCCAGACGTAATAGAACACATTGAGAACAAGCAACAGCAGGAACAACCAACGCATAAAAACCTCAGGACAAGGGACACGCCATCGCCAAACCTACAAATACCAGGTCTGGAACCACCCTGGCCTCGGGCACAATCTCGGAGATCAGATCAGCATCCCCTCCTGTCAGGAAGACTGCGAAATCTTCTCCCCAATAGCTGCGCGCCAACTCTAGCTGAGTCAGGACAAACCCTCTCAACATTAGCAAACAACCTCGCTCGACCGCCTCGACGGTTGTGCGCCCAGGAACAAGACTCTCCAAAGCGCGCTCGGCAGCAAGATCTCCATAGCGAATTCTACGGGTATGGGTACGCAACTGGTTGCGCATCAAAGGCATCCCTGGACAGATGAATCCGCCGAGATGCTCACCATCTCCTGCAATAAAGTCAGCCGTAACAGCCGTACCAAAGTCGAGCACCAGACAAGCACCCGAAGCCAGATGAAATCCTCCGAGCACTGCAAGCCAGCGATCAAGCCCTAGCCGCTCGAACTCCTCATAGCCATTTCGAACCCCGGACATCTCCCGAGCCGGTGCCGCGCACACGACGGAAACGCCAAAAGCCTCGGTCAACAGAGAAATCAATGCACTGGTTTCTTCGGCGGTTCTGACACTAACCAAACGACAATGCATGAGAGCGAGCCCCTTGAGCCCTCTCAAGCTCTCCAGCAATGCGAGATCTGTATCAACGACCCCCTCGCCAATCACCCGCCGGACATCCTCGCCGAGTACACGCCATTTGATGAAACTGTTTCCACAATCGAGCTCAAGAATCATCACGCAACCTCAGGCTGAGCTCGCCACCACTAAAGACCTTCTCCACACCATTCACCTTCAAGCGCAAGGCACCCTGACTATCGATACCCAGCACCTCCCCATCTATCTGACTCACACCGGCAATCAACGATACCGCCCGCCCCTGCCATAGATGATTTTGCTCCCACTCCGCCTGGATAGCCGAAAATCCGCCGGCCTGGTGGCGATTTAAATAGGCCTGGAGCATCAACCCTAACTCCGCAACCAGATGATTGCGATCAACTGCCTTACCCGACTCGAGGCGCATGGACGTCCATTGCTGATCAACCTCATCGGTCATCTGCATGTTCACATTTATTCCGACACCGATCACCACGTGACACACATCAGCAGGATCCCCCACCAACTCGAGCAGTATTCCAGCAATCTTTTGCTGCCCCACCAGAACATCATTCGGCCACTTCAACCCCACACCCGAGACACCAAGCTCTCGCAAGGCCTGCATTACGGCAAGCCCGACAACAAGACTCAAGCCCTCCAGCTGCCGCATCCCACCATCAATACGCAGCACCAGACTGTAATAGATGTTTTCCGCGAACGGGCTGACCCATTTGCGCCCACGCCGTCCACGACCGGCCGTTTGCCGCTCAGCGAGCACCAGAAATGGCGCAGGCTGGCCACGCTCGATAGCGCGCAAGGCTTCAGCGTTGGTGGAGTCAATTGAGTCGAAGACTAGAATGGGCCACTCACAAGAAGGCGCCCGCGCGCTTATTTCCGCAGGATCAAGCAGTGTCAATGGCGCAGTTAGTTGATAGCCGCGACCGCGCACTTTGTGAATGGATAAACCGAGTTCAGCTTCCAAGTGCTGAAGTTGCTTCCATACAGCGCTACGACTGACGCCCAAGGCAGCACCCAGGGCTTGGCCCGAATGGAATCGACCATCCTTAAGAAGCTTTAACAACGTCAGCATGCAAGTCTCGCCTCACAATGAGGCCCGCATGATATCCATGCCCCGGGCTGTTGCATAGAAACCCTACAAGCGAGATTTTCCTGCGGACAAAACAAAACCCCTACCTGCATACGCAGATAGGGGTTTCGGAATTTAATCTTGACGATGACCTAC
>NZ_JBXAOA010000006.1:207313-225931 GCF_058802325.1 Pseudomonas sp. GW822-FHT02E03 | reverse complement strand
CCCCCCCCCCCCCCCCCCCCCCCCCCCCCCCCCCCCCCCCCCCCCCCCCCCCCCCCCCCCCCGCTCCCACACTGGATGTCGGTTACTCCAATGGCATTACTGTGACCCGAACTTCGGGGTCGTGGCTGCCACCGCCCAGGATCACCCCACGCAACGGCGACACATCGGAAAAATCCCGGCCCCAGGCCAGGGTGATGTGCTCCAGCGCCGGCTGCACATTGTTGGTCGGGTCAAAATCCACCCACCCCAGCACCGGACAAAACACCGACACCCAGGCATGAGACGCATCGGCGCCGATCAGCCGTGGCTGGCCTGGCGGTGGCTGGGTCAGCAGGTAACCGCTGATGTACCGCGCCGCCAATCCCCGGGAGCGCACACAAGCGAGCATCAAATGCGCAAAGTCCTGGCAAACGCCGCGCCGCCTCTCCAGCACTTCCACCAGCGGCGTTGCCACTTGGGTCGCTTCGGCGTCGAAGGTGAATTCGCTGAAAATCTTCTCCATCAACGCCTGAACTCCCAGCAGCAATGGCCGGCCAGGAGGAAAGCAACTTTCGGAGAACTCGACGAAGTTGCGCTTCAAGTGCACGTAAGGTGATTCGAACCGGTAACGGCAGGCTTCCAGCAGTGCAGGAGAGAGCGGCTGACTGCTGTAGGTCAGTGCGTTGCAGGTCGCTTCCCAGGCTGGCGATTGATTGAAGTCCAACGATGGTCGGGCCAGCACTTCGACCGTCAGGCTGGCATTGACCAGCAACTCATCGTGCGGCCGCTCGAATGCCAACCGGGTCAGCGGATTACCAAACACGTCCAGCTCATCCCGGCGCGAGGTCGGATCGGGACTGATCTGCAATTGCTGATCGGTGCAGCGCTGCCAAACACAAGCCCGCGGCCACAGGTGCGCCAGTTGCTGGGCCAGGGACACCGGGCTGTCATAGTGATAATGGGTGTCGTGAAAAATCTGGTAACGGGCATTCATCAGACGGACACCGTGCGTTGGCTGACATCATCGACATGGGCGAAATGGCGCAAGGCCAGGCGATCCGATACTTGTCCGCTGGCATCGGCGATCTCCTGCAACAGATCGGCTAGCCCCTCTATGGCGGCGCGAACACTGGCCTCGCCAAACAGTGAGTTTTCCAGGCAACCCAGATCGAAGCGCGCCAGCCGCTCCACCAACTGCGGCAGACCTGTTTCGCGCGGCGCGCCAAAGTCGTCGTTCAAGCGCTTCAACGTGCGGGTCACCAGTTTCAACTGGAACAGCACCGCGTGAGGGTTCTGCTCGTCGAGCAACAACAGGTCCAGCACCGGGATCAATTGCGCCACCGCCAGATACCGCGAGCGGTAAGTGATGCTGCTGTTGCCCAGCTCCAGCAGCCATTCCAGCCCGGCCTGATCGAAAGTCCCGGCGCCCCGCAGAAACGCCGCCAGACTGCCGCTGAGAAACTGCAGCCGTTCGATCCGCCGACCGATCATCAGGAAACGCCAACCTTCGTCCCGGGTCATGTCGTCGAGGGCAAAACCGGACAGCGCCGCCAGCGACATCACCAGTCGGTTGAGGAAATCCAGCAGCTCGCCGAAATCCGGCTCTTCGGTTTCCAGTTCCATGGCCTCGCGCTGCAATTCCACCAGCGCTTGCCAGTTCTCTCGCGAGAGCTTGCCGCGTACTTGCGACGCCGCCCACTGCAAGCGTTGCAGGTTGGAGCGCAGGCTGAACGGCCAATCATCGCCGAGCAGCGCCGCCAGCAACCGCTCCGGTAACTCGCCCTCCTCCGGCAACAGATTCAAGCGTTCACCGAGATCGACCGCCGCCTCCAGGGCTTGCGGATCATCGCCATCGACATAGCGCGCGAGCATGATGCGCAGCAATCGCGCGCTGTCATCGCAGCGCTCGCAGTAACGGCCGAACCAGAACAGGTTCTCGACCACCCGCGACGGCAGATACGGATCGCGTCGCACCAGATCGTGAACGCCAATATTGCGCTGGGCTTTCCATTGTTCGCCGCTGGGCGGGCGATCGCCCAACACCCAAGTGTCCTTGCTTGCACCGCCGCGCTGCATCGACACCACTTCGGCGTCGGCTTCGGCGGCAACCCGGGTCAGCCCGCCGGGCAGTACCCGATAGCCATCCCGACTGGCCACCGCATACACGCGCATGCCAATGGCCCGTGGTTGCAACTGACCACCTTCGGCCTGCCAGATCGGCGCCTGAGACAGTTGCGCCAATTCTTGCGCAACATAGGCGTAAGGCCGTGCCTGCATGCGCTCGGCCAGTGCCTGGCGCTGTTTTTCACTCAAGTCACGACCAAACACCGGGGCGAAGCTCTGAGAAGGAAACGCTGGTTTGATCAGCAGCTCCGGCAGCTTCTCCAGGGCCTGGGCCAGCACCGGCGCTTCACCGCACCACCAGGTCGCGATGGACGGCAGAATCAGCTCTTCACCGAACAGATACTGATTAATCTTCGGCAGGAAACCCAGCAACCCCGGTGACTCCAGCACGCCGCTGCCGAGGGCGTTGGCCACCAGCACCCGGCCCTGACGCACCGCTTCGAGCAGCCCCGGCACGCCGAGGGCCGAGTCGGTGCGCAGCTCCAGCGGGTCGCAGAAATCATCGTCGAGCCGGCGCATGATCGCGTGGACCCGACGCAACCCGCTCAAGGTTTTCAGGTAGACCGTGGCATCCCGGACGGTCAGGTCGCCGCCCTCTACCAATGGATATCCGAGCTGGCGAGCCAGGTACAGGTGTTCGAAATAGCTTTCGTTGAAACGCCCCGGCGTCAGTAGCACCACCAGTGGCGCTTCGTCATCGCTCGGCGCCTGACGAGCGAGCGTTTCCTGGAGCGTGCGAAAGAATCCGGCCAGGTGCTGAACCTTCAAATCGCGGTACAGCTCGGGAAAGGCTCGGGACACGATGGTGCGGTTTTCCAGCGCGTAACCGGCACCGGATGGCGCTTGAGTCCGGTCCGCCGTCACCCACCAGCGACCGTCAGGGGTGCGCGCCAGATCCACGGCGTACAGATGCAAAAAGGCCCCGTCGGGCGGCGAAATGCCCTGACACGGCCAGAGGAAGTTGTTGTGACCGAACACCAGCTCAGCCGGCAGCAGGCCTTCGGCGATCAAGCGCTGAGGGCCGTACAAATCCGCCAGCACAGCATTGAGCAAGCGCGCCCGCTGGGCGATCCCGGCCGATAACTGTTCCCACTCATCGGCGTCAATCACATGAGGCAGCAGGTCCAGCTCCCATGGTCGGTCAGCGCCCTTGGGGTCGGCGTAGACGTTATAGGTCACGCCGTTTTCCTGGATCTGTCGGGTCAGCAGCGCCTGACGCTGCACCAGTTGCGCTGGCGTGCTGCGTTGCAATTGATCGAACAGCCGCCGCCAGTGCGGGCGCACGGCGCCGCTGTCGTCGAGCAGTTCGTGGTAAGTGCCCGCGGTCAGCGGGTAGCGGTCAAGCAGGTCAGGCATGGAAAGCTCGGCAGACAGCAAAGAACGGTCAGACTAACGCAGGCTCATGACGCCCGGATATACGAAAAATCCGAGCGTCGCGTACGGTTTAGAAACGTCGCAAATCGAGAGTCATCGGCAGCTCGTCGTTAATTTCCAGATTCGGTGTAGGAAGTTTCCCCGGCGTGTGTCCGAGACGGAAGAAACGCGCCATCCGCCGGCTCTCGGCCTCATTGGCGTTCACCGGCAAGCTGTCGTAGTTGCGCCCGCCCGGGTGGGCGACGTGGTACTGACAACCGCCCAGCGAACGCCCCATCCAGGTGTCGAGCAGGTCGAACACCAGCGGCGCGTGGACCGGGATGGTCGGTTGCAGGCAATTGGCCGGTTGCCAGGCCCGAAAGCGTACGCCGGCGACGAACTCACCGACCCGCCCCGTGGGTTGCAATGGCACCGGGATGCCGTTGCAGGTCAGCAGATAACGCTGGGGCGGCAGGCCGCTGAGCTTGACCTGCAAACGCTCCAGCGACGAATCCACGTAACGCACCGTGCCACCTGCAGCGCCTTCCTCGCCGAGGACATGCCAAGGCTCCAGCGCCTGACGCAATTCCAGCTGGATGCCGCTGACGGCGTAGTCGCCGACCTTGGGGAAACGGAATTCCAGATGCGCCGCGAACCACTCGGCCCGCACGGGGTAACCGGCGGCATTGAGGTCGACGATGACGTCAGCAAAATCCTGCTCGATAAAGTGCGGCAACAGGAACCGGTCGTGCAACTCTGTACCCCAGCGCGCCAGTTTCGGCGGCGCATAAGGCTCGCGCCAGAACCGTGCCACCAGCGCCCGCAGCAACAATTGCTGAGCCAGGCTCATGCGCGCATGGGGCGGCATTTCAAAGGCTCGCAGTTCCAGTAATCCGAGGCGCCCGGTGGCGCCGTCCGGCGAATAGAGTTTGTCGATGCAGAACTCAGCGCGGTGGGTGTTGCCGGTCACGTCGATCAGCAAATTGCGCAGCAAGCGATCCACCAACCAGGGTGGACACTCCTCGCCCGGCTTCGGCATCTGTGCGAAGGCGATTTCCAGCTCATACAGCGAATCGTTGCGCGCTTCATCGACGCGCGGTGCCTGGGACGTCGGGCCGATGAACAATCCGGAAAACAGGTAGGACAAGGATGGATGGTTGTGCCAGTAGCTGATCAGGCTGCGCAGCAAATCCGGACGGCGCAGAAACGGTGAGTCAGCCGGGGTCGCGCCACCCAAGACGAAATGGTTGCCGCCGCCGGTCCCGGTGTGCCGGCCGTCGATCATGAACTTCTCGGTGGTCAGTCGAGTCTGGCGCGCCTCTTCGTAAAGAAACTCGGTGCGCTCCACCAACTCATCCCAGGTGGCGGACGGCTGGACGTTGACCTCGATCACGCCCGGATCCGGAGTAATGCGAAAATTGCTCAGGCGCGGATCGCTCGGCGGTTCATAGCCTTCCAGCAATACCGGGCAATGCAGCTCCTCGGCGGTGGCTTCGATGGCGGTGACCAGTTCCAGATAGTCCTCGACCCGCTCCAGTGGTGGCATGAACAGGTACAACCGGCCTTCTCGCGCTTCGGCGCAGAAGGCGGTGCGGGTCAGCCAGTCGGCGGACTCGTCGATCCTCGGCGCACGCTCTTCAGCGACAGCAGGTTCGCCATGACTCTGCAGTTGGGCGGTGTCCGGCAGCTCAGGGAAATCCTGATTCGGGTCGACTGGATGAATGAACGGATACTCCGCTGCCTTCACCCAAGGCTGCGAACCGAGTGGCAAGCGATACCCCAGCGGCGAATCCCCCGGCACCAATCGGCAATGCTCTTCCCGCAGATACCAGCGACCGCTCTGCCATTGATCACCCTTGGCGGTGCGCGCCAGCGGCAGGACCTGGCCGATAACCTTGTCCAGGCCCTGACTGAAGACTTTGCGCAGGCGCGCCCGCTCCAAAGGTTCTTCCAGCCGTGAGTCTTCGGCGCTGACGTTCTGCGGCAAAGCGCCTTCGCGCCAGAGGTAATAGAAATTGTCTTCGTAGGCTGGGAACACAAAGCGTGTCGGAACTTTCAAGCGTTCGGCGACACTCGCCAGAAAACGCCCGGCCAACTCGCCATCGGCGCCATAGTCTTCCTGCTCATCGGCAATCAGCGCGCTGTTGTGCCAGATCGGTACGCCATCGCGGCGCCAGTAGCAGTTCAGCGACCAGCGCGGCAGTTGCTCGCCGGGATACCACTTGCCCTGACCGAAATGCACCAGGCCTTTGGGCGCGTAATGTTTGCGCATGCGCTGGAACAGTTCGGCGGACAGGCGACGTTTATTCGGGCCGAGCGCGGCGGTATTCCATTCGGCGCCGTCCGGATCATCGATGGAAACGAACGTCGGCTCGCCGCCCATGGTCAGGCGCACATCGCCTTCGAACAGGTCGGCATCGATCTGCCGGCCCAATGCCTGAATCGCCAGCCATTGATCTTCGGTGTAGGGTTTTGTTACCCGCGGTGCTTCCCAAATCCGTTCCACGGACATCTCGTGGGTAAATTCGCACTCGCACGGTTCCACCAAGCCACTGATCGGTGCCGCAGAGGACGGATCAGGACTACACGCCAACGGAATGTGCCCTTCACCGGCAAACAGCCCAGAGGTTGCGTCCAGGCCGATCCAGCCAGCACCAGGCAAATAGACCTCGCACCAGGCGTGCAGGTCAGTGAAGTCCACTTCGGTGCCCGAGGGGCCGTCGAGGCTTTTGACATCGGCGGTCAACTGAATCAGGTAACCGGACACGAAACGCGCCGCCAGGCCGAGATTGCGCAGCAATTGCACCAGCAACCACGCGGAGTCGCGACAGGAACCGGAGGCATGTTCGATGGTGTATTCCGGGGTCTGTACGCCTGGCTCCATACGAATCAGGTAGCCGATGTCTTCGCTGAGGCGCTGGTTGAGCGCAACCAGGAAATCCACGCTCGGTAGCGGCGTGCGATCGATGCCCTCCAGATAGGCCTTGAATTTCGGCGTCAGGGGCAATGTTTCCAGGTATGGCGCCAGCTCTTTGCGCTCATCCGCGGCGTAGGCGAAAGGGATCTTTTCGGCGTAGGGCTCGAGGAAGAAGTCGAACGGATTGAAGACCGCCATCTCCGCCAGCAAGTCGACCTCGATCCGCAGCTCATCGGTTTTCTCCGGGAACACCAACCGCGCCAGGTAGTTGCCCTGGGGGTCCTGCTGCCAGTTGATGAAATGCTGCTCGGGCGAGACTTTCAGCGCATAGGACAGTATCCGCGTGCGGCTATGGGCAGCCGGGCGCAGGCGAACGATCTGCGGACCGAGCTCGACGGCGCGGTCGTAGCGGTAATGCGTGACGTGGTGCAATGCGACATGAATCGACACGGCGTGCCTCCTGCGAGCCTGGACGTTATCGAAAGCGGCGCAAGACTTATGCCAGAGCGGCGGTCATTGCGCTTTATCAACAGACCCCGGTGCAGTACAGCACCAAAACGGCGCCGTGGCTGCGGTTATAGTGCGGGGGCTGCACATATTTGTGGCGCACGTGTGAGGGGCGGGTGCTGAATCTACCCAACTAACGGGCTTTGTGCTTTGCAATAACAGCTTGGCGCAAGTGACGTACTTCAAGCAGCTTCTGGCGCATCTCGCGGTGACGTTTGCTGTTGAGCAGCAATAGCGCCAGCAGTGGGAACAGCAACGTCACAGCATAAATCAGGGGATGCACCTCATATGCAATGGTGGGCAATACCCCAAGAAAACAAAGGGCCAGGAGCACGACCAGAGGCCGCACCCATTGCGGGCGACCGCGCGCGACCATGAAATTGCAGTGCACGACGATGAGGGTCAGCGCGATCCCCCCGAAAAAAGAGTACTTGGCGTTGTCAGCCAACGGAAGGTTTCGAAAATAGCTTTCGAAAAACAAAGGCACCGCAAAGACCAGGGTAAAAATTGACGCGAATATTGCCCCCATGAAGACCGGGAAATACTTCGATAGAAAATTGCGAATGCTGGGCAGCTCATTCATTGCTCAGCCTCCTCGTACAGGCCTACGGCAATGGTGCGGACATTCCCCGAAATTGCACTGCCGGTAAAACCGATAGCGGCGCCCAAGGCGTCTTTTATCTGAGTGACCGTTGCATGCTTGACCTCGGTGGGTGTGAAACGCTTGGGCAATTCACCCGACAACTGCTTCAACTTGATCATCTTCGACGTCAAGCGCGGGTCGTTGATGCTCAATAGTTCTTTGGTCAGTTTGGCACGTTCCTGTCGATTCAGCCCCCTGAGCACTTCCCTGACACTTTTCCCGGTCGTGGCCTTATTCAGCCTGACCAGTTTGAGCGTTGTCAGCGTGGATGCGCCTACCCCGACCAAGGACGCAGCATCCAGCGCAATCATGGTGTACTGGTACCACTCTTCGCTGTCGAGCTCATCGTTACGGGCAGGGTTGACGATCTCATTGCGGGTCCGATAGCCGCTGGCAAAACACTGCACTGAGCTGGCAGCCGCAGCGGTATAACCGAGCGCAGCGACCACCGTACTTGCCCCTGCCGAAAATGGAATAGCCACGGAGCCACTGAGCACTACGATCCAGCCGATCACTGCACCCACGCACGATAAGCTGGTGTTGACTGCCTCACCAACCAGGCGCGATTCGCGCGGATTGTCCCGCACCTGCTGGGCGAATTGAGCCGGCGCAATGTACTTCTGCGCCTCGCGCAAAATGATTCGCTTGGGCTTGATACTGCAAATCGGCTTGAACTCGCGCAGGGTCACTACGTTGAACTCGGCGTCGATGTACACCACGCCCGCGCCGACGATTCCGGGGTCGGCGTCGATGACAGCAAACAGGCGTGGCAGGTTGATCTGGCTTTCGATGCGTTGGCGGGCCATGAACTGGGAAGGGCTGTAATCCATGCCGATGCCCGGTAAGGGGTTGCTCATGTGAATCGTCCTTGAAGATCGGGGGAGAGATCTTTATTGCCCGTGCCGCCATCATCGCGGGCAAGCCCGGCTCCCACAGGGTTTGGCGTCGTATAGGGAAATCAGTTTCCCGGGCAGCCATTGAAGTGCGCGTCACCTTAGCAAACAGGCCACACCCTCGCTTGAAAACAAAACGCCAGCACTGAGGCTGGCGTTTTGCGATAGGGGGCGAAGTTTAACGCGGCACGACTGGCTTGCGGGCCGGTTTGGGTCCCTTGCCTTTGGCCGCGTCCTTGCGCTCCTTGGCCGCCTGCTGGTTGCGGGCAAATGCCGCCGCCTTGGCCTGTTCACGCTTGTCCCACGGGTTACCGCCATCGCTGGCACGCGGTGGCAGGCCGGTGTGCTGGGTCAGGATCTTGGTGGTCTTTTCCCCGGCCACTTTGTGGCTGCCGGCCGGCGTCGAGTTCTTGCGACGGGCGCTCTGGTAGCTGTCGGTCGCCGGTTGATGCAGCGGGATCAACTGGTTCTTGCCCGGCCCGATCAGGTCGGCGCGGCCCATGCGGGTCAGCGCTTCGCGCAGCATCGGCCAGCCTTTGGGGTCGTGATAACGCAAGAACGCCTTGTGCAGGCGGCGCTGCTCTTCGCTCTTGACGATGGTCACGCCGTCACTCTTGTAAGTGACTTTGCGCAACGGGTTCTTGCCCGAATGGTACATCGCGGTAGCGGTAGCCATCGGCGACGGGTAGAACGCCTGCACCTGGTCGGCACGGAAACCGTTGCCCTTGAGCCACAGGGCCAGGTTCATCATGTCTTCGTCGGTGGTGCCCGGGTGAGCGGCGATGAAGTACGGAATCAGGTACTGCTCTTTCCCGGCTTCCTTGGTGTACTTCTCGAACATGCGCTTGAACTTGTCATAGCTGCCGATGCCCGGTTTCATCATCTGGTTGAGCGGACCTTCCTCGGTGTGTTCCGGGGCGATCTTCAGGTAACCACCGACGTGGTGAGTCACCAGTTCCTTGACGTATTCCGGCGACTCGACCGCGAGGTCGTAACGCAGGCCGGACGCGATCAGGATCTTCTTCACACCCGGCAAGGCACGGGCGCTGCGATAGAGCTGGATCAGCGACGAGTGATCGGTGTTGAGGTTTTCACAGATGCCCGGGAACACGCAGGACGGCTTGCGGCACGCGGACTCGATGACCGGGCTCTTGCAGGCGATGCGGTACATGTTCGCGGTCGGGCCGCCGAGGTCGGAAATCACTCCGGTGAAGCCTGGCACCTTGTCGCGGATCTCTTCGATTTCGCGAATGATCGACTCTTCGGAACGGTTCTGGATGATCCGGCCTTCGTGCTCGGTGATCGAGCAGAACGTACAGCCACCGAAGCAGCCGCGCATGATGTTCACCGAGAAGCGGATCATGTCGTAGGCAGGAATCTTTTCCTTGCCATACGCCGGGTGCGGAACCCGTGCGTAAGGCATGCCGAACACGTAGTCCATTTCTTCGGTGGTCATGGGAATCGGAGGCGGGTTGAACCAGACGTCCACTTCGCCATGCTTCTGCACCAGCGCACGGGCGTTGCCCGGGTTGGTTTCCAGGTGAAGCACGCGGTTGGCGTGGGCGTAGAGCACCGAGTCGCCACGGACTTTTTCCATCGACGGCAAACGGATGACCGTTTTCTCGCGGGTAAGGCGCGGGTTCGGCAGTAATTGCACGACCTTCGCTTCGTTCGGGTCTTCAACCGGCCCCTTTTCCTGCTCGATGGCACAAGCCTGGGTGTCTTGGGTGTTCACGTACGGGTTGATGATCTTGTCGACCTTTCCCGGACGGTCAATGCGCGTGGAGTCGATCTCGAACCAGTCTTTTGGCGTGTCACGACGAATGAACGCGGTGCCGCGCACATCGGTGATGTCTTCGATCTTGTGACCGAACGACAGACGCTGGGCGACTTCGACGATCGCACGCTCGGCGTTGCCGTAGAGCAGGATGTCGGCGCAGGCGTCGATCAGGATCGAGTTGCGCACCCGGTCCTGCCAGTAATCGTAGTGGGCGATGCGGCGCAGGGAGGCTTCGATGCCACCGAGCACGATCGGCACGTGCTTGTAGGCTTCCTTGCAGCGCTGGCTGTAAACCAGGCTCGCGCGGTCCGGACGTTTGCCCGCCAGGCCACCGGGGGTGTAGGCGTCGTCGGAGCGGATTTTCTTGTCGGCGGTGTAGCGGTTGATCATCGAGTCCATGTTGCCGGCCGCGACACCGAAGAACAGGTTCGGCTCGCCGAGCTTCATGAAGTCGTCTTTGGACTGCCAGTTAGGCTGGGCAATGATCCCGACGCGGAAGCCCTGGGCCTCCAGCAGCCGGCCGATGATCGCCATGCCGAACGACGGGTGGTCGACGTAGGCATCACCGGTGACGATGATGATGTCGCAGGAATCCCAGCCAAGCTGATCCATCTCCTCCCTGCTCATCGGCAGGAATGGCGCTGGCCCGAAACATTCGGCCCAGTACTTGGGATAGTCAAATAACGGCTTGGCTGCTTGCATGTCGATAACCGGTGTTGGCTTTCATTGAATTTCGCGGGCGCGGAATATAGCACAAAATTTGACCAATTCCGACGGCTATGGTCGGAAATTGCGGCGACCCCATCGCGGGCAAGCCCGCTCCCACAGGTTCGGTGTGATCCCTGTAGGAGCGAGGCTTGCCCGCGAAGTGGCCCTGTCAGGCACTACACAACTTACTCGTCGTCGAAATTGTAGCTGCCCGGCGCCAGGTTTTCGAAGCGGGTGTACTTACCGATGAACGCCAGTCGTGACGTGCCGATCGGGCCGTTCCGCTGTTTGCCGATGATGATCTCGGCGATGCCTTTATGCTCGGTTTCCGGGTGGTACACCTCATCCCGGTACACGAACATGATCACGTCAGCATCCTGCTCGATCGCTCCGGATTCCCGGAGGTCGGAGTTGATCGGGCGTTTGTTCGGTCGTTGCTCCAGGGAGCGGTTGAGCTGGGACAGCGCCACCACCGGGCAGTTGAATTCCTTGGCGAGGGCTTTCAAGGAACGGGAGATCTCGGAAATCTCGTTGGTCCGGTTGTCGCCGCCGGAACCTGGAATCTGCATCAACTGCAGGTAGTCGATCATGATCAGGGCGATGTCGCCGTGCTCACGCACCAGACGCCGGGTCCGCGCGCGCATCTCCGAGGGGCTGATACCGGCCGTGTCGTCGATGAACAGCTTGCGATCGTTCAGCAGGTTGACCGCCGAGGTCAGGCGCGGCCAATCGTCGTCGTCCAGGCGACCGGCCCGGACTTTGGTCTGGTCGATACGCCCAAGGGACGACAGCATACGCATGATCAGCGATTCGCCTGGCATCTCCAGCGAGTAAACCAGTACGCACTTGTCGCTTCGCAACACGGCGTTTTCCACCAGGTTCATTGCGAAGGTGGTTTTACCCATGGACGGACGGCCGGCGACGATGATCAGGTCGGCCGGCTGCAAGCCGCTGGTCTTCTCGTCGAGGTCGGTGTAACCGGTGGACAGGCCGGTGATGGCGTTGTCGGTGTTGAACAACGTGTCGATGCGGTCGATTGCCTTGGTCAGCAGGTCATTCACACTCACCGGGCCGCCGGTTTTTGGCCGAGCCTCGGCGATCTGGAAGATTTGCCGCTCAGCTTCGTCGAGAATCTCTTCAGCCGTGCGGCCTTCCGGGTTGAAAGCGCTGTCGGCAATTTCGGTGGCGATGCCGATCAGTTGCCGCAAGGTCGCCCGCGCACGAACGATTTGCGCATAGGCCTTGATGTTGGCGACGGACGGCGTGTTTTTCGCCAACTCACCCAGGTAGCCGAGACCACCGACTTGCGAGGTCTGACCTTCCTTGTCCAATTGCTCGGCGAGGGTCACGACGTCGATGGGGGAGTTCTGGTCGGCGAGCTTGGCGATCGCGCGGAAGATCAAACGGTGGTCATGCCGATAGAAATCGCCGTCGGAGACTTGATCCAACACGCGTTCCCAAGCGTTGTTGTCCAGCATCAAACCACCGAGCACAGCCTGTTCGGCCTCGATGGAATGCGGCGGCACCTTCAGGGCAGCGGTTTGCAGATCGTATTGCTCAGGAGCGGAAATATCGTTCATGGCCACTTGGAATTAGTTTGTAGAAAATCAGGAACCGCAGAAAGACAAAGGGCACGACCTGTAAACAGGATCGTGCCCGATGTTACCGGCAAGCACCCGAGGGTGCCAGCCGACAAGTGCTGCTTAAGCTGCTACCACGACAACGCGTACGGTGGCTTCAACTTCGGCGTGCAGGTGCACGGCTACGTCGAATTCGCCTACGTTGCGGATGGTGCCGTTCGGCAGACGAACTTCGCTTTTTGCAACTTCAACGCCAGAGGCGGTCAGTGCATCAGCGATGTCGTGGGTGCCGATCGAACCGAACAGCTTGCCTTCGTCACCAGCGGTGGCAGTGATAGTCACTTCCAGCTCAGCCAGTTGGGCGGCACGGCTTTCAGCCGAAGTTTTACGGTCTGCTGCGGCTTTTTCCAGCTCAGCGCGACGCTCTTCGAACGCAGCCAGGTTGGCAGCGGTCGCAGCGGTAGCTTTGCCGTAAGGCAGCAGGTAGTTACGACCGTAACCAGCCTTAACGTTCACTTTGTCACCCAGGTTGCCCAGGTTGGTGACTTTTTCCAGAAGGATCAGTTGCATGTGAAAATCCTCTTAACTTTTAACCTTCACCGTTCGCGTTATCGGCATCTTTCGGTGCCGAACGACCGCGAAAATCAATCAGGCTGTCGACGATGGCCAAGACCACCAGCAACGGATAGATCAGTTGCATGAACAGCAACAGCGTGACGTACAACCCCACCAGCCAGAATTTGGCCAGTCGCTTTTGCGCCACCAGCCCGTGAATCAGGGCCAGCCCGGCGAACACCAGCGGTACGCTGCACAACGGTGTCAACATGGCCATCTGCGAGCCTAAGTTAGGCCCCAGAAGCATCAACACCAGCAGCAACATCGCCGGTAAAAGCGGGATTCGGATGGCGCGAAACTCGCGACCAAAACCACCCGGGTTGTACAACAACGCCTGCCAGTAGCGCCCGACAATCAGGCTCAGCACACTGACGATTTGCAACAAGGCCGCAATCAGGCCGGTCAGGACCGGTGCAATCAGGGACGCGAAACGCGCTTGCTCGTCTACCGACAATTGCTGGTAGACATCACCGAGTAGCGACGGCATGACTTTTATCAAAGCCTGCGCCAGCATCTCGATCTGGGGCGCAAAAGCCGCTCCCAGCACCACTGAAAACACCAACCCCATCGCTATGCTGACCAGCAGCACGCGGTTCCAGGACTCGCTTGCGCGCAAAACCAACGCAAGGCTCGAAGACCCCAGCAGCACCAGAAGTGCCCGTGGGTCGTCGGAGTAAAGCCACCAGATCAACGCCGGCAGCAGCCCCAGAGCAAGAACGCCCAAGGCGTCCTTCAATCCGCGCCGCAGGAGCACAAGGCATCCTGCGGCAGCACCCAACCAATACAACAACGGCAACGTTGCGCATCCGGCCACTACCAGAGTGGCCTGCATACGGCCGCGCATGATGAACTCAGCTAAGGCGCGCATGCATTCAATCCTTTGCTACGTGTCGACTGCCCGGTCTCAGCGGCCGTGGCTGTCGGTGTAGGCCAGCAGGGCCAGGAAGCGGGCGCGCTTGATAGCGGTGGCCAGCTGACGCTGATAACGAGCTTTGGTACCGGTGATGCGGCTTGGAACGATTTTGCCGGTCTCGGATACGTAAGCTTTCAGAGTGTTGAGATCTTTGTAATCGATCTCTTTCACGTCTTCAGCGGTGAAGCGGCAGAATTTACGACGACGGAAGAAACGTGCCATGTAATAGGCTCCTCAAAAGGTCCGTGGATTACTCGTCAGCGTTATCGCTGGCGTCGCTGTCATCACCATCAACGCCTTCGGCGTCGGAGTGCTCAGGACGGTCGCGACGCTCACGGCGCTCACTGCGGTTTTCTTCAGCCTTGAGCATCTCGGATTGGCCGGTAACGGCTTCTTCGCGACGGATGACCAGGTTACGGATCACTGCATCGTTGTAGCGGAAGTTGTCTTCCAGCTCGGCCAGGGCCTTGCCAGTGCATTCAACGTTCAGCATCACGTAGTGAGCCTTGTGAACATTGTTGATTGCGTAGGCCAGTTGACGACGGCCCCAATCTTCCAGACGGTGGATTTTGCCGCCGTCTTCTTCGATCAGCTTGGTGTAACGCTCAACCATGCCGCCGACTTGCTCGCTTTGATCCGGGTGGACCAAAAAGATGATTTCGTAATGACGCATGAATGCTCCTTACGGGTTGTAGCCTGCCGCTCAAAAGCGGTCAGACAAGGAGTGAATGACACTTATGGACTTGCTTGCGATAGACACATGCGTGCCTGCCGTCACAGCAAGGGGCGCAATTGTAGAGAAGGGACAAGAGAGGCGCAAGGCAATTGGTGATTATTTGAACAACCCCAATCTTCGCCAGGCATAAATCATTGTGGGAGCGGGCTTGCTCGCGAAAGCGGAGTGTCATTCAGCACAAGTGTCGAATGTCAGACCGTATTCGCGAGCAAGCCCGCTCCCACATTAGAACTGCGTCGGATCAGGACTTTTTGCTGACAGCCTTGACGCTGCGCTGGCGCCGGGCTTCAAACAGACAGACGCCGGTCGCCACGGAAACGTTGAGACTGCTGACGCTACCAGCCATCGGCAGGTGCACCAGGTAGTCGCATAGATCGCGGGTCAGGCGACGCATGCCACTGCCTTCAGCACCCATGATCAGGATGGTCGGGCCGGTCATGTCTTGCTGATACAGACTCTGTTCAGCCTCGCCAGCCGTACCGACAACCCACAAGCCACGCTGCTTGAGCTTTTCCAGGGTGCGCGCCAGATTGGTCACCGCCACCAACGGAATCACTTCCGCCGCGCCGCAGGCCACTTTACGCACCGTCGGGGTCAACGTCGCCGACTTGTCCTTTGGAACGATCACCGCCAGCGCACCGGCCGCATCGGCCGAACGCAGGCAAGCGCCGAGGTTGTGCGGATCGGTCACACCGTCGAGCACCAGCAACAGCGGCGCGCCTTCGGTGCGATCAAGCAGTTCGTCGAGCATCGCCTCGCCCCAGACCTGGCTCGGACTCACCTCCGCCACCACGCCCTGGTGCACGCCTTCAACCCAGGCATCCAGCTCACGACGCTCGGCGTTGCCGACGGCCACGCGATTTTCGTTCGCCAACTCGATCAGCGCCTGAACCCGCGGATCACTGCGGCCTTCGGCCAGCCAGATCTGCTTGACGCGTTTTGGGTGGTGACGCAGCAACGCTTCTACAGCATGCACGCCATAGATCTTTTCCAACTGACTCATGACTTGGCCTTAGGTTTGCGCGCCCCGCCGCTTCTGGCGGCTGGAGCGGAACCCGCTTTTGGCGGGCCTTTACGGTGTTTGCTCGGTTTTGCTGGCTTGCCGCCGGAGGCCTTGTCAGGCGCCGACCGCCCGGTCTTTCCCCCAGACGCCGCTTTACCGCCGCTTTTCGCTTCAGACAGCAACGCCTGTTTCAGTTCACGACTTTTACGCAACTCGGCATTTTTTGCCGCGGCATCGCTCGGGCGATAGGCCTCGACGACTTTTTCCTTGGCAGGACGACGACCGGTTTTCGCCGGTGCCGGTTCTGCGGCGGATTTGACAGCCGGAGCAGCGGTTTCAGTCCCACGCTTCTTGCGGCCGATCGGCGCGCTGATGGTTTTTTCAGCCATCTCGAAGTCGATCTTGCGCTCGTCGAGGTCGACGCGCATGACGCGCACTTCAACGGTGTCGCCAAGGCGGAAGCTGCGACCGGTACGCTCACCAGCGAGGCGGTGGTGTACAGGATCGAAGTGGTAGTAATCGCCCGGCAGCGCGGTGACGTGCACCAGGCCTTCGACGTAGATATCGGTCAGTTCGACGAACAGACCAAAACCGGTCACGGCGGTGATCACACCCGGGAACGATTCGCCCACGCGGTCTTTCATGAACTCGCACTTGAGCCAGTTCACGACATCGCGGGTCGCTTCGTCGGCCCGGCGCTCGCTCATCGAGCACTGCTCGCCGAGCTGCTCCAGAATCGCTTCGTCGTACGGATAGATGCGCGCTTTCGGGATGGTCATCGCACCGGCACGGCGAACGTGCGGGGTGTCCATTTTCGAATGGATGACGCTGCGAATCGCTCGGTGCGTGAGCAAGTCCGGGTAGCGGCGAATCGGCGAGGTGAAGTGGGTATAGGCTTCGTAATTCAGGCCGAAGTGGCCCTGGTTATCAGCGCTGTACACCGCTTGGCTCAACGAACGCAGCATGACGGTCTGGATCAGGTGGAAATCCGGACGGTCCTTGATGCCTGCCAGCAAAGCCTGGTAATCCTTCGGCGACGGACCATCCTTGCCTTTGTGCAGGGACAGACCTAGCTCGCCAAGGAAGGCGCGCAGTTTTTCCAGACGCTCCGGTGGCGGGCCGTCGTGGACGCGATACAGCGCAGGGATTTCGTGCTTCTTCAGGAACTCTGCAGTGGCCACGTTGGCCGCCAGCATGCATTCCTCGATCAGCTTGTGGGCGTCGTTGCGAACGGTCGGACGGATTTCGGCGATTTTGCGCTCGGAGCCGAAGATGATCCGGGTTTCCTGCGTTTCGAAATCGATCGCGCCGCGCACGTGACGGGCCGCCAGCAGAACCTTGTACAGCGCGTACAGCTGCTTGAGGTGCGGCAGGACGTCGGTGTACTCACCACGGAGCTGACGCGCTTCGGTAGCTTTGGGCGTCTCCAGCATGGCACTGACCTTGTTATAGGTCAGGCGGGCGTGGGAGTGAATCACCGCTTCGTAGAAGCAGTAGTCGGTCATTTCGCCGGATTTGGAGATGGTCATCTCGCAGACCATGGCCAGGCGATCGACGTGCGGGTTCAGCGAGCACAGGCCGTTGGACAGCTGCTCAGGCAGCATTGGCACGACGCGCTCGGGGAAGTACACCGAGTTGCCACGAACCTGGGATTCGTTATCCAGCGCCGAACCGATTTTCACGTAGCTGGAAACGTCGGCGATCGCCACATACAACTTCCAGCCACCGGAGAACAGGCGCAGCTTGCCCGGTTTGGCTTCGCAGTAGACCGCGTCATCGAAGTCGCGTGCATCTTCGCCGTCGATGGTCACGAACGGCAGATGGCGCAGGTCGATGCGCTTCTCTTTGTCTTTCTCTTCGACTTCAGGCTTGAGCTTGGCGGCTTCCTTGAGCACCGCTTCAGGCCAGACGTGAGGGATATCGTAGGTGCGCAGGGCGACATCGATTTCCATGCCCGGCGCCATGTAGTTACCCACGACTTCGACCACGTCGCCTTGCGGCTGGAAGCGTGGCGTCGGCCAGTGAGTGATCTTCACTTCGACGAATTGACCGATCTGGGCATTGGCGTTACGGCCCGGCGTCACCAGCACTTCTTGCTGGATCTTCGGATTGTCCGCGACGACGAAACCGATACCGCCCTCTTCGAAGTAACGACCGACGATGGTCTCGTGGGCACGGGACACCACTTCGACGATCATGCCTTCACGGCGACCGCGACGGTCGAGGCCGGAAACACGCGCCAGGGCACGGTCGCCATCGAACACCAGACGCATTTGCGCCGGGCTCATGAACAGGTCGTCACTGCCGTCGTCCGGGACCAGAAAGCCGAAGCCGTCACGGTGACCGCTGATGCGGCCCAGGATCAGGTCGAGCTTGTCCACCGGCGCATAGGTGCCGCGACGGGTATAGATGAGTTGAGCGTCGCGCTCCATGGCGCGCAGGCGGCGACGCAGGGCTTCGATCTGGTCTTCTGTGGTCAGACCAAACTCTTCGACCAGCTGCTCGCGGTTAGCAGGCGAACCTCGATCAGCAAGGTGCTGAAGGATCAGTTCGCGGCTAGGAATAGGGTTTTCATATTTTTCCGCTTCACGAGCGGCCTCGGGATCGAGGGACTGCCAATCGGCCATTAGAGAGTTTTCACCTTGTCTATATGCGGGTTAGTTTGGCATAGGCGTAATGAAACGGGAAATTTCAGGCTATGACAGCCCATCTAAAGCCCTTTATCGACATCGCAAAGCTGATTTGAATACCACTGGAGAAATTTTCCAGGTTTTTTCGATGCCGGGGGTTTACAGTTAAAAAGACGCTCCGTATAGTGCGCGCCATCGACGACGCACACGCGCTGCCGATACTGCCCAGATGGTGAA
>NZ_JBXAOA010000006.1:0-207215 GCF_058802325.1 Pseudomonas sp. GW822-FHT02E03 | reverse complement strand
AAATTGGTAGACACGCCAGCTTCAGGTGCTGGTGACCGCAAGGTCGTGGAAGTTCGAGTCTTCTTCTGGGCACCAATTTCGAGCTTGAGATTAGATCAATTTCAAGGCTCACACAAAAACCCGCGAAAGCGGGTTTTTGCATTTCAGGCTTCCGGTTTATTAAAATTAAATCAGGGGTTTACAGATCAAAATGCTCTCCGTATAGTGCGCCACATCAACAGCGGCAACGCTTGCGATTATGCCCAGATGGTGAAATTGGTAGACACGCCAGCTTCAGGTGCTGGTGACCGCAAGGTCGTGGAAGTTCGAGTCTTCTTCTGGGCACCAATTCAAATTCAAGGTCACGATCTTGAATTTCACAGAAACCCGCGAAAGCGGGTTTTTGCGTTTCTGGCTTTCGAAAACCCCAAGCCAATACTTCCCTGTGGCGAGGGAGCTTGCTCCCGCTGGAGTGCGAAGCGCTCCTCATCATTCCAACAGTTACACCGCACTCTCAGGGTTTACGACTGCTTCGCAGCCGAGCGGGAGCAAGCTCCCTCGCCACAAAACTCGCCCCCGCCCTTCTAGCAAACACTCCTCAGACCCGCAAGACGCACATGAGAAACAATATCGTTTATCATTGTTACAAGTTTTTGCAATGCGACAGTGAGGAACCCTGCGAATGATGTTTCGAAATACCCTGCGCCGCGGCCTGACCATCACCCTGCTCGGCCTGACACTCGCCACTCCCCTCACCCAAGCCGCCGATCCGGTTTCCCTGACACTCTATAACGGCCAACACAAGGAAGTCGGCGATGCCGTCGCCAAAGCCTTCGAAGCCAAGACCGGGATTCACGTCAATGTGCGCAAGGGCAGCAGTAACCAGCTCGCCAGCCAGATCGTCGAAGAAGGCGATCGATCCCCCGCCGACGTGATCTACACCGAAGAATCCCCACCATTGAACAAACTCGGCGAACAAGGCCTGCTGGCTCAGACCGACGCCGCCACCCTCGCCGTTCTGCCAAAGGACTACGTCGCCGGCAACGGCACCTGGATCGGTATCACTGCGCGAGTCCGCGTGGTTGCGTTCAACCCCAAGTTGATCGATGAAAAAGACCTGCCCAAGTCGGTAATGGAGTTCTCCGATCCGAAATGGCAAGGCAAAGTCGGCTTCGTGCCCACCAGCGGCGCATTCCAGGAACAGGCGGTGGCGATCATTAAAGTCCACGGCATGGACGCCGCCGAAGAATGGCTCACCGGCCTGCGTGCATTCGGCAAGACCTACAGCAACAACATGGTCGCGCTGAAGGCTGTGGAAAACGGCGAAGTCGCCACCGTACTGGTGAACAATTACTACTGGTTCGCCTTGCAGCGTGAAAAAGGCCAGCTCGATTCGAAACTGCATTACTTTACCGGCGGCGACGTCGGCGGGTTGATCACTGTTTCCAGCGCCGCCGTACTGAAATCCAGCAAACATCCAGAAGAAGCCCAGCAATTCCTCGCCTACATGGCCAGCGAAGAAGGTCAGCGCGTGATCACCCAGACCACCGCCGAATACCCGCTGCACAAAGGCATGGAATCGGATCGCGGCCTCAAGCCGTTCAGCGAACTGCAAGCACCGAACGTCACGCCCGCCGATCTCGGCAACGCCGAAGAAGCCCTGGACCTGGAACGTGACGTTGGCCTGAACTGATGAGCGCATCGTTATCTGCCCCCGCCTTGCGTGGGGGCTACGTGCCACGGCGCAAGCGGCCGTCGATCTGGTTGTTGCTGCCGGTTTTGCTGCTGGTGGTGCTCAGCCTGTTGCCACTGGCTTATGTTGGCCTCAAGACCTGGCAAGCAGGCTTGGCCGAGGCGCTGCATCTGTTGTGGCGACCTTACGTGCTTGGCCTGCTGCGTAATACGCTGGCGCTGATGGTGGGCGTCACGCTGGCCTGCGGCGTGATTGGCTTGTCGCTCGCCTGGTTGCTGGAACGCAGCACTCTGCCAGGTCGACGGCTATGGGGCGTGATCCTGTGCCTGCCGTTCGCGGTGCCGGCATTTGTCAGCAGCTTCACCTGGGTCTCCCTGAGCGCTCACTTCGAAGGGCTAGGCGGCGCGATTCTGGTGATGACCCTGTCCAAATACCCGCTGATTTTTCTGCCAGTGGCGGCAACCCTGCGCAATCTCGATCCGTCCCTGGAGGAGTCCGCACGAACCCTGGGGCAGAATCGCTGGGGCGTGTTCTTTAAAATCACCCTGCCTTTGCTCTGGCCGTCACTGCTGGCCGGTTCGCTGCTGATTGCGCTGCACATGCTGGTGGAGTTCGGCGCGCTGTCGATCATCGGGCTGCAGACTTTCACGACAGCGATCTACCAACAGTTCGAACTGGAATTCAGCAACGCTAACGCAGCGATGCTCTCGGCGGTGCTGTTGGCGCTGTGTCTGGTGCTGCTATGGCTGGAGTTGCGAGTGCGCGGCAAAGGCCGACATGTGCGCACCGGCCAGGGCGCGGCGAGGCAGGCGCAACAGGTTCGCCTGGGGCCATGGACGACTGTCGGACAGCTTTACTGCCTGCTGCTGGCGATCATCGGCAGCGGCATTCCGCTGGGGATGCTGGCGTACTGGCTGATGGTGGGTTCGTCGGCGGCGTTCCCGGTCGCCGCGATCAGCGAGGCGTTGTTGTCGTCTCTGGCGCTGTCTCTCGGTGGTGCGGCGCTGTGCCTGGTGCTGGCGGTACCGGTGGGATTGTTGGTGGTGCGCCATAAAGGCCGACTGGCAATCTGGGCCGAGCGCCTGCCGTATCTGCTGCATGCGCTGCCGGGATTGGTGATTGCGCTGACTCTGGTGTATTTCGCCCTGCATTATGTGCCGGTGCTGTACCAGACCTCAGCGCTGTTGCTGATTGCTTATGCGCTGTTGTTTCTGCCGCTGGCGCAGGCACCGATTCGTACGGCGCTGAACAAGGCAGCACCGCAACTGGAAGAGGCCGCACGCACGCTGGGAGCGTCGTCCTTCAGCGCGTTTTGTCGAGTGACGCTGCCGATCATCTTCCCCGCCTTGGGGGCAGCCTTTGCACTGGTGTTTCTGGATGCGATGAAGGAGCTGACGGCAACGCTGCTCCTGAGTCCCACCGGGCTCAATACGCTGGCGACGGAAGTCTGGGCGCATACCGCGAATGTGGAGTTTGCGGCGGCGGCGCCTTATGCGGCGTTGTTGATTGTGGTGTCTGGGTTGCCGGTTTATCTCCTAACGACTCGGATGTATTTGAGCCGCTGAGATCGCTATCGCGGGCAAGCCCGCTCCCACAGTGTCTTCTGTTACGCACAAAATTGTGAGTTCACAGAAGTACCTGTGGGAGCGGGCTTGCCCGCGATGGCGTCCGCACAAACAATACAAAACTTATGCCCTGAACTGCCCCAGGCTCGCCTTCAATTGCGCCGCCAAACCATCCAGCACCTTGCCACTGGCCGTGGTTTCCACCACCGCCTGAGCAGCCTTTTCAGCTTGAGCATGAATGGTCTCAACCCGCCCACGCACGGCCTGCGCACCTTGCGCCTGATGCGCCGCAGCCTGTGTCGCCAGACCGATCGCCGCATGCACCTGCTCGACCGACACCTGCACCGACTGCTGCAACCGCGCACTGTCGCGCAACACCAGCAAACCTTCGCTGGCCTGACGTCCGGCCTGTCCGATTGCCGCAACAGCCTCTCGCGCGCCCTGCTGCAACGCAACGATGTGGGCCTGAATGTCGCCGGTTGAGCTCTGAGTCTTGCTCGCCAGTGCCCGCACCTCATCCGCCACCACGGCAAACCCGCGACCGGTCTCACCGGCACGCGCCGCCTCAATGGCCGCGTTCAACGCCAGCAAGTTGGTTTGTTCGGCGATCCCGTGAATCACCGTCAGCACCACTTCAATCTGCTCACTCTGCTGCGCCAGGCGCTCGATGACTTTCGCACCGGTGTCGACTTGTCCGGCCAATGCCTCAATGAGACTGCCAACTTTCGCCGAGGTCCGAGTGTTTTCATCCGTGGCCTGACGAATGCCCACCACCTGCTGCAAAGCGGCCTGCATGGCGTGACTTTCAGACTGGGCTTCATCAGCCATTTGCGACAACGCGCGCAAGCTTTCGGCCACTTCATCGCGCTGCATGCCCGCCGCGGCGTCGGCGCCGGCATTGCGCAGGGTCATGGCGCCGATTTCCACGCCGGTCCGCTGGGCCACATCGCCTGCCTCTCGCACGATCGGCTGCAACTTATCCACAAAGCGATTGACCGCCGAGGCCATGTCGCCAATCTCATCCTGGCTGTTGATCTGCACACGCTTGGTCAGATCGCCCTCACCCGCCGCCAGGTCATCCATGGCAGCGATCAGCAGCTTCAAGCGATTGACCACTCGACGACCCAGCACCACCGCCAGCAACAGCAGCACACCAAAACCTACCAGCGCCAGGCCCATGCCGATGCGCCAGCGTAAAGTCCCCGCAGCTTCCTGCACGGCAGTGGTGGTATTGGCTTTCATTTCAGTGGCGGTAGACTGCGCCGATTGCAGACGCCCGCGCATCGCCGCTGCGCTGTCAGCCGCCGCGCCTTTGAGGCTGTCACCCACCAGTTGATCACTGCTGGCGATCAGCGCCGAGAATCGCTTGTCCAGCGCCGCCACATCGGTTTCCACGGAGGCGGTCGAGACGCCCATCAACACCTTGCCGATCTCCACCCCATTGGGATTGATCGAGGCTTCAAGGTAGTAGACCGACGGATCGTTCTTCGCCGCATCCAGCACCTTGTCCAGCGCCCGCTCGCCCTGGCCTTTTTCCAGAAGCGCCTTGTTGATCGGGTTCTCCCGGTTGAGGTAGCGCGTCAGGTGCTGGCCCGTGGCGTCGTCGTAGACCACGAACAACACATTGGGATTGCGCTGGGCACGGCGAGCGAATTCGGAAAGGGTGGGGATGTCGCTGTCCCACATGGCGCGGGGTGCGACCGAGGCCAGAAGCTGCGCCATGTCGTTGGCCGAATCCTTCAGGTCCTTCTCCAGTGTCGCACGCAGTTGCGCCTGCTCGTCCTTCAGACGCGAAGACAGCCCGGCCGTCAGGCGCTGACGGGTACTGGTGGACAGGCTATCCAGGCTCGACGTGACTTCACGCCCTGCCTGCTCAAGCTCACCAGAGAGCTTTTGGCTATCGGCGTCCAACCGCATACCCAAATCAGCTTCCAGCGCAGTCACTGTGCTCCGGGTCAGAGCGACAGCTACCAGCACCTGCACCAAAAGGGCGATACCCAGGGTAACGAACACGGGCCGCAAGAGACGGCTTTGTAACAGTGAGAGAACGGCCGACACTGAAAATCCCTCTGCTTTGACGCCATCAAATTGATAGCACGTCAGAAACGATGCTTTTTCAATGTTCACAGCAAAGGTCATGCCGTTCGACAGGCATAAACGACAAAGGCCCCAATTAAGGGGCCTTTGTGTTTTACATCAACGACTTATTAAGCGAACGGGTGACGCAGAACGATGGTTTCGTTGCGGTCCGGGCCCGTCGAAATAATGTCGATCGGAGCACCGACCAACTCTTCGACGCGTTTGATGTAGTTGCGTGCAGCCTGAGGCAGCTCTTCCAGGGTCTTGGCACCGACGGTGGATTCGGTCCAGCCTGGCATTTGCTCGTACACCGGCTCCAGGCCAATGTAGCTGTCGGCGTCAGTCGGTGCATCGATCACTGCACCGTCCTGGTTCTTGTAGCCCACGCAGATGTTGATGGTTTCCAGACCGTCCAGCACGTCCAGCTTGGTCAGGCACAGGCCCGAAATGCTGTTGACGTCGATGGCGCGACGCAGGATGACGGCGTCGAACCAGCCGCAACGACGGGCACGGCCGGTAGTAGCGCCGAACTCATGGCCACGCTTGGCCAGGAAAGCACCGACGTCGTCAAACAGTTCAGTCGGGAACGGACCCGAACCCACACGAGTGGTGTAAGCCTTGGTGATGCCGAGGATGTAATCCAGGTACATCGGGCCAAAACCCGAACCGGTGGCGATGCCGCCCGCGGTGGTGTTGGAGCTGGTGACGTACGGGTAAGTACCGTGGTCGATGTCCAGCAGGGAGCCTTGGGCGCCTTCGAACATGATGTCTTTGCCCGCGCGACGCAGCTCGTGCAGTTCAGCGGTGACGTCGACCATCATCGGCTTGAGCAGCTCGGCGTATTCCATGCACTCGTCGAGTGTTTTCTGGAAGTCGATTGCTGGCTCTTTGTAGTAATTGACCAGTACAAAGTTGTGGTAATCCAGCAACTCGCCCAGCTTGGCGGCGAAACGCTCGCGGTGGAACAGGTCACCGATACGCAGACCGCGACGGGCAACCTTGTCTTCGTAAGCCGGACCGATGCCGCGACCGGTAGTACCGATCTTCAGCTCGCCACGGGCCTTTTCACGGGCCTGGTCCAGCGCTACGTGGTAGGACAGGATCAGCGGGCAGGACGGGCTGATACGCAGGCGCTCACGCACCGGTACGCCTTTCTCTTCCAGCTTGATGATTTCCCGCAGCAGGGCGTCGGGTGCAACCACCACGCCGTTACCGATCAGGCACTGCACGCCTTCGCGCAGCACGCCCGACGGGATCAGGTGCAAGACGGTTTTTTCGCCGTCGATCACCAGGGTGTGGCCAGCGTTGTGACCACCTTGGTAGCGCACTACGGCGGCAGCATGTTCGGTCAGCAGATCAACGATCTTGCCTTTGCCCTCATCACCCCATTGGGTGCCCAGGACTACGACATTCTTACCCATAACACTTGTCCTCATTCGCGCAAACTTGGTGCCGGCGGCGGCCGGCAGGAAAACTCAAGAAGCCAGCGGCAATACTTGCCAAAGCCCGTTCTGCTGAATCAATTGCCGGTCGCAGTCCGCTTCACGGGCGGCGGCCAAAAGTTGCCCAGGCAATGCCTGAACGACACGCTGACCCTCACTGCGCAACTGGCAAACCTGCTGCCAGAGTGCTGCATCCGTACTGTCAGGCATCCAGATACCGCCAGACGGTAGCTCGATTTCAGCACGCCCCAGGGTCACCAGGGTTTTCAAATCGGTAGAGAAACCAGTTGCCGGACGGGCACGACCGAAGTCGGCACCAATGTCGTCGTAACGACCGCCCTGAGCAATGGACTGGCCAACCCCCGGTACGAACACGGCGAACACTACACCGGTGTGGTAGTGGTAGCCGCGCAACTCGCCCAGGTCGAAATACAGCGGTAATTCCGGGAAACGCGTGGACAGACGCTCGGCAATTGCCAGCAAATCGTCCAGGGCCGCCAGCACGGGTGCCGGCGCATTGGCCAGACGCTCACGCGCGGCGCTCAACACTTCACGACCGCCACACAGGTCGACCAGCGCTCGCAGCATGCCCGACAGATCCGCAGGCAGGCCTTCGGTCAAGGTAATGACCTCGTCGATGGCTTTACGTTGCAACGCATCGAACAACTGTTGCTCGACTTCACCGGACAAACCGGCGGCACGGGCCAGACCGCGATAGATGCCGACATGGCCGAGGTCCATGTGCACATCCGGTACATCGGCCAGTTGCAGCATGGCCAGCATCAGGCTGATGACTTCCACGTCACTGCTCGGGCTGGCATCGCCGTACAACTCGGCGCCCAGTTGAATCGGGCTGCGCGAGGACGACAAGGCACGCGGCTGAGCATGCAGCACGCTACCGGCATAACACAGACGGCTCGGCCCTTCGCGACGCAGGGTATGCGCATCGATGCGCGCCACTTGCGGCGTGATGTCGGCACGGAAACCCATCTGCCGGCCCGACTGCGGGTCGATGACCTTGAAGGTACGCAGATCGAGGTCTGAGCCCGCACCAGTCAGCAGGGATTCCAGGTACTCGATATGGGGAGTCACGACAAACTCGTAACCCCAGCTCTGGAACAGATCCAACACCTGGCGACGCGCTATTTCGATGCGCGCAGCTTCTGGTGGCAGTACTTCTTCGATGCCATCTGGCAGCAGCCAGCGGTCTACCGTTGCCATTACGCCATTCCCCTATGATCCGGGCGACAAGCCTTTGGGCGAGCCTTGAGTGAAGCAGAAAATGATCGGCCCATGCGCACAAACCGCGCGCATGGACAACGGGGCGAAAAGCCTTAAACCGGCTTCGCCAACCACTTTCCTCGAAAAACCTGTCGAGTCATTCAACTCGGGTGCCTGCATAAAAACAGCAATCAAACGTGCAGACGCAAAAAAGCCGGGAATTTCCCGGCTGCCGCATCATACACACGTTTTCCCAAAGGATCACCCCGCCCGAGGTTTTAGCCGCCAGGCGGGGGATGATTCAGGTCAACGCCGTATCAAGGCTTGGCTTTTTCCAGGTAACGGAAGAAGTCGCTGCCCGGGTCCAGGACCATGACGTCGGATTTGTTCGCGAAGCTTTCACGGTAGGCACGCAGGCTACGGTAGAACGCGTAGAACTCCTGATCCTGACCGTAGGCCTTGGAGTAGATCGCAGCAGCCTGGGCATCACCGTCACCGCGAACCTCTTCAGATTCACGATAGGCTTCAGCCAGCAGCACACGGCGTTGACGGTCGGCGTCGGCACGGATGCCTTCAGCCAGCTCGTTACCCTTGGCGCGGTGCTCGCGAGCTTCACGCTCACGCTCGGTGCTCATACGTTCGAACACGCTGCGGTTCACTTCCTTCGGCAGGTCGATGGTTTTGACCCGGACATCGACAACTTCGATGCCCAGCTCTTTTTCCGCCATCTTGTTCAGCGAGTTGGTGATGTCAGCCATCAGCGCATCACGCTCACCGGACACTACTTCGTGCAGGGTGCGCTTACCGAACTGGTCACGCAGGCCCGATTCCAGACGACGGGAAAGACGCTCGTCGGCAATCTGCTTGAGGCCGGAAGTCGCGGTGTAGAAGCGCTCGGCATCTTTCACGCGCCACTTGGCGTAGGCATCGACCATCACGGCTTTCTTTTCCAGCGTCAGGAAGCGTTGTGTCGGTGCATCCAGTGTCATCAGGCGCGCGTCGAATTTGCGCACCTTGTTCACGTAAGGCACTTTCACATGCAGGCCCGGCTGAACATCGGCCTGGACCACGCGACCGAACTGCAGCAACACCGCACGCTCGGTCTGAGCCACGATGTAGAAGCAGTTCCAGGCAACGATCGCCACGACGACGCCGATAATAAGGGCGATCAGCGATTTATTGCTCATCAGCGACTCTCCCTGGTACGTGCTTGCTGTTGCTGCAGATCAGCTGCCGCACGCGCATTCACTTCATTGCTGCTGGCTGCCGCACCGGTCACCGGAGCGCCGGGGCTGCGACCACTGTCGATCATCTTGTCCAGCGGCAAGTAGAGCAGATTGTTCTGGCCATCCTTGTTGCCGGTCACGAGAACCTTGCTGGTGTTACTGAAGATTTCCTGCATGGTGTCCAGATACAGACGCTGGCGGGTGACTTCAGGGGCCTTGCGATACTCGGCCACCAGCTTGGTGAAGCGATCGGCCTCACCCTTGGCGCGGGAGACGGTCTCGTCGCGGTAACCGTTGGCATCCTCGAGGATGCGCTGGGCCTGACCACGGGCTTCCGGCACGACACCGTTGGCGTAGGTTTCAGCCTGGTTTCGCGAACGCTGCTCGTCTTCACGGGCGCGGATCACGTCATCGAAGGCTTCCTGGACTTCACGCGGTGCAGCTGCGCTCTGTACGTTGACCTGGGTGACGGTGATACCGGTGCGGTAGGTATCGAGGAAGCGTTGCAGACGCTCCTTGATTTCGCTGGCCATCAGCTCACGACCTTCGGTCAGCACCTGATCCATGGCGGTAGAACCCACCACGTGACGCAAGGCACTGTCGGTTGCATGTTGCAGGCTGATTTCCGGCTGATCGACGTTCAGCACGAAGTCTTGCAGGTTGCTGATCTTGTACTGCACGGTCAGCGGCACTTCGACGATGTTTTCGTCTTCAGTCAGCATTTGACCCTGCTTGGTATAGGCACGCTCACGCGTGACGTTTTCCATGTACTTGCGATCGATCGGCGGGAAATAGATGTTCAGGCCCGGGCCGACGGTTTCATAGTATTTGCCGAAGCGCAGCACTACGGCTTGCTCCTGCTCGTCGACCACGTAAACAGCGCTGTACAGCCACACAGCCGCCAGCACGACCAGGCCGATACCGAGCAGGCCGCCGAAGCCGCCACTCTTGCCCGGGCGACCGCCCTCGTCACCGCGTTTTTTACCACCACCGAACAACCCGTTCAGGCTTTCCTGCAGCTTTCGGAAGGCCTCGTCGAGATCCGGTGGTCCCTTGCGGTCGCCGTTATTGCGGCGCTTGCCACCCCAAGGATCCTGATTATTCGAGTTGCCACCCGGCTCATTCCAAGCCATAGCGCTCTCCATCTGATAAAGCAAAGACGCACCCACGGCGCGCCGACCAATGCTACAGAATGCCTGTCACCGCGGCACAACCGCTTTCTCAGGCTTTTATTGCAAAGTGTGTTGCTCGATGAATTCCATCGGTTGCAGACCTTCGCGGCTCACGAGTCGATTCAGTTCGATCCGTGGCAAGCGAACGGCCAGCAAGCTGATGCCTTCTTCGTCGTGTTCTTCTTTTTGCACCGCACCCAGTTCGAAAAACTGCGCACGCAGTCGAGCAAAACGTTGCGGCAAGCGCAAGGTGCCAACAAACAAATCACTGCCTAACAGTTCGGCCACGGCCTGCTTGAGCAGGTCAAGACCGGTACCATCCTTGGCCGATAACCAGACCCGCTGCGGTTTGCCATCGGCATCGCGCTGGATCTGCGGCTCGACACCCTCGAGCAAATCGAGTTTGTTGTATACCTCAAGGATCGGCAAGTCTTGTGCCCCGATCTCCCCGAGCACCACCATGACCTGTTCAATCTGGGCCATACGCTCAGGCTCATGCGCATCGATCACATGCAGCAGCAGGTCGGAGTTGCTCGACTCTTCGAGCGTAGCCCGAAATGCCTCGACCAGTTTGTGCGGCAGGTGGCGAATGAAGCCTACGGTGTCGGCCAGCACGATCGGCCCGAGGTCGTCGAGTTCGAGTCGGCGCAAGGTCGGGTCGAGGGTAGCGAATAACTGGTCGGCGGCGAAGACGTCGGAATCGGTGACCGAGTTGAACAGCGTCGATTTGCCGGCGTTGGTGTAACCCACCAGTGAAACCGTCGGAATGTCAGCACGTTTGCGCCCGCGACGAGATTGCTCGCGTTGGCTGCGGACCTTTTCCAGGCGCCCCTTGATCTGCCGCAGGCGAATCCGCAACAGGCGCCGGTCGGTTTCCAGCTGGGTTTCACCCGGGCCGCGCAGACCGATACCGCCCTTCTGCCGCTCAAGGTGAGTCCAGCCACGAACCAGCCGCGTACTCATGTGTTCAAGCTGAGCCAGTTCAACCTGGAGCTTGCCTTCATGGGTGCGGGCGCGTTGGGCGAAGATATCGAGAATCAAACCCGTGCGGTCAATCACGCGGCACTCGAAAATACGTTCGAGGTTACGTTCCTGACTGGGCGTGAGGATGTGATTGAAAATCACCAGATCGACCTGTTCGGCGCTGACCAGATCGCGTAACTCTTCGACCTTGCCGCTGCTGATCAGGGTTTTGGCGGTTGGCCGATGACGCGGCACGTTAAAAAACGCGACGGTCTCGGCGCCAGCCGAAATTGCCAACTCCTGAAACTCCTGCGGATCTTCGCGCGCCTCAGGGTCCTGACCATCCAAGTGAACGAGAATTGCCCGTTCACCACCACCGTGGCGCTCAAAGAACAAAGGAGACTCCTATCAGGCGTTACCTGGCTCAGCGTCACCTGCTTCGGATTCGGTTGCGCTAGGCAGACGAATTGGACGAACCGGCACCACTGTAGAGATAGCGTGTTTGTAAACCATTTGGCTAACGGTGTTTTTCAGCAGGATTACGAACTGGTCGAAAGACTCGATCGTGCCTTGCAGTTTGATCCCGTTGACCAGGTAGATGGAAACCCCCACTTTCTCTTTACGTAAAGTATTCAAGTAAGGGTCTTGTAGCGAATGCCCTTTTGACATGTGCCGCACTCCTTTAAGGATTCAATATAAAAAATAGGTAAACAGATGGCTTGGGGCCGTCACACCCCCAAGGATAGACGGCAATTGCAAGGACTCAGCTCAATATGGAGATGGTCCCAAGGTATTTCAAGGCGCGCGGCAGATTGTCGCAATCGAGGCTGTCCAACCAGTGTAAATCAGCCCAACTGCGTAGCCAGGTGAACTGGCGCTTTGCCAATTGGCGCGTGGCAATGATTCCACGCTCCTGCATCTCGGCTTGCGTCAGCTTGCCATCCAGGTAATCCCAGACTTGTCGATAACCTACAGCACGTATAGACGGCATCCCCGAATGCAGGTCACCTCTATCTCGCAGGGCTACGACCTCGTCGATGAATCCCTGTTCCAACATATTTGTGAATCTTTGTTTAATACGCTCGTGCAGTACCTGGCGATTTGCCGGGGCGATAGCCAAGTTCGCGACAGTATAGGGCAATTGTTGCAGTCCCGAAGCGGCTGCTTCAGTACTTTGCGCAGATTGTCGCAAGCGTAGCTCAGTCATGCTTTGACCACTGACGCGATAAACTTCCAGCGCGCGACTGAGGCGCTGCGGATCGTTCGGATGAATTCGCGCGGCCGATTGCGGATCGATGACCGCCAATTGATCGTGCAGGGCTTGCCAGCCAAGGCGTGCAGCCTCTTCTTCGATTTGCGCGCGCACCTGCGGATCGGCCGCCGGCATGTCGGCCAGACCTTCGAGCAAAGCCTTGTAGTAGAGCATTGTGCCGCCTACCAGCAGCGGAATTTTGCCCCGAGCGGTGATCTCTGCCATGGCCTCAAGCGCATCACGACGAAAATCCGCAGCGGAATAACTCTCGGCCGGGTCGAGAATATCGATCAACCGATGCGGAAATTCGGCCAACAACTCTTTGGAAGGCTTGGCGGTGCCAATGTCCATGCCACGGTAAACCAGCGCCGAATCGACGCTGATCAGCTCGCAGGGCAAAACTTTGGTGAGTTCGATGGCCAGGTCGGTCTTGCCGGCAGCCGTCGGCCCCATCAGGAAAATCGCAGGAGGGAACTGGCTCATCAACGACCGCGCAAAAACAGTTTGTCCAGATCGTCCAGGCCCAATTGGGTCCAGGTCGGTCGGCCATGGTTGCATTGACCGCTGCGTTCGGTGTTTTCCATGTCCCGCAGCAGACCGTTCATTTCCGGCAAGGCCAGACGCCGATTCGCGCGAATTGCGCCGTGGCAGGCCATGGTGCCGAGCAGTTCGTTCAGGTGTGCCTGAATCCGGTCGCTGGTGCCGTATTCCATCAAATCCGCCAGAACGTCGCTGACCAATCGATTGGCTTCAGCCTGTTTCAGCAACGCGGGGATTTGCCGGATCGCCAGCGACTCCGGGCCAAGACGCTGCAACTCAAAGCCCAACCGCTGGAACCACGCGACGTGTTCTTCGGCGCAATCGGCTTCGCGCTGACTGACCGCCAGGGACTCCGGCACCAACAGCGGCTGACCACTCAGGCCTTCGCTGGCCATGGCGATTTTCAGGCGTTCGTACATGATCCGCTCGTGGGCGGCGTGCATGTCCACCAGCACCAGGCCTTGGGCGTTTTCCGAAAGAATATAGATGCCCTTGAGCTGCGCCAACGCATAACCCAGCGGTGGAATGTCGTCCTGCCCGGCTGGCAGCGCGACCGCGTTGGCTTCGGGCAGTGGCGCGAAGAACTCACGGTAGGCCGCTTGAGCTTCGGCGACGGGCACGCCGGATTGAGGCCGCGGCGTGTATTGATACTGATAACCGGCGCCAGCGCCCGAGCCAGCCGGCGTGTTGAACGACGGTTGGGCCTGAGGCTGTTCCAGCAGCGCATTGGCCGCCAGACGCATTTCGCCCTGCGGACCGAACTCACCGGCGTCGAGCCCGGTGGGCCGAACAATGGCGGTCGCGACAGGTGCGGCCAGATGATCCTCCGGCCGCACATCGCCGAGGGCGCGGTGCAAAGTGCCATAGAGGAAATCGTGAACCATGCGCCCGTCACGGAAGCGTACTTCGTGCTTGGTCGGGTGCACGTTGACGTCGACGCCCGCCGGATCGACTTCGAAAAACAGCACGAACGTCGGGTGCCGACCGTTGAACAGCACGTCGCGATAAGCCTGGCGCACCGCGTGGGCCACCAGTTTGTCGCGCACGGCACGGCCGTTCACAAAGAAATACTGCAAGTCCGCCTGGCTGCGGTTAAAGGTCGGCAACCCGACCCAACCCCACAAATGCAGGCCATTGCGCTCGATTTCGATCGGCAGCGCCTGCTCCAGGAAACCCGCCCCGCAGATCGCCGCCACACGCCGGGCGCGGGCCGCGTCATCGTGGGCTTCGTGCAGGCTGAGGATGGTTTTGCCGTTGTGGCGCAGGTGGAACGCCACGTCGAACCGCGCCAGCGCCAGACGCTTGATCACTTCTTGCAGGTGATCGAATTCGGTTTTTTCGGTCTTGAGAAACTTGCGGCGCGCCGGCGTATTGAAGAACAAATCACGCACTTCCACCGAAGTGCCCACCGGATGGGCGGCCGGCTGCACCCGCGGCGCCATGTCCCGGCCTTCGGTTTCCACTTGCCAGGCCTGATCGGCATCGCGAGTGCGGGACGTCAGGGTCAGACGCGCCACGGAGCTGATGGACGCCAGCGCCTCACCACGAAACCCCAGGCTCATCACCTGTTCAAGGTCTTCCAGGTTACGAATCTTGCTGGTGGCGTGACGGGCCAAGGCCAAGGGCAGGTCATCGGCAGAAATGCCGCTGCCATCGTCGCGCACCCGCAGCAACTTGACGCCGCCCTGCTCCACATCGACGTCAATGCGTTTGGCACCGGAGTCGAGGCTGTTTTCCAGCAACTCCTTGATCACCGAGGCCGGGCGCTCAACCACTTCACCGGCGGCAATCTGGTTCGCCAGCCGCGGGCTGAGCAGTTCGATGCGCGCAGCGTTGGTCAGCACCTGGTTCATTCTTTGGCCGCCAGTTCAGTGCCAGGGATGGTCAGAGTCTGACCAATCTTCAGCTCGTCACTTTTCAAGTTGTTTGCGTTACGCAAGGTGGCCGGGGACACCTGATAACGCACGGCGATCATCGCCAGGGTTTCGCCAGGATTCACGCGATGGTCACGTGGGCCCTGGGCGATTTTGCCGGAATCGCGCAGCCAGGCAATGTAGGTACCCGGCGGTGGATTCTGCTGAAAGAATTGCCGCACGCCGCTGCTGATAGAACGCGCCAGCGCCTGCTGGTGGTTCGCTGCGGCAAGCTTGGAAGCTTCATTGGCGTTGGAGATAAACCCGGTTTCCACCAGAATCGACGGGATGTCCGGCGACTTCAGCACCATGAACCCGGCTTGCTCTACCCGCTGTTTGTGCAGCGGCGTGACGCGGCCGATGTTGCTCAAGACTTTCTGGCCAACGTTGAGGCTGGACGTCAGGGAAGCGGTCATCGACAAATCGAGCAGCACGCCGGCCAGCATGCGGTCCTTGTCGTCGAGGCTGACGTTGCCGGCACCGCCGATCAAGTCGGAACGGTTTTCGCTGTCGGCCAGCCAACGGGCAGTCTCCGACGTCGCACCACGGTCAGACAAGGCGAACACCGAGGCACCAAACGCAGCAGCCGAAGGTGCGGCGTCAGCGTGGATCGAAACGAACAGGTCAGCCCCCTTCTTACGAGCGATTTCGGTACGACCGCGCAACGGAATGAAGTAGTCGCCGGTGCGAGTCAGTTCGGCGCGGAAGCCTTTCATGCCATTGACCTGACGCTGCAGTTCACGGGCGATGGCCAGTACCACGTCTTTTTCCCGCTGACCGCGAGAGCCCGAGGCGCCCGGGTCTTCACCACCGTGGCCGGCATCGATCACCACAATGATGTCGCGCTTGCCGGCTGGGGCGGGCGGCAATTTGATCGAAGGCTCGGAGGGTGCGACAGGGACCGCAGGCAACGTCGCCACGGACGGCGTTGGCGCAGGCGGTGGCGCGGCATCGGCCGCATTGTCGAACAGGTCGACGACCAGGCGATTGCCATATTGGGCGTTTGGCGCCAGGGTGAAGCTTTTTGGCGTGACGGCTTTTTTCAGGTCGATGACCACCCGCAGGTCGGTCGGCGTGCGCTGAGCCGAGCGCATCGCGGTAATCGGGGTGTTCGAGGTATTAACGTTCAGTGGTGCGCCGAGAGTTGCACCATTAATGTCGATCACCAGCCGATCCGGGGAGGTCAGGGTAAAAACGCTGTGCTGGACAGCCCCTGTCAGGTCAAACACCAGCCGCGTGTTGTCCGGCGCCCGCCACAGGCGAACACTGTTGACCTTCGTCTCGGCCACAGCGTCGACGGTCACCGCCAGAAACAACAATCCTACGGCAGCAACCAACGCGCGAAAGCGCATACCTAACCCCATCATTTATTTGGATTCCAATGCCAAAGCGGCACACCACGACTCGCCACGCGAGCCTTGTGGCGAAATTTTCAGCGAACGCCCGCTGTCTTGCGGGCTAATGGTAATGGTCAGGTCGGGCTTTGGCAAAAAGCCTGCACCGTTACGGGGCCATTCGATCAGGCACAACGCGTCGTCTTCGAAATAGTCGCGGATGCCGAGGTACTCCAGCTCCTCTGGATCGACCAATCGATACAGGTCGAAATGGAAGGCGCGGACCTCCCCGATCTCGTAGGGCTCGACCAGGGTGAAGGTCGGACTTTTTACCGCCCCCGTATGCCCCAGGCCACGAATGATGCCCCGGGACAGCGTGGTTTTCCCGGCGCCCAGATCTCCCTCGAGAAAAATCAGACCGTGCCCTTCAGTGGTTTGTGCAATGCGCGCACCAAACGCGGTCATCGCCTCTTCATCAGCCAGGTACAGGGTTACTTCAGACACGGTGCTTGCTCCTCCAACAACTGACGAATGGCTGGAATCAGATCACTGGCCGCCAGCCCGCGGCCGAATTTACCTTGTTGCTCGCCGGCATTGGCGTGCAACCAGACCGCCAGGCATGCCGCGTCGTACGCATCCATACCCTGAGCGAGCAAGGCGCCGACCAGCCCGGCCAGCACATCGCCCAAACCGGCAGATGCCATGGCCGGATGGCCTTGATGACACAACGCCAGGCGCCCGTCGGGGCTGGCGACCAGGCTGCCGGCGCCTTTGAGCACCACTACCGCTGTATATTTTTTGCTCAATGCATGGGCAGCGGCCGGGCGGTCGGCCTGAACTTCGGCCGTCGACAGCCCCAGCAATCGCGCCGCCTCGCCAGGGTGCGGCGTGATAACACAATGGGCGGGCAAGCTCACGCCACCTTCGGCCAACAGGTTCAACGCATCGGCGTCCCAGACTTGCGGCAACGGCGCATTGGCCGCGGCCGACAGCAGACTGCGCCCCCAAGCGGCCTGCCCCAGCCCTGGGCCGACGACCAGCACCGTGACCTTCTCAAGCAGCCCCATCAATTGATTGGCCGACGAAGTGCCTAGCACCATAGCTTCTGGCAAACGTGCCAAGGCGGCTGGAACATGTTCGTTGCGGGTGGCCACAGACACCATGCCGGCGCCGCTGCGCAAAGCACTTTGTGCACCGAGCAGGATGGCTCCACCAAAACCGCGATCACCGCCGATCAGCAATACGTGGCCAAATTTGCCTTTGTGGGCAGTTGGAGCGCGACCGGTCAGACGCGGCACGTTATCGGCCGTCAGGCGACGAGCGCTGACCGTGGCCCCGATAAACGTCTCGGGGGCGGCTAACAGATCATTGAAGACCAAATCGCCAACCACATCCGCAGCGTCACCGGTGAACAGGCCCAGCTTCAAGCCAATGAACGTCACCGTGAGGTCCGCTCGAACCGCAATGCCGAGCTGGCGCCCCGTATCGGCGCACAGCCCCGAGGGGATATCCACCGCCGCAACCGGTAGCCCACTGGCGTTGATCGCGGCGATGACGCTGGCGTATGGCTCGCGCACTTCACCGGTCAGGCCGGTGCCGAGCAAGGCATCCAGCACAATGCCACGCAATTCTGAATGCGCATTCCAGTCTTGAATGGCGACGCCTTCGGTTACTGCCTCGGCATGGGCCGACGCGGCATCGCCCTGCAAACGCCCGGGATCCCCGGCGGCCAGCACCCGCACGTGCCAACCGGCACGTCGGGCCAGCACGGCCACCAGGTAACCGTCGCCGGCATTATTGCCGTGGCCGGCCACCACGCTCAATTCATGCGCCGTGGGCCAATGACGGACCAGCGCGCGCCAGGTCGCCCGCGCCGCACGTTGCATCAATTCGAAGCCCGGTGTACCGGCCGCAATCAGGCTCGCATCGAGCCCTCGGACTTGCGCGGCGCTATACAGCGCGTCGGGTAATTCATCTTTAGTGTGCGGCATGCGTCTTCAGGCTCCGATGTCTGGCAGAATTATACGCACCTCAGCTCCGGTTTCTCTCGTCTCATGCCCGCTATTACCACAGACCTGCCCGCCCTCGCCCAATCCATCAAGGACTGGGGCCGCGAGCTGGGCTTTCAGCAAGTCGGCATCAGCGGCCTCGACCTGGCCGAGCATGAGCAGCACCTGGAGCGCTGGCTCGAAGCCGGCTACCACGGCGAAATGGAGTATATGGGCGCCCACGGCAGCAAACGTTCGCATCCGGAAGAACTGGTGCCGGGCACCTTGCGAGTCGTTTCCCTGCGCATGGACTACCTGCCGGGCGACACCGAAATGGCCAAACGCCTGGCCCAACCGGAAAAAGCCTACGTGTCGCGTTATGCCTTGGGCCGCGATTACCACAAATTAATCCGTAAACGCGTGCAACAACTGGCGGAAAAAATTCAGGCGGTAATCGGCCCGTTCGGCTACCGCGCCTTTGTCGACAGCGCCCCGGTACTGGAAAAAGCCATCGCAGAACAGGCTGGCCTTGGCTGGATCGGCAAAAACACCCTGGTCTTGAATCGCAAGGCCGGCAGCTACTTCTTCCTCAGCGAACTGTTCGTCGACCTGCCGCTGCCGGTCGACCCGCCTCACGCCACCGAACACTGCGGTCGCTGCACCGCCTGTCTGGACATCTGCCCGACCAACGCCTTTGTCGGCCCGTATGTACTGGACGCCCGACGCTGCATTTCGTACCTGACCATCGAACTGAAAAGTGCGATCCCCGAAGATTTGCGGCCACTGATCGGTAACCGGGTGTTCGGTTGCGATGACTGCCAGATCGTCTGCCCGTGGAACCGCTTCGCCCGACCTTCCGGCGAAAGCGATTTCAAACCCCGGCATAACCTGGACAACGCCGAACTGGCCGAACTGTTCATGTGGGACGAAGAGAAGTTCCTCAGCAGCACCGAAGGCTCACCGCTCAGACGCGCGGGTTACGAGCGCTGGTTGCGCAATCTGGCGGTCGGCCTGGGTAATGCGCCGTCAAGCATTCCGGTGCTGGAAGCGCTCAAGGCTCGCCGGGACTATCCGTCGGAACTGGTGCGCGAACACGTCGAATGGGCCTTGAAACAACACGGACTCCTGTAGCAGCTGCCGAAGGCTGCGTTCGGCTGCGCAGCAGTCGTCATTCCGCAAAGCGAGTCCTGCGGCCTCGAACGCAGCCTTCGGCAGCTGCTACAGAGACCGTGTCAAGCTTCGTCGTTGTAAACGAACTTCGGCATTTCCCAGTGGAAGCGGATCGCCAGCAAGCGCAGCAGGAAGCCGCCGAACAGGGTGATCAGGATCGACTGTTCGCCGGGTAATTGCAGGTAGATGCAGAGCAGGTAGCACCACGCCGCGGCAAACGAGACGCTGGCGTAGAGCTCGCGGCGGAATATCAGTGGGATGTCGTTGCAGAAGATGTCCCGCAGGATGCCGCCGAACACCCCTGTGATCACGCCGCTGACCGAGGCCACTAGCATGCCGTGGCCCATTTCCAGGGCAGTCATGCAGCCGATCAGGGTGAACGCCACCAGGCCCACCGCGTCGAGCACCAGAAACAGCGAACGCAAATGACGCATCCAGCGGGCGATGAAGATCGTCAACATCGCCGCGACGGAGGTCAGCACCAGGTATTCCGGGTGTTTGACCCAAGTCAGCGGGTAGTGGCCGAGCAGCACGTCGCGTACCGAACCGCCGCCCAACGCCGTGACGCACGCGATCAACACCACACCAAACCAGTCCATGCCGCGACGGCCCGCCGACAGGGCGCCCGTCATGGCTTCGGCAGTGATGGCGATCAGATAGAGCATCAGCAACATGGTGGCGGTCCTGGCAGAAAGGCGCGCAGTCTAGCCATTTAGGGCCGGCACCAAAAGGGGGCACTCATTCAAATAGACCGCGTCGCCTTCTTCGCGGGCAAGCCTCGCTCCTACAGGTACAACGCAGGCCCCGTAGGAGCGAGGCTTGCCCGCGAAGGCGTCAGAACAGACACACCACCCAATCAGAACTTGATGAAATTCTTGCGGTAGTGCTGCAGCTCGGCGATCGATTCGCGGATGTCGTCCAGGGCCAGGTGGGTGCTGCCCTTCTTGAAGCTGTCGCGTACGTCCGGTGCCCAGCGCGCGGCCAGCTCTTTGAGGGTCGACACGTCAAGGTTGCGGTAATGGAAGTAGCTTTCCAGCGACTTCATGTGGGTATAAAGGAAGCGACGGTCCTGGCAAATGCTGTTGCCACAGATCGGCGACTTGCCCTTCGGCACCCATTTTTCCAGGAAAGCGATGGTCTCGGCTTCGGCTTCGGCCATGCTGATGCGGCTGTCGCGAACCCGTTGGGTCAGCCCGGAGCCGCCGTGCTGACGGGTATTCCACTCATCCATGCCGGCGAGGATCTCGTCGCTGTGATGAATGGCGATCACCGGACCTTCGGCCAAGGTGTTCAAATTACTGTCGGTGACGATGGTGGCCATCTCGATGATGACGTCGGTATCAGGGTTCAGACCGGTCATTTCCAGGTCGATCCAGATCAGGTTCAGCGGGTTTTGCATGAGTCGGCTCCTCGGCGTAGGTGCGCAGTTTAGCCTAGGGAGGCCACCGGGCGTGCTAAACTCGCGGCCGTTTTACCTAATCGCTGCATTCTCGATACGGAACACCCATGGCCAAACGCCAACTCAATCGTCGTCAAAACTGGCGCATCGAAAAGATTCAGGGCGAGCGCGCTGCCCGCGCCGCCAAACGCGAGTCCTCGGCTGTCGAGGCACTTGAAGGCGGCGACCTGGGTCCGGAACAGACGGGCCTGGTGATCGCGCACTTCGGTGTGCAGGTCGAAGTCGAGGCCCTCGATGGCGAATTGGCCGGCCAGGTGTTCCGCTGCCATTTGCGCGCCAACCTGCCAGCGCTGGTGACCGGCGATCAGGTGGTATGGCGTGCCGGCAACCAGGGCATCGGCGTGATCGTGGCGCAACTGCCGCGCAAAACCGAGCTCTGCCGTCCCGACAGCCGTGGCCAGCTCAAGCCGGTGGCGGCCAACGTCGACTTGATCGTGATCGTCTTCGCGCCGCTGCCCGAGCCTCACGCCAACCTGATCGACCGTTATCTGGTCGCTGCGGAACACGCCGGTATTCGGCCGTTACTGCTGCTGAACAAATTCGACCTGATCGACGAGCAGAACGCCCCGGCGCTGAATGCCTTGCTGGCGGTTTACCGCACGCTGGGTTACCCGGTGCTGGAAGTGTCGGCCCACCACGGCAATGGCATGGAACAGTTGCAAAAGCAGCTGGACGGGCACATCAGCGTATTCGTCGGCCAATCCGGCGTCGGCAAGTCGTCGCTGGTCAACAGCCTGCTGCCGGAAGTCGACACCCGCGTCGGCCCACTGTCCGAGCTGTCGGGCCAAGGCACCCACACCACCACCACCGCGCGGTTGTTCCACTTCCCCGGTGGCGGTGAGTTGATCGACTCCCCGGGTATTCGGGAATTCGGCCTGGGTCACGTCAGCCGTGCCGACGTCGAAGCCGGTTTCATCGAGTTCAACGACCTGATCGGCACCTGCCGCTTCCGCGATTGCAAGCACGACCGCGAACCGGGTTGCGCCCTGCTCAAGGCCCTGGAAGAGGGTCGCGTGCAGCAGCAACGGATGAACAGCTACCGCTCGATCATCGCCAGCTTGCCCGAAACCAGCTACTAAACAGACGCGCCCGCTGCCTCGACACTGACGGGGCGGCGCGCCGCTTGTAGCATCCTACAAATATCCTCACCCTTTAAACGTCAGAAACTTCTGTAAGGCTTCTGCGCGCCTGTTTGTAGGCAAATTCTCTTTATCAGCGCAGGTCTTGTTGCGACCACACAAGTGCATACATTCGAGCCCTCTTCGCATTTTGGCGATACCGAGGGATACCCATGCAAACCTATCATCTGTTCATCAGCCATTCGTGGAACTACCCCCACGCCCATGACAACCTCGTGCGGTTGCTCAACGCCAAACCCGGCTTCACGTTCAAGAATTTTTCGGTGCCACCGGACAACCCGATCATCGGCGCGCAAACAGACAAACAACTTGAAGAAGCCATCGAAAACAAGATTCGGCTCTGCTCGGCAGTGCTGATCATGGCGGGGATGTATTCGACCTACAGCAAGTGGATCAACAAGGAAATCGAGATCGCCAGGCGAATGGGCAAGGTCATCATTGCGATAAAGCCGTTTGGCGCCGAACGGATTTCCACGGTGGTACGCCGGGCGGCGCACGCGGAGTGTGCGTGGAACACCAACAGCATCATCGATGCCATTCGCACTCACGCGGCGGGCTGAACCATGCGCAAGGGATTGTTCATCGGCATTAATAACTACAGCCATGTTTCGCAATTGAGTGGTTGCAACAACGATGCGATGGCCATGGCTTCGGTGCTGAAAACCGACGCCAATGGCGATCCGAATTTCAAGAACCTGGTCCTGACCTCCGCCGAAGATTACCTGAGCCGTGAAAAGCTCGAAGGGCATATCCAGGAATTGTTTTCAGGCGATTGCAGCGTTGCACTGCTGTACTTCGCCGGTCACGGCAACTTCGACGTCGATACGGACGAAGGCATGCTGATCCCCCAGGACTACAAATCCGCCAAGGATGGAATTCGCATCAGCGACATCCTGAACTGGGCGACCAAAGCGGTAAAAATCAAAAACAAAGTGATTATTCTCGACTGCTGCCAGGCGGGCTCGGCGGGCGAAGTGCGGGCGCTACGCAGCGAAAGCAGCATGGTGTGCGAAGGCATGACCATCCTCACCGCGTGCAAAAAGGCAGAGCCGGCTATGGAAGGCGTCAACCACGGCGTTTTCACGGGACTGCTACTGCAAGCACTGCACGGCGGCGCCGCGAACATATTGGGGAAAATCACCCCCGGCAGCCTCTATTCATTCGTCGACAACGCTCTCGACGCGTGGGAACAGCGCCCCGTGTTCAAGACCAATGTGTCGCAGTTCATTTCATTGCGAGAAGTCTCGCCGCTAATACCCAAAGAGATCCTGCGCAAACTGCCTGATTGGTTCGAAGAGGCGGAGTCAATGTTTGCCCTCGATCCGAGCTACGAACCTACCGAAGCCACGTTCGACCCGGAACACGGCGAAGTCTTCGCCCAACTGCAAAAGTGCAATCGCCACAGCCTGATCGAACCGGTGGACGCCGAGCACATGTACTACGCCGCCATCCACTCCACCGGATGCCGTCTTACCGCCCTCGGCGCCTATTACCGCGAACTCGCGATCAAGGGACATTTCTGATGCCTGTGTTTATCAGTTACCGCCATACCGATCGGTCCCACGCCATCGCCATCAGCACCCGTCTGATTCGGGCCAACATCAAGACCTACTTCGACGTGCTGGATCCGGAATCACAGACCACTGACGACATCACCGGGGTCATCACCCGCAACATCACCGAGTGCACGCATCTGCTGGCGATAGTCTCGGACAAGACCGCGCTGTCGTGGTGGGTGCCGTTCGAAATCGGTGAAGCGACCATCAGCAACCGGCGGATATGCTCATTCAAGACCGGACCGGCGGAACTGCCGCTGTATCTCGATAAATGGCCAAAGCTCAGCACCGACAAGGATCTGGAGTTTTTCATTGATGCCTATCGTGAAGAAGTGGCGACCAAGCGCTCAATGACGCTGGGTTCGATCAATGAATCCCTTTACCGCACCTACAGAGGCAACGCCGAGTTGTTCCACGACCAACTCAAGAGCCGCATCCGACGCGGTTTCTGACAGGCGCAAAAAAGCCGCGATGATTGCAATGCTGTTCACCTAAGCGAGACTCTTCAGTCAAGCCTACCTTTGTGGCGAGCGAACTTGCTCCGGGCGGCGTCCCGACGCAGGGCTGCGTAGCAGCCCCAAAATCCGATAACCATCGCCGAATTTTGTGAGTGCTCCGCATTCAAGCGGGAGCAAGCTCCCTCGCCACAGGTTTCTCACTGACTAAAGCCCCTCTTAAGTGCCCTTTTAACGGCCAGGAAACAGGATTTACGCACGCTATCAGTACTAGTGATACCGTGCGAAAAAAATGAATCAACTGAGGCTGAAGGCTTCTTGAATGGTCTTGATCAAGCGGTCTCCATCCACCCTTTTGTAACCTTGAGGGTTTGACGCAAGCTCAGCGGGCACCTGGCTGAGAAACAACGTCAAATCGAGAGCCATTCGCTCAGGAAGCTTGACCATTCCTTCCGTAAGACCGACAGACAGTAAGATCACATCCCTGAAGTGCTTGTTGATATCACGACTGTCCACTCGTACGCCGCTCTCGACCTGTGCCTTCTTGTTAAGCCAAGCATGGGCCTTGAGCGGAACGAGCCTGTCAGCCCCGATGTGACTGATTTCCTGAGTGTGATCGACGCCGGCCAGGAGAAAGTTGTAATACTCATCATCAAGGATGATCGCAGAAAGGCTTGCGGCTTGCTCTTCTACGGGGACTTTGGTCATTCGTGCCGCTTCTTCGTGCTCCAGGCCATCTGGAACCCGAGAAAAAAGCTCGATCTGAACTGGAAAGGATTTGTCCTGAGGATCCTGGAAGCGATAGAAAACAGGGGAGTCCCCTCCGCTGTCGCCATTTTGGCGAATGGCGTATCCGCCGTCCTTGATGAACTTCCAGAACTGCCCTACGAACTCACGATTGAGGGCCTCAACGACCAGCACGACATCCAGATCCTTGGTGGCTCGAAATGGCTCATCCAGAAGCTCCATGGTAATGGATGCTGCCACCCCGCCAATCAGAACGTAGCTACCTTGGTAGTCTTTGAAATACTCTCTAAACCGGTCGATACCCACTACCATTTCACGTTCTCCATCATTTCATCCAAACACATTTGCACTCGGTCATCATGCTCATCCTTGAGACTCAGGTAGAGAGAAAAGGGGTCTACAGCCCCAGTAGCTGTGTTGCTATACAGAGGGTCATAGCTCCAAAACTGGATGCAACACGCTGCATGGTTTTGCGGCACCTCATAATAGGGAGATGTGGTTTCGAATTTCGATTTGGCCGTCTTTGAGGTTGAGCCCCAAAAGCCGATCTCTACCCCATATGCCGTATTCACTTTTTGATGGGGATCAGACTGAGCTAGCCCTCGAATGTTATCGAACTGCGCAGTCGTCATTGCAAAGCAAGGCACTTTTGGACTGGCGAGAAGGCTCATTTCTGCCAGGGCCGCCTCCCCCGCCAGCAGCATTGGGGTGTCAAACGCCTCAGGAATTGCATTTAACCAAAGCGTTTTTTTGACCGGCGTACGCATATAGTTTTTCGCCATTTCCCAAGTCGCCCTGGGAGACAAGTGAAAAAAGATCGCGGCTTCACTCATTTCCTTTCCAGGCCGAACGATGTCCAAGTCGGTCAGCTCTTTAATGGCTCTGGTGACGGTCATTTTCGCGTAGGTAAAGGATTTTTCGAAAGTGGAGCGAGTGATCAGTAGCTGGTGCTGCCATCCTTTAATCAAGAATTGAATAAGCATGGATTGGGTGGCGGGACTCAGAACCTGAGGTTTTTCCAGACGCTGCCTGTAGTACTCACGCAAATCCATTCCAAACGCAGGAAGGTAAAGCTGGTTTCCTGGCACGATGAATTGGACGCCTTTCTCGACCAGTCGCTTTCTGTCATAGCTCGGAAGCGTGTCTGTGACGAAGATCATGAGGTCGCCGGTTTCGGGCGACTTCTTCGCCAGCAGGTTGTTGATTGCCTGCATATGCTTGGCGACATCTGCAACGCTAGCTTCCCGCTGCGGACGTTCCTTGAGGATGAGGCACTCGGCGCCCAAGATTTGCGTGACGAAAAACTCGTATCGATCACGCAGCGCATACGGAAGGATTTTGATGTGTTCCCACGGTTTTAAGCGCAGCTTTAGGCCAAGCACGCTCTCTACATAGACCTTGAGCTCGATCAGGTCACGCCTCTCATGGAGGTCGTCGCTGGTAAAATCAACCATGGTCATTCTTCCGCATCACGATTTCATCACGATATCAGAGGGTCTGATAGCGTGCAAAATTCTTGATATTCCTCCGTGAATTTTGATGCAGAGTCTCTGCGAAGCAAGATAAAAGGTAATGGCCGGGGAGCGAGTGACAGTCGCGGCAGGGATGTAGTTATCTACAACCCCTACCGCGATCAGATTTTTTGGGCCCCTACACCGCCCGGAGCAATCACTCGCCACAAATTAGTGAACTGCATTGCACGACGATCGCCGCTTCTGGTTTCAGCGTGCAGCTTTTTCCAGCTTCCAGCCCAGCGCATCCAAGGCGTCACAGCCGTCCTGAATCAACACGTGTGCAGCATTGGCGAAATGCTCCAGGTCGTGACCTTCGGCGTCCTTGATGCACAGGCAGGTAATGCTGTTGAGCAAATTGCGCGCGGCTTTGATTCGGTGAGTGGCGGTTTCGAGGAGATCCGAGACTTTAGCTTCGGTGTCGATGTACAGAGTAGGGCCGACGCTGAAATTGCCTTGCAGAGGATGATACTTAGCCATTGGTCTAACTCCGGTCACTTGGGTGAAATTCCATCCTTGTTTCGACCGGCTAAGATCGATCGCCGATTCGTCGGCGACGGGCAAACTATAGGCGAGCAACCTAGGGAAGTAAAACCCGGCCAATACGCCTCAGAACGGTCCTACGCCAATCTCGGAAGAAAGCCATTTTCTTTATTTTTGCTGCTGGCAGCGTCAGTCCCGTGCCCGGTGAATAGAGACAAAAAAGCCGCGATCATTCGCGGCTTTTTCATGGGTCACTGCTTAGGCGACTCACCCGGTTTCGGCACCGGATCATCAAACAGATTCAACCGCTCACGAAGCTCATGTGCCGGCAACGGCTCCTTATCCGCCGGCAATGCGTTCGGATCGGCTGTCGGCGCGGGCACTTCGCCGGGGCCGCCCTGCCCTTGCGTCGGCACTGGCGCAGGTTCGGCACCTTGCGAACCTTCGATGGCACGCTGGGCTTTCTTGGTCAGCACGATGATATCGATGCGGCGGTTGACCGGGTTGAACGGGTTTTCCCGGTCGAACAGCGCCGACGAGGCATAACCCACGACTCGCGCTACTTGAGCGTCCGGATAGCTGCCGGCGATCAATGCACGGCGAGCCGCGTTCGCACGGTTGGCCGAGAGTTCCCAGTTGCCGAAGTCGCCGGTGCCCGAGTACGGCTTGGCATCGGTGTGGCCGCTGATGCTGATCTTGTTCGGCACCGCTTTGATGGTGTCGGCCATGGCCAGCAGAATGTCTTCGAAATACGGCTTCAGACGCGCACTGCCGGAGTCGAACATCGGGCGGTTTTCCGCGTCCACAATCTGGATACGCAAACCGTCCTGGGTGATCTCGAAGAGGATCTGATCCTTGAACTTCTGCAGTTGCGGGTTTTCTTCGACCTTGTTCTGCAACTCTTGCAGCAGCAATTCCAGGCGCTCTTTCTCAACCTGCTCGGCCATGCCTTCGACCTGTTCGGAATCGATAGTCACCTTGTCCGGCTGAGGCTGGGATTTCACCTCGGGGTTGAGGGTGTTCTCCGGTGCCAGGGTCGGCGAGCCGCCCAGATCGATGATGTATGGCGTGCCGCTTTCGCTGAAACCGACCGGGTCCTTGAAGTAACCGGCAATGGCGATCTTCTGTTCCGGCGTTGCCGTGGACAACAGCCACAACACCAGGAAGAACGCCATCATCGCCGTCGCGAAGTCCGCGAAGGCGATTTTCCAGGAGCCCCCGTGATGCCCGCCCGCGTATTTCTTTACGCGCTTGATGATTATCGGCTGGTTATTTTCCATGACTTAGCGACCGCGAACCGCTTGTTCCAGCTCAGCGAAGCTAGGACGGTGCGCCGGGTACAGAACCTTGCGACCGAATTCCACTGCCAGCGATGGCGGCATGCCGGAAGCCGAAGCCACCAGCGAGGCCTTGATGGCTTCGTAGACGTTCAGTTCTTCCTTGGCATCGTGGCCCAGAGCGTGGGCCAGCGGGCCAAAGAAACCATAGGCCGCGAGAATACCGAAGAAGGTACCTACCAGAGCCGCACCTACGTGCAAGCCAATCATTTTCTGGTCGCTTTCACCCAGCGAAGCCATCGTCACTACGATACCCAATACCGCCGCAACGATACCGAAACCCGGCATGGCATCGGCGATGCCGTTGACTGCGTGGGAGGGGTGATCCAGGTCTTCCTTGAGGCTGGTCAGTTCCATGTCGAACAAGCCTTCAAGCTCATGGGGAGCCATGTTGCCGGAGGACATGATGCGCAGGTAATCGCAGATGTACGCAGTCATGCGGTCATCTTTCAGGACTGCCGGGTACTTGGCGAAAATCGGGCTCGCGGCGGCATCTTCGATGTCGCCTTCGATTGCCATCATGCCTTCGCGACGGCTCTTGTTAAGAATCTCGTAAATCAGCCCCAACACTTCAAGGTAGAAGGTGTGGTTGAAACGCGAACTGAACATGCCCAAAGACTTCTTGAGCACGTGCATCGTCATATGACCGGGGTTGGCCTGCAGGAATGCACCAAGGGCCGCGCCACCGATAATCATCACCTCGAAAGGCTGAATGAGGGCGGCAATCTTGCCGTGGGAAAGCACGTATCCGCCGAGCACGCTCGCGAATACGACGATGATGCCGATAATTTTAGCCATAGGTAGGAGAGCACTTACTGAGTCGGGTTCAAGGTCATATTCGGAAGTTAAAAAATCTCTTCTTCTCCTTATCGGCAAAACTGCGCCAGACTATAGCCAGTTAAGGCGAAAAGCCAATTTGGCCCACGCAGGGATAGGTAAAGCAGCGTCCAGACATGGCTAACGAAACGAACGTCCCAACGCCAAAACCGACCACGCTCGAAGGCTGGGTCAAGCTGCTCGATGGTGTGCGCCTGCCGGTTCCGCAAGCCAGTCACGACCGCGTCTGCAAAGCCATCCGCGATAGCCGCAGCTCGCTGCGCGACATTGCCGAAATGATGCAGGACAGCCCGGCCCTGGCCTTGAGTGTGATTCGCGAAGCCAATCGCCACACTCATGGCAGCATGGCCACGCCTGCTGAAAATCTTGAAGTGGCAATTAATCGCCTCGGTTTGAAACGCACCGAAGAATTGCTCGAGCGCTTGCACGCCGAACCCCAATCGCAGATCCCCGTTGCCCTGCGCCAGCTTCAGCTGATCAGTCAGCACGCCACTCAACAGGCCAATGGTTTTTTTGCCAGTCGCCTGGCGCGGTTGTGGCAGGACATCCACTGGGGCAGCCTGCTGTTTCTTTCGCCACTGTGGCCCATGGCGTTGACCCATCCGCAGATGCTTGAAGAATGGGAACTGCGGGTCATCCATAAAGGCGAGTCGGCGCGCAAAGTCGAAAAGCAATTGTTCGGCGTGCGCCTGCTGGAAATCTGTCTGGCGCTGGTGGATATCTGGCGTTTGCCGATCTGGGTCCAGCAGGGTTATCGGCTGCTGCTCAATGAACAACGCGAACTGGTGAAAGTCCTGCGCATTGCACGGGACGATGATCACCCGCTACGTCAGCAGAATCGTCTTGATGACGACCCGACGTTGCGGCGTTGGCTCAACCAGCCCGCCAACACCGTGCTGCTGGCCAATGGTCTGGCGTTGTCGGCACAACAGGCCTGGGACAGTCCTCACTGTGAACGCTGGCAGTACCTGACCAGCCTTTATCTGCAAATGCCGATGGATGAAGTGCAGCAACAGTTGCACCAACAAGCCGCCAACAGCGCCCGGCAACATGCCATGCCGGACCTCTGGCACCCGGCCGAATCGCTGATCTGGCCGCAGGGCATGAACCGCGTTCACGCTGGTTTGCTGCCGGCCCCGGCGCCGACCGCCGAAGACCTGGCGAAGTGGCGTAAACAATGTGCCGAGTTGCTGCTGGAGCCGAGCCGGTTTACCAATGCCATGCACTTGACCACATCGGCCCGGGATGCCTTGGTGGCGTGTGGCATGCGGCGAGTGATGATCCTGATGGCCGATCGCACACACGCCAGTCTGCGTGTGCACCAGATTGCCGGGCTGCCCAAAGAAGTGGCCGGCCTGAACCTGGTGGTCAGCCAGAGTGCTGTGCTGCAGCGTCTGCTCGCACAACAGGCTCAGGTGCGCCTGACGCCGGCCAACAACGCCCAATTCTCGGCCCTGTTGCCGGCCAGCCTGCGATCGCAGTTCAGCGGTGAACACCTGCTGCTGCGCTCCCTGGTCAACAATGGTCGGGTGATCATGATCGTGGTGGCGGATCAGGGCGGCGGGCCGTTCTCGGAAATCACCGTGCAGGCGTTCGGCAAAACCGCGCAATGCATCGAAAAAGCCCTGCACAGTTTTAGCCACCGCTAGCCAGTTAAGCCGCGACGCACTCTTTGTAGCAGCTGTCGAGCTCCAGCGAGGCTGCGTTCGGCTTGTAGCAGCTGTCGAGCTCCGGCGAGGCTGCGTTCGGCTGCGCAGCAGTCGTGAACCTGGCGAATTCGCTCTACCTGATATACCGCAATCTCTGATTTTACGACTGCTTCGCAGCCGAACGCAGCCTCGCCGGGGCTCGACAGCTGCTACAAGCCACGTTGTTTCCTGCGCCGAAATAACTGATAACAGACCCTCATGACGCTGCGCTACAATCCTCCCCTTTGTGCTCTGGAGACCTCACATGTCTGACTTCTCTGGCTTGGCGCTGGTGATCGAGCCGAGCGACCTGCTCCCGCGTCTCGACTCCCGCGAACTGATTCTGGTGGACCTGACCAGCAGCGCCCGCTATGCCGCAGGGCATATCCCCGGGGCACGCTTTGTCGATCCAAAACGCACTCAACTGGGTCAGGCGCCTGCGCCAGGCCTGCTGCCGACCCAAGCCGCGCTTGAAGCATTGTTCGGCGAACTGGGCCACAACCCCGATGCGGTCTATGTCGTCTATGACGACGAAGGCGGCGGTTGGGCCGGGCGCTTTATCTGGCTGCTGGATGTCATCGGCCACAGCAAGTATCACTATATCGATGGTGGCCTGAAGGCCTGGCTGGCGGAAGGCATGCCCATGTCGATCCAGATCCCGGCTGCGGTCGGTGGACCGGTCGCCCTGACGCTGCACGACGAACCCACCGCCACCCGCGAATACCTGCAAAGCCGTCTCGGTGCCGCTGACCTGGCGATCTGGGACGCACGCGGACCGCAGGAATACTCCGGCGAGAAAGTGCTGGCGGCCAAGGGCGGGCACATTCCGGGCGCTGTCAATTTCGAATGGACAGCCGGCATGGATCAGGCACGCAACCTGCGCATCCGCACCGACATGCCAAAAATCCTGGAACAACTCGGTATCACCAAAGACAAAGAAGTCATTACCCACTGCCAGACTCACCATCGTTCTGGCTTCACGTATCTAGTAGCCAAGTCGCTCGGTTATCCGCGAGTCAAAGGCTACGCCGGCTCCTGGGGCGAATGGGGCAACCATCCCGACACGCCCATAGAGATTTAAGGTTTTTAAGGACAGTTAATGAATAAGCGTTTGTTTATCCTCAGCCAATACCTGTTGCCTCATCACTTGCTCTCGCGACTGGCCGGCTGCATTGCCGAATGCCGCGTGCGCTGGTTCAAGAACGCCCTTACCGCCTGGTTCGCCAAGCGTTATCAAGTGGACATGTCCCAAGCGCTGGTCGAAGACCTGACGGCTTACGAGCACTTCAATGCATTCTTCACTCGTGCCTTGAAAGACGGCGCTCGCCCGCTGGACGAAACCCCAGGCGCGATCCTCAGCCCGGCCGATGGTGCCGTCAGCCAGCTTGGCCCGATCGAACACGGTCGCGTTTTCCAGGCCAAGGGCCACAGCTTCAGCGTGCTGGAACTGCTCGGTGGTGACGCGGCCAACGCAGCGCCATTCATGGGCGGTGATTTCGCCACCATTTACCTGTCGCCCAAGGATTACCACCGCGTGCATATGCCACTGGCTGGCACTCTGCGCGAGATGGTCTACATCCCCGGCCGCATCTTCTCGGTCAACCAGACCACCGCTGAAAACGTACCGGAACTGTTCGCGCGCAACGAGCGTGTGGCGTGCATTTTCGACACCGAACGCGGCCCGATGGCCGTAGTGCTGGTGGGTGCGATGATTGTGGCGTCGATCGAAACTGTCTGGGCCGGGCTGATCACGCCGCCAAAACGCGAGCTGAAAACCTTCCGTTACGATGAAGCCGCCCGTGCGCCGATCCATCTGGAAAAAGGCGCGGAGCTGGGTCGCTTCAAACTCGGCTCTACGGCTGTCGTGCTGTTTGGGCCGGATCAAGTGAAATGGGCTGAAGGGCTGGGCGCTCTTTCGCCAGTGCAGATGGGTCAGAGCATCGGCTTGCCAAGCGCCTGATCCCGGGCCCGCCGCCCCGAATTTCTTCCGGGCGGCACATCCCCCTGTAAGGCAAGCGTGACGTAAAAATCGCGACACCCCCTCCGCGTTCATAGCTGCTACAGTCAAGTCATTCACTGCCCATTTCCCGGTCGGAGTTTGTCTACGGCATGAATGAGACCAATCCTGTCTTGCTGCTACGCGCACCAATCCCGACGCAGTCGCGTTTGTCTTTCTGCGAAGCCACGCCTCGCGACCTCAAGCGCTGGATCGCCAACCTGCCCAAAGCCAACATCGGCGAAACCGCTCGCCAGTTGTATCAAGGCTTGAGCGAACTTAATCAACTGCTCACACCCAGCGATAATCGCCTGCAATTGCTCGAACTGCTGCGGCCCGAGGTGTATTACGTCTGCAAGCACCTGGAGCGGCATTTCCTGCATCAGGCCATTGTGCTCGACGAGCGCTCGCGCAAGATCGCCAACCTTTGCCAGGTGCTGCAGAGCCACTTGGCGATCGGCTACAAGCAAATCGTCATTCGCGTCACGCCGCGCTTCAGTAAGGATCGCGCGCCGCTGCTGACCCAGGCTTTGCAGCGGGCAATCCATTGCCTGAACGGCGCATTGATCCGCGCCACTGAACTCTATTGCCCGGTACCCGAAAATCTGTGGCTGGAACTGCATCAGCTGTATCGGATTGGCTGTCAGTTCCAACTGCAAAATCTGAGTGTGCGCGATGAACTGGCCAGCCAGACGCAAAAGCTGAGCATCGAGCAAACCTACGTCGTCGCCCTTCTGCTGGGTGCTTCACGCTGCAATCAACTGCGCCAGAACCAGATCGCCCGGCTCGCCGAGGTGCTCGAACCCTGGAGCCAGTGGATCAAGCTGCAACCGGCCAAACCGGACAACGGGCTGTTTGCCATCGCCCCGGATCTCGACACCGGGCCGCGCTACCGCTCCAAATTCCTCGCAGAACAACAGGAGAGTTTGCTGGGGATCGACCCGCAACCCTTGGTCATGGCCATCGAGAACCATCTGCAGCAGTCGGCCGACAAGGCATCGCCGCTGCCCGTTCCGACGGGGCTGAGCCTGGATACGCTGCAACACCTGCATGCCGCCTGGGGTCAGGCCGCCGAGCGCAGTTTCCAGCGCACTGTCGGCCACGGCACGTTGACCCTGTGCGTGGGCATGAGTGCATTGCACTTTTATCTCAGCGGGCAACGCTCGTTCAACGACATCCTGAAGAAACCCGGCGCCCGCCCCGCGCAGTTCTCGGCGACCAACCCGACACGTCGAGCCAAAGACCAATGGAACCAGGCCTTCGACGCCGCCCCCCATGGCACCGCAGACACGCTGCTGCCCTACGAAGAGATCGAATACCCGCACCTTCAAAACGATGACAGCCACGAGGCATCCGACCGCCAGCAGCATTTCCCGACCTATGCGCTGCCGGTGATCAATCACAGTCCTGGCGGCTATTGCCTGGCCTGGCCCGGCGCGGTGCCCGCCGAGCTACAGGCTGGCGAAATGGTCGGTATCGAGGATGCCGCCGGTCAAGGCTGGAGCATTGCAGTGGTGCGCTGGATCCGCCAGGTGCGGCGCGGCGGCACGCAGATGGGTATCGAGCAAGTCGCGCCTTGCGCCGAACCCTGCGGCCTGCAACTGATGCGTGCCCACGACGAGCACAGCCAGTACTTGCGCGGGCTGTTACTGCCCGCCATCAGCGCCATCGACCTGCCGGCCACCCTGCTCACGCCGCGCCTGCCGTTCCAGGAAGGCAATAAGGTGTTGATCAATACCAACGGCGAGGAACGCCGGGCCGGGCTGGAGCGTCGGGTGGCGAGTACCAACAGCTTTAATCAGTTTGCCTACCGTTCGCTTGAGACAGCCAGAAACGAAAACGCCGCGGGGAGCGGCGTGGTCGGGGTAGCGGAAGAATTTGATTCGTTGTGGAAGTCGCTTTGAGCGTAAGTCTGTAAAACCGCGGCGCGCCCTTCGCGAGCAAGCCCGCTCCCACATTGGATCTATGTCGATCACACGATCAATGTGGGAGCGGGCTTGCTCGCGAAGGCGCCCTGCCAGTCAATACAAAACTCAGAGCTGCCCGTCGCGATCCCGAAAGCCCAGCAGATACAGCACACCATCCAGCCCAAGGGTGGAAATCGCCTGTTTCGCCGATTGCTTGACCAGCGGCTTGGCACGGAACGCTACACCCAGCCCGGCAATCGCCAGCATCGGCAGGTCGTTGGCACCGTCACCGACGGCAATTGTCTGCTCCAGACGCAAACCTTCCTTATGCGCCAGCTCACGCAGCAGATCCGCCTTGCGTTGCGCATCGACAATCGGCTCGACCGCCACACCCGTCACCTTGCCGTCGACCACTTCCAGTTCGTTGGCAAATACATAGTCGATGCCCAGCTTGGCCTGCAGTTGCTTGGCGAAGTAGGTGAAGCCGCCCGACAGAATCGCCGTCTTGTAGCCCAGACGCTTGAGTTCGGCGAACAGGGTTTCGGCGCCTTCGGTCAGGCGCAGCGAGGCGCCGATGGAATCCAGCACGCTGACGTCCAGCCCTTGCAGCAAGGCCAGGCGCTCTTTGAAGCTGGCGCGGAAGTCCAGCTCGCCGGCCATCGCCCGCTCGGTAATCGCAGACACCTGGTCGCCCACACCGGCGGCCTTGGCCAGTTCGTCGATGACTTCGGCTTCGATCAGCGTCGAGTCCATGTCGAACACCGCCAGACGGCGGTTACGGCGGAACAGCGAATCTTCCTGGAAGGCGATGTCGACGTTCAATTCTTGAGCGACGCTGAGGAATTCGGCCCGCAGCGCTTGCGGGTCCGCCGCCTCGCCGCGCACGGAAAACTCGATGCAGCCTTTGCCTTTGTCGGCCGGAGTGTCCAGCGGCATGCGCCCGGACAGGCGATCGATATGATCGATATTCAGCCCATATTTGGCGGTGATCGAGCTCACGCGCTGCAATTGCTCGGCGGTCACTTTGCGGGTCAGCAGGGTAACAATGTGGCGTTTCTTGCCCTGATTGCCGACCCACTGCTGGTAATCCTCTTCGGACACCGGCGTGAAACGCACCTGCTGCTCAAGCTCATAGCCTTTGAACAGGATGTCTTTGAGCACCGAATTACCTTGTTCGGTGTCGGGAATTTCAACCAGGATGCCAAACGACAGGGTGTCGTGGATAACCGCCTGACCGATGTCGAGAATGTTCACACCACCCTGGGCCAGAACACCGGTAATGGCCGCAGTCAGACCCGGACGGTCGACTCCCGTGATGTTTATCAGGACGATTTCGCGCAAGGCGCACCCCCGCAGGTGGAAAAAAACCGCATTCTACCCATTTTCAGTGACCATCGGGCACCGCGAGCGCTTTGACGGTCTATGGCCTGTCGCTATACTGCGCGTCAACTTCACGGACTAAAGAGCCGAGCTCAAGTGAACCGGCCCACGCCAGTAAAAACCGATAACTTCTTTCTGCTGATCTTCCGGGCACTGCGTCATCGCCGTGTACCGATCGCATTGCGCATTGCCAGCCATAACGTGATCCTGGTCGCTCTGGCCCTGGTGATCTATGCCTGCGTGATGGGTTTGCAGTTCAAGCAGGCCATGCACGAGCAGGCGGATGCCTTGGGCGAAAGCCTGACCACCCAGACCGCGACCTCGGCCACGGAGCTGTTGGTGTCCAATGACATCCTCAGCCTGAATGTGCTGCTCAACAACCTGACCAAGAACAAACTGGTGGCTCACGCGGCCATTTACAGCGTGGATAACCGTATCCTCGCCGAAGCCGGTCAGCGCCCCAAGCACGGCCTGTTGGGCGAAGCCGAAGGCATGTACCAGAGCAAAATCACTTTCCAGGACGTGACTGCCGGGCAACTGCGCATCAGCCTGGACATGGATCAGTTCCAGCAGCCGATGACCATCAGCCTGCAAAGCATGGGCATTCTGAGTGCGATTCTGCTGGCGCTGTCCCTGGCCTTGAGCCTGCGCCTGGGGCGCAATATCTCCACGCCGCTGCTGCAGCTGCGGGTATGGCTGCGCAATATCGACGAATACACCCCGGCCACCGAGCGCCAGGATGAGGTCGGCGACCTCGCTCGTCAGTTGCACGCCAATTTCGCACCGGAGCCTGCCGAGCCCGAGCCCGTGCCAGAACCTGAGTTCGACGACAGCGATTACGACGACGAAACCGATCCGGCCTTCGAAGTGCGCAACCTGCGTGATCCAAGTTTCGATGAAACCAAGCCTGTAGCCGGCCTCAAGCCTGCGCCGCGGCGCATTGTCAGCACCGTTGAAGACGATGATGACGAAGATCCGTTTGCCGATCTGCGTGACGACGCGACAGGCAGCGCACCGAAACCAGTCGTAAAGCCGCAGTTATCGAATCTGCCGCAGCACAGCGCAGTACTGGCCGTGCAACTGGGCGCACAAGATCAGCTGCGCCGCCTGCCCCGCGCACGCCTGGAAGAACTGCTGAAACGCTACCGCGATTGCCTCGATCAGGCTGCGTCGCTCTACCAGAGCGAACTGCACACATTGAATGATGGCAGCACGCTGATGCTGTTCCACACCGAAGACAGCGGCGACGATTACCTGACCAACGCCATCTGCTGCGGCGAGTTGCTGCGCGCCCTGGGTCATCAGTTGCAGATCGAAGTCGCCGACAGCGGCATCACCCTGCAATTGCAGCTGGGTCTGACGCTGGGTGACGAGTTGTTCGGCTTGAGCCAGATCGACTTGCTGCTGACTGAAACCGCTCAGGATGCACTGGCCCTGTCGCAACACAGCCGCAACCTGCTGCTGGTTGAGCGCAAGATCAGTGACGACGCGCTGATTCGCCAGCGTGCGCGGATCCGCCCGATCGCAAGCCCTGAAGGTGCATGTTGCGTAGAGCGCTTGATGGAGCCTTATCCGTCGATGCTGGAACGGCAACTGGCGCGGATGCACGAGCGCCGGGCGTAAGCCTTAGCCCTGCTGTAAAGAAGCCCGCAGATGAGTGATCGTCTGCGGGCTGATCGTTCCCATGCTCCGCGTGGGAATGCCTCCAGGGACGCTCCGCGTTCCAGCCCCACCTCATACCCAGAACCTGGCACCGATGTGACGCAGAGCGTCACGGGCTGCATTCCCACGCAGAGCGTGGGAATGATCAGTACGCGCCAGAAACAACAAAGCCCGCATCAATGGCGGGCTTTGCTTTGGATCAATCCAGGCTTAGAACCTGAACACTTCCATATCCGTGCGAATCGGCGAAGCCATCGGGATTTTCGGCTGCTTCTCCGGTTCTGCTGCCGGTGTCACAGGTTTGGCAGCTGGTTTGCGAGGTACTTCGGCGATCGGCGGCTGGTTCGCCAGTGGCTTGAGCGCCGTCGACAGCTGCTCGGCCAGACGCTGCAGCAACACACCCTGAGCCTGAACCTGAGCCGCAGTCCCGCCGGTGTGCTGTTCCTGCAGATGAATGATGCGGTTATCACGCACCTGACCACGACGGTCAATCAGCCGCCATTGGGCATCAAGGATCGCCGGTTGCGATGCACCCGAGTCCAGACGTGTGATCGTCAGCAGCACCTGAACATCCGGCGTGAAGCCTAATGTCGCCGGTGCCAGGACAACGCGCTGGCTGTCCAGATGGCCGGCGACCTGACGCAGCAACAGCTGATCGATGTCGGAAGACAGGCTACCCGCCCAACGACCATCAGCCGAAGCTTGCAGGCTGCCATCGGGCTGACGCTGCAACAAGGTTTCGCGTTGCAGGTAGTCGGCAACCGTTACCGGGCCCAGCAATACCGCCATGCCAGCGCTTTGCGCAGGCTGAGCCGGACTTCCGCTGTCCAGCTGATACAGCGACACCGGTTGGTGAACGCTGCAACCCGCCAGGCCAAGTACGCCGGCGAGCATCAAAATAAAAGGAAGGCGCAGAGCAGTCATCGTCCCATCCAGGTGGCTGCCACAAGGCTAACCACAGTGAAAATACTCAAAAAATATGAAGAACGCTCGGCTACGCCGGCGCTTGAAAGGCCATATCATCCGTGAATATGCGTTCCGACTCCAGCGGCAAAGCGTCGATCTACGCTTTAAATCGTAGATCGAGCGCTCTAGGACGCCTAATTGAGGTTTTCGACGAACAGCGCATCAACCCTCTGAAAGCCACGTGGCAGTTTGTTACCGCGACGTCCACGCTCACCTTTGTAGTGTTCGAGGTCGTCCGCCTTCAGTGACAAGGTACGTTTTCCGGCCTGCAGCACCAAAGTGGCACCCTCCGGCAAAACGGCAATGTCCGTGACATATTCTTCGCGACTGGCAACACGTTCACCGGAAATCCCGATGATCTTATTCCCTTTTCCTTTACCTAATTGTGGCAAATCGCTGATTTTGAAAATCAGCAGCCGACCTTCGGTGGTCACCGAGGCCAGCCAGTTGTGCTCACGATCGGCTACCGGACGCGGCAGAATCACTTTGGCGTTGTTCGGCAAACTCAACAGGGCCTTGCCCGCCTTGTTCTTGGCTTGCAGGTCTTCACCCTTGACCACGAATCCGTAACCGGCGTCGGAGGCGATCACGTACAGCGAATCGTCTTCAGGCATCAGCACGCATTCGAAACTCGCCCCTGGCGGCGGCGTCAGGCGGCCGGTCAGCGGTTCGCCCTGGCCGCGGGCCGAGGGCAGCGTATGTGCAGCCACCGAATAGCTGCGACCCGTGGAGTCGATAAACACTGCAAACTGGTTGGAGCGACCGGGCGCTAAGGCCTTGAAACCATCCCCGGCTTTGTAGGAAAGCCCGGTGGCGTCGATTTCGTGCCCCTTGGCAGAGCGAACCCAGCCTTTTTCCGACAGAACTACGGTCACTTTCTCGTTCGGCAGCAGATCGTGCTCAGTCAAGGCCTTGGCTTCTGCACGCTCGACGATTGGCGAGCGACGGTCGTCGCCATACGTTTCGGCGTCCTTGATCAGCTCGGTGCGTACCAGCTTTTTCAGCTTGGCTTCGCTGCCCAGCAGGGCTTGCAGCTTGGCTTGCTCCTTGAGCAGTTCATCCTGCTCGGCACGCAGCTTCATTTCTTCCAGTCGCGCCAACTGACGCAAACGGGTGTCGAGGATGTAATCGGCCTGGATTTCGCTCAGGGCGAAACGCTCGATCAGTGCGGCTTTCGGGTGTTCCTCGGTGCGGATGATGTGAATCACTTCATCCAGATTGAGGTAAGCGATCAACAAACCGTCCAACAGGTGCAGGCGACGCTCAACCTTGTCCAGGCGGAATTGCAGACGACGACGCACGGTCTGCACCCGGAACTCCAGCCACTCGACCAGCAAGGCCCGCAGGTTTTTCAACTGCGGCTTGCCATCCAGACCGATGATGTTGATGTTGACCCGGTAGCTCGACTCCAGCTCTGTGCTGGCGAACAGGTGCTGCATCAGCGCGTCGTGATCGAAGTTTTTGCGCGCACCGGGAATGATCACGATCCGGCACGGGTTTTCGTGGTCGGACTCGTCGCGCAGGTCAGCGATCTGCGGGGCCTTGGACGGCTTGGCCTGCATCATGGCCGCGATCTGTTCCAGCACCTTGGCACCGGAGACCTGGTGCGGCAGCGCGGTGACAATGATGTCGCCGTCTTCGATGTGGTACACGGCGCGCATGCGCACCGAGCCCTTGCCAGTTTCGTAGATTTTCAGCAGGTCGGCGCGCGGCGTGATGATTTCCGCTTCGGTCGGGTAATCCGGGCCCTGGATGTGTTCGCAGAGCTGCTCGACCGTGGCTTTCGGCTCGTCCAGCAAGCGCACGCAAGCGGTCGCGACTTCGCGCAGGTTATGCGGCGGTACGTCGGTGGCCATGCCCACGGCGATACCGGTGGTGCCGTTGAGCAGGATGTTCGGCAAACGGGCCGGCAACACCAAAGGCTCTTCCAGCGTGCCGTCGAAGTTCGGGCCCCAATCCGCAGTGCCCTGGCCCAGTTCGCTGAGCAGCACTTCGGAATAACGTGATAGCCGCGCCTCGGTGTAACGCATGGCGGCGAAGGACTTCGGATCGTCCGGCGCACCCCAGTTACCCTGGCCGTCGACCAGCGTGTAGCGGTAGCTGAACGGCTGGGCCATCAGGACCATGGCTTCGTAGCATGCCGAGTCGCCGTGCGGGTGGAACTTACCGAGCACGTCACCGACGGTACGCGCCGATTTCTTGTGCTTGGAATCGGCGTCCAGCCCCAACTCGCTCATCGCATAGATGATGCGCCGTTGTACCGGTTTCAGGCCGTCGCCGATATGCGGCAGGGCACGGTCCATGATCACGTACATGGAGTAGTTGAGGTAGGCATTTTCGGTGAAGTCAGCCAGTGACCGGCGTTCTACACCGTCCAGGCTGAGATCAAGGGAGTCGCTCATGCGGGCCTCATCAGTTCGTTGTCTGGCGCAGCAGCATGGTGCCACCGCGCTGGGTAAATTCAAGTTTGTTCAGTGCGCTCATACCGAGCAGCACCTGATTGCCGTGCAAACCGGGCGCCACCAGCGCGCGAACGTCACGCAGCACGATGTCGCCCAATTGCAGCCGGTCGAGGCGGGTTCGATAGCCCTCGCTCAAGCCATTGGCCGTGCTCAGGGTCACCCCAAAGCCTTTTTCCAGTTTCAGTCGCTCGGCCATTTCGGCCGGGATCGCCACGTCGGTCGCACCGGTATCGAGCATGAACTCCACCGGCTGGCCGTTGATCTGGCCAGTGGCGATAAAATGCCCCTGGCTGTTGCTGATCAGCTTCACTTCGATAAAACCTTGGCCCTGCTCGGAGCTGACGACAGTATTGGGATTTTGCTGGCGCGCCTCCCACTGAGCGAAAAACCGCGTTGCCAGAAACAGCGCGGCGCACCAGGCCAACACCATCAACACCCGACCGGCGCGTTTGCCCGGCGGCTGTTGACTCATGGCTTGGCACTCCAGCCACCTTCAGGCGCGGCAAAGCGCCAGACAATCGGGCGTTTCTCGCCGTCGACGCGCGCACCATTATTGTTGTCGATACCGATCCAGGCGCCATCGGCGTCCACGATCAACGCTTCCGCCAGCCCAAAGGGCTGCGAATAACGACGGTTTTCCTGCAAGGCCTCGGCGGCAAACGACCAGCAGCGCTCGACTTCGCCCGTCGCCGCATCGCGACGGCAAACCTGAAAGGCATTGCGCTCAAGGGTAAACAATTTGCCGTCGAACAATGACAGATCGGCAAAATCCCGGGAGCGCGCTTTGGCCTTGGGAAATTGCGCTGGCTGCATTTCCACCCCAGCCTCACTCAGCAACACACATCTACCGTTGCAGTCCCAGACCGTTTGCTGACGCTTGATCATCAGCAAACCGCGGCGCTCACGTTCGGCGGCCAGCCACAGCGTGTCACCGGCCGGATTGATCGCCAGCCCTTCAAACAATGCATTGAAGTGCAGTAACATACCGCTGGCCCGTGCTTCGCGTACCAGCATCGGCGAGATTTTCAGCCAGGACGCAGGCCCGATTGGCGGAACTTGCAACACCGCGGCGTGTGCTTCGCTGACGATGTAACGATTGCCAGCGCTGTCGCAGGTGATGCCTTCGAAATCCAGGTCCCCGCCCCGCACGAACGATGCCGCCCAAGTCCGCGAACGCAAGCCCCAGGGTAAACCGCTGTCGGGCACCAGGGGTGCGTCGATGCGCACGGTTTCGGCTTGCCAGGTAGTGTTGCGGGTGTCGAGGCGATAGATTTGATCATCGTCACGATCCGAAACGGTCCACAGATCCTTGCCGCACTGGGCCAGCCCCGACAGATTGCCGCCGCGCATGCCGTCGACGGCATGCTCGGATAACAAGCGCAGCTCGGGTGCAGGCTCCGCCGAAACCGTTATCGAGGTCAGCAGCAACGCACACGCCAGGGCCCAGCCAAATCGCATCAGCCCAGAACCTCGGCCAGGTTACCCTTGGACTCCAGCCAGGACTTGCGATCGCCAGCGCGTTTTTTCGCCAGCAGCATGTCCATCATTTCCGAGGTCGCGTCGAAATCTTCCAGCGTCAACTGCACCAGACGCCGCGTGTTCGGGTCCATGGTGGTTTCGCGCAACTGCGGCGGGTTCATTTCACCCAGACCTTTGAATCGGGTGACCTGTGGTTTGCCGCGTTTCTTCTCGGCTACCAGGCGATCGAGGATGCCATCGCGCTCGGCTTCGTCCAGGGCATAGTAAATTTCTTTGCCCAGGTCGATACGGTACAGCGGCGGCATGGCGACGTAGACGTGACCGGCATCCACCAGCGGACGGAAATGCTGGACGAACAAGGCGCACAGCAACGTGGCAATGTGCAGACCGTCGGAGTCGGCGTCGGCGAGGATGCAGATCTTGCCGTAACGCAGCTGAGCGATGTCCGTCGAGCCCGGATCGACACCGATGGCCACGGCGATGTTGTGCACTTCCTGGCTGGCCAGCACTTCGCTGCCGTCGACTTCCCAGGTGTTCAGAATCTTGCCGCGCAATGGCAGGATCGCTTGAAATTCTTTGTCCCGCGCCTGCTTGGCCGAACCGCCGGCGGAATCACCTTCCACCAGGAACAGCTCGGAACGCATCGGGTCCTGCCCGGCGCAGTCGGCGAGTTTGCCCGGTAATGCCGGACCTTGGGTAATGCGCTTACGCTCGACCTTCTTGCTGGCCTTCAGACGACGGCCGGCGTTGTTGATAGCCAGTTCCGCCAGCAACATGCCGGTTTCCGGGTGGGCGTTGAGCCACAGGCTGAAGGCGTCCTTGACCACACCGGAAACAAAGGCCGCCGCTTCACGGGATGACAGGCGCTCCTTGGTCTGACCGGAGAATTGCGGTTCCTGCATTTTCATCGATAGAACGAACGCGATGCGCTCCCAGACATCTTCCGGCGCCAGCTTCACACCGCGCGGCAACAGGCTGCGGAACTCGCAGAACTCGCGCATCGCATCGAGCAAGCCCTGACGCAGACCGTTGACGTGCGTACCGCCCTGGGCTGTCGGGATCAGGTTGACGTAGCTTTCCTGAACGCTGTCGCCGCCTTCGGGCAACCACAGCAACGCCCAATCGACCGCTTCTTTGTTACCGGCCAGGCTGCCGCAGAACGGCTCGTCCGGCAGGCGTTCGAATTCGCTGACCGCGTCCACCAGGTAGGAGCGCAGGCCGTCTTCGTAATGCCATTCGACTTTCTCGCCGGTGGCCTTGTCTTCAAAACTGACCAGCAGCCCCGGGCACAGAACGGCTTTGGCCTTGAGCACGTGCTTGAGGCGGCTGATGGAGAATTTCGGTGAATCGAAATACTTCGGGTCCGGCGCGAAGAACACGCTGGTGCCGGTGTTGCGCTTGCCGACGGTGCCGATCACTTCCAGCTCGGTTTTCTTGTAACCGTCAGCGAAAGTCATCTGGTATTCGTTGCCGTCGCGTTTTACACGCACCCGGACTTCGGTCGACAAGGCGTTGACCACAGAAATACCCACCCCGTGCAGACCGCCGGAGAACTGGTAGTTCTTGTTGGAAAACTTGCCGCCCGCATGAAGCTTGGTGAGGATCAGCTCGACACCCGACACACCCTCTTCAGGGTGAATGTCCACCGGCATGCCACGGCCGTCATCGCTGACTTCCAGGGAGTGATCGGCATGCAGGATGACCTGTACCGATGTCGCATGCCCGGCCAAGGCTTCGTCGACGCTGTTGTCGATGACTTCCTGGGCGAGGTGGTTCGGCCGACTGGTGTCGGTGTACATGCCGGGGCGTTTGCGCACCGGGTCGAGGCCCGAGAGGACTTCGATGGCGTCTGCGTTATAAGAGCTAGCGCTGGGAGTGGCCATGGGGTCTCGTCGTCCGCCTGTAAAAAGTGTTCTGTGAAAAAGAGGCGACAAATCACAGTGCAGTGAAATCAATCGCCTGATACAAATCTGCGCCGATGCCGGCGAAACTCAGCATTGCCGGCAATTGCTCGGCAAAACCCTGGAAACTATGGTCGCCGCCCGCCTGGATGCGCAAGGCACAGGCCCGGTAATACTGCTGGGCGAGGCGATAATCCAGCGTTTCGTCGCCGGTCTGCAACCATACTTGAAACCGCTGCGGATCCTTGGGCGCCGGCACTTCCAGCTCGGCCAGGGCCGTCACGTGGTCGCGGGTCAACTCCCAAGTCTCATCGGTATACAGATTTTTCTGCGTCCCCAGGAACCCGTCGAACATCCGGTGCGGGCTGACGGCAGGATTGATCAGCAGGGCTTTCAAGCCATGGCGCTCGGCCAAGTGAGTCGCATAGTAGCCGCCGAGTGAGCTGCCGACCAGCAGTGGCCGCCCCAGCTCGACAATCGCCTGCTCCAGCTGAGCAATGGCCTCGCGGGGATGGTGATGCAGGGCCGGCACACGCAATTGGTCGCTCAAGCCCAGCCGTTCCATCACATTAATCAACTGACAGGCCTTTTTCGACGCCGGCGCGCTGTTGAAACCGTGGATATAAAGGATCGAACCAGACATTTGAGCTCCCTGTGCGTCGGGTAAAGAGGCGCAGTTTACTGTAGGAGCTGTCGAGTGCAACGAGGCTGCTCCTACAAGGGCTTTGTCAGTAGCCGTTGGAGCCGTAATCAACCTGAAAATCGAAACCGGTGACGCGTTCAACGCCTGTTTCGAGCTGGCCATCCGGCAACAACCGCAACCATCGATACCCCGGCGCCTGCTCGCTCACCTTGAAATCATCACTGCCCGGCTCGAACTGAATGCAGGTCGAGGGCGATGCGATCAGGCGCACACCGTTGCGTACCTGGTCAATTTCCTGATGCACATGCCCCCACAACACCGCACGCACCTGTGGAAAGCGATCCAGCACCGCGAATAATGCTTCTGGATTGCGTAAGCCAATGGGCTCCATCCATGCACACCCGATCGATACCGGATGATGATGGAAACACACCAGATGATGCCGCTCCGGTGCCTCACTCAACGAGCGAGCGAGTAACTGCAATTGCTCATCCTGCAAATACCCCGGCACCGACCCTGGCACCGCCGAATCGAGCAACGTGACCCGCCAGTTGCCGATATCCACCACCGGCTCCAGCAGCGCACTCTGCACCGCGGCTTCGGCCATGATCTGCGGCTCGTCATGATTACCGGGAATCCAGCGTGCCGGCGCATCGATCTGTCGGCTCAGGTCGCGAAACAGTTGATACGACTCCAGCGTCCCGTCCTGAGACAGATCACCACTGGCAATCATCAGATCGATCTGCGGCTGCTGCTTCAATACCAGCTCAATGACCTGTTGCAGGCTGTCGCGGGTATTCATGCCCAGCAACGTCCCGTCCGCCTCGGCAAACAGATGGCTGTCGGAGAGTTGCACCAGCAACGCCGGATCGGCGGTGGTCAATGTGGATACGCTCGGCAAGGCGTTCTCCCAGGGCGTGATCACGGGATGGATAAGTGCCGCAATTATGCTGGGGGACGATCAAAAGAGGAAATCTGTGAACCGGACGCAGTTCACAACTACACAGGGCTCTTAGCGCACAACGGCGTACTCGTGCCCGCAAGCCAGGCAATGACTCAGCCATTCCCCCAGGAACAGATTGAGCTGAGCTTTTTCATCCGGCTGATGCATCGCGGCGTTCGGGTAAGGATAGATGCCCCGGAAGCGTCGTGCATGTTCGGCGCTGACCACTTCGGCCATGCACGCGTCGTGATACACCTGAACTTCAAGTTGCGGCACCGGCAGCCACGGCAGGCTGTGTTCCTGGCGGACTTGCAGGGTCGTGGTGTACGGACAAACCTGCAGCACTTCGAGGGCCAGCACGCCCAGCATCTGGTCGCCGTGGGTCACGGCAATGCGCCGCGCCTGCGGCTCGCTACGCATATCCGGTAGCAGTCGCATCAGGCGCGCGTAGTTGGCCTCGCAGGAGGCTTGCAGCCCCACGAGGTCGATCCGGTAGCGATCGCGCAGCTTGTTTACGACCATAACCCCCTCACTTCAACGCGGTTCAAAGCCAGCCATTGCAAGGCAATGATGCTTGGCGCGTTGGCAATACGTCCGTCGCGTACGGCTTGCAGGGCATCTTCGAACGCCCAGACCGTGACACGAATATCTTCTGCCTCTTCCTCCAGCCCATGCAGGCCGCCAACCCCGGCACTGTCGCAACGCCCCAGATACAGATGCACAAATTCGTTACTGCCACCCGGCGATGGAAAATATTTGGTTATCGGCCAGAGTGCCCCGAATACAAGCCCAGCTTCCTCCTGCGCTTCGCGGTGAGCAACTTCTTCCGGTACTTCATCCTTGTCGATCAGACCGGCGACCAGTTCGATCAGCCACGGGTTATCGATCTTGCCCATGGCGCCAACGCGAAACTGCTCGATCAGCACCACTTCATCGCGCTGCGGATCGTAAGGAAGCACGCACACCGCATCGTGGCGCACGAACAGTTCACGATTGATCTCGCGACTCATGCCACCGGCGAACAACTCATGACGCAGGTGCACGCGGTCGAGCTTGTAGAAGCCCTCGTAGCACTTTTCGCGCCGAACGATATCAACGGTGGTCGGAATGGCGTTGGCAAAATCAGTCATGACAATCCTCGTTTACTGCAAATCCGTTACGAGGCTCCTTTTTGTACTTGCAACCTCGACTTCGCGCCATCCTAACGCGCCCGCGATGTTTGATGCAGCCCCTTTCCAGTCAGCGGGATAGACGGTGAGGGTGAAACCAACTCTAATTAGCTTAGTGGCGAACTGACTGCTTCGTTGAGAGTCGAAGCGGGTAACTTTTCGCCTTCCCCTGTTTCGTAAAGGACGCCCATGTCGCTTTTCAAGATCGCCTCCGTGGCCGCCATCGCCCTGACCCTGGGTGCGTGCCAGAGTTTGTTCCAGCCCAACTATCGGGCGCCGCTGGAAACTACCCGCGACGCATCGGAACAGTTGAAACCAGGCTGTGCCAACCCTGAATGCCCGTTGGTGAATATCGATACGCTGCGTTTCCCCGATGAGCCTGCACTTGACGGCATCATCGAAAAACGCCTGCTGCAAATGACCCGCACCTCGCCTGACGCCCCTGTAGCACCGACGCTGGCGGCGTATCGCGAGCAGTTTTTGAGCAGCGCAGGCCCGCGCTACAGCAGCTACCTGCAAGCCAAGGTACGTGAGCAGCATGACGGCTTGGTGATCGTTGAATTGTCCAGCTACCTGGACACCGGCGGTGCCCATGGCACGCCGGGCCGCGGTTTCATCAACTATTCACGTCAACAGCATAAAGTGCTGACCCTCTCGGACATGTTGATCCCGGGGCAGGAAGAGGCATTCTGGAAAGCCGCCCAAGTGGCGCACAACAGCTGGCTGATCAGCACCAAGCTTGATCAGGAACCGGAGTTCGTGAAGAGCTGGCCCTTCGTGAAAACCCAGAATGTGGCGCTGACCTACGGCGGGGTGATCCTCAAGTACGAAGTGAGCACCCTTGCGCCTTACGCACTGGGCCACGTCGAACTGAAGATCCCCTACCCGCGCCTGAACGGCATTCTCAAGCCTGAACTGTTTCCCGGCCGTAGCTGAAGGCTCGACCGAGCAGCAGTTGCAGCAGCCCTGCCAGCACCAGCGACGGCAGGGTTGCGCCGATGTCCGGATTGAGATTGGCCAGCAAATGATAGGTGCTCACCCCGCCCAACCAGGCGAGCAATGCCGGCCAGCGCAATGCGGCTGACGCTACCTGGCCACTGCGCTTGCGCAGGATGAAGTGATCCACCAGCACCACGCCGAACAGCGGCGCAAACACCGAGCCGATCAATAGCAGAAAGTTCTGGTACTGGGCCAATGGCGCCAGGCAGGCGATCAGCGTGCAGATGACGCCGATGGCCAAGGCCAGATGCTCGACTTTCAAGCGCAACAGAATCCCGCTGGACACCGCCGCCGAGTGAATATCGGCAAAGGCATTTTCCGACTCATCCAGCAAAATCAGCAGCAATGGAATCCCCAGGCCTGCACCGGCCAATGCCAGCAACAAGGCATTCACTTCGCCGCTCGGCGCGAACGCCAGGGTGTAGGCCACGCCCAGGCTCATCAGCCAGAAGTTACCGAAAAAGAAGCCCAGCGCCGTACCGCCGAAGACGTTTTTCGCACGCTTGCCGAACCGCGAATAATCGGCAATCAGCGGCAGCCAGGACAGCGGCATGGCGATCGCAATGTCGAAGCCCACGGCAAACGGCATCGAACCATCACCGGCCTGCGCCCACAATGCGGCCAGATCGGCTTTGGCGAACAGGTTCCAGGTCAGCCAGATACACGCGGCCAGCAGCAGCCAGATACCCCACTTGCGCAGGATCTTGCGCACGAAGGTCAGTGGCCCGCTGACGGCCAGCAAAGTCGCCAAACCACCGAAGAAAACTGTCCAAAGCAGCGGATTCGACAGCAGGCTGCCTTCGCTGAAAGCGCGGGCGCCGAGCAGGCTGGCAGCGTCGCGCATCACGATGATTTCGAACGAACCCCAACCGATCAGTTGGAACAGGTTCAACACCGCCGGAAGGCTCGCGCCATAACGGCCCAGGCTGAGTTTGAGTGCCGCCATCGACGACAGGCCGGTGTCGCTGCCGATCACACCGACAGCGGCCAGCAACAGAACGCCGACCAGCGTGCCGAGAAAAATCGCCAGCAACGAGCCTGACAGGCCCAAGCCTGGTGCGAGCAAAGCACCGGTCTGCAACACCATCAGGCCGATGCCAAGGGAAAACCACAGGGAACACAGATCACGACCGCCGAAGACACGTTTGTCGGTCGGCACCGCGGTATCCGGGGAGTAAGTGCTGGGTTGAATGCTCAAGGGTGTTATCTCAGAGGGACATTTGTTGTGATCGTTCCCACGCTCTGCGTGGGAATGCAGACCGGGACGCTCCGCGTCCCAAAGCGTGACGCAGAGCGTCACAAGAGGCATTCCCACGCAGAGCGTGGGAACGATCAGTACGGGATCAAACCTTCTTGTACAACTGACTGCCTTCCTGTTTGAACCGCTCGGCCTGTTCGGCCAAGCCCTGGGCGATTTCCGCATCGACGGTTTCGATCCGCTGGTTGGCCGCGTATTCACGGACTTCCTGGGTGATCTTCATCGAACAGAATTTCGGCCCGCACATGGAGCAGAAGTGCGCGACCTTGGCCGAATCCTTCGGCAGGGTTTCGTCGTGATACGAACGCGCGGTGTCCGGGTCCAGGCCCAGGTTGAACTGGTCTTCCCAACGGAATTCGAAACGCGCCTTGCTCAAGGCGTTGTCGCGAATTTGCGCCCCCGGATGCCCCTTCGCAAGGTCGGCAGCGTGGGCCGCGATCTTGTAGGTGATGATCCCGGTCTTCACGTCATCCTTGTTCGGCAGGCCCAAGTGCTCCTTCGGCGTCACGTAGCAAAGCATGGCGCAACCGAACCAGCCGATCATCGCCGCACCGATACCCGAAGTGATGTGGTCGTAGCCTGGGGCGATGTCGGTGGTCAGCGGGCCGAGGGTGTAGAACGGCGCCTCGTCGCAGCATTCCAGCTGCTTGTCCATGTTCTCTTTGATCAACTGCATCGGCACGTGGCCCGGGCCTTCGATCATGGTTTGTACGTCATGCTTCCAGGCGATTTTGGTCAGCTCGCCGAGGGTTTCCAGCTCACCGAATTGTGCGGCGTCGTTGGCGTCGGCAATCGAGCCCGGACGCAGGCCATCGCCCAGGGAGAAGCTGACGTCGTAGGCCTTCATGATTTCGCAAATCTCTTCGAAATGCGTGTAAGCGAAGTTCTCTTTATGGTGCGCCAGGCACCACTTGGCCATGATCGAACCGCCACGGGAAACAATACCGGTCACGCGTTTGGCGGTCAGCGGCACGTAGCGCAGCAACACGCCAGCGTGGATGGTGAAGTAGTCGACACCCTGTTCGGCCTGTTCGATCAGCGTGTCGCGGAACAGCTCCCAGGTCAGGTCTTCAGCGGCGCCGCCGACCTTCTCCAGGGCCTGGTAGATCGGCACGGTACCGATCGGTACCGGCGAGTTACGGATGATCCACTCGCGGGTTTCGTGAATGTGCTTACCGGTGGACAAGTCCATGATGTTGTCCGCGCCCCAGCGAATGCCCCAGGTCAGTTTCGCCACTTCTTCTTCGATGGACGAACCCAGTGCGCTGTTGCCGATGTTGCCGTTGATCTTCACCAGGAAGTTACGGCCGATGATCATCGGTTCCAGTTCGGTGTGGTTGATGTTGGCGGGAATGATCGCGCGACCACGGGCAATCTCTTCACGGACAAATTCGGGGGTGATGATTTTCGGCACGCTGGCGCCGAAGCTGTGACCGGCGTGTTGCTGGTCCAGCAAACCTGCGGCGCGGGCCACTTCCAGCTTCATGTTTTCGCGGATGGCAACGTATTCCATCTCGGGCGTGATGATACCTTTGCGAGCGTAGTGCATCTGGGTGACGTTGCCACCGGCCTTGGCGCGGCGCGGGTTGTTCACGTGAGCGAAGCGCAGCTTGGTCAGCTCCGGATCCGCGAGGCGTTCCCTGCCGAAGTTCGAGCTCAAACCCGGCAGACGCTCAGTGTCGCCACGGGCTTCGATCCAAGGCGAACGCACGTCAGCGAGGCCTTTGCGCACGTCGATGATGACGTTGGGATCGGTATAGGGGCCCGAGGTGTCATACACCACCACCGGCGCGTTGATTTCGCCGCCGAAGTCGGTCGGGGTCACGTCCAGGCTGATTTCGCGCATCGGCACGAGGATGTCGGGGCGAGAGCCCTGGACATAGATTTTTTGCGAGCGGGTAAACGGCTGAACCGATTGCTGATCGACCTTGGCCGAGTCACTCAGATTGGTTTCGATTTTTGATTTTGTAGTCATCACGGGCTCTCCAGACACACATCCAGGCAGTGGATTTTTGTCGGAGCGAACCTGTAAACGAATGGACGCACGTGCGCTGGGAAAACCAGCTGTGCTGTGCTCGGTGCTCGAGGGGTGTTCGATTGTCGAACAACATCCCGGACGAAGCACAAGAGGACTCGCCGGGTGACGAGAAATCTTGTTCCCTACGCAGGCGTTAACCTGATCAGGTTCAACGGGATCCGAAATTATTCGATCTCAGCCTCATAGCAAGGCACCCCGACAAGAACCCGGCCAGTCTAGACACAACCGGCAAAGAACGCCAACTCCGCAGCAAACACCATGATGAATGGCGCAATTGCAGGATTGTTGCCATGCCTGCGTGCAACTACACTCGCTACGCCATGCCGCGCCTTGACGCTGCAGGGCGCCGCGCCGTAGCCTTGGCGCTCAAATTATCAGCGTAATTTTTTAGGGATGGCCTCATGCTGCGCAAACTCTCACTGGCCCTTGCCGTGTCTTGTGCGTCCAATGGAATGGCCTGGGCAGCAGAAGCGCCCTTATCGACCAAGACTGACCTGGTCAGCGTCTATCAGGAAGCGGTGGACAACAACGCCGACCTCGCCGCCGCCCGCGCCCAATACGGCGCCCAGAAGGAAGTCGTGCCCCAGGCTCGCGCTGGCCTGTTGCCCAACCTGTCCGCCGGTGCCGACCTGAACAACACCCGCACCTCGCTCGACCAGCCATCGCTGACCTCGACCCGCAGCGGTACGGTGTATCAGGCGACTCTCGCGCAACCGATTTTCCGCGCCGATCGCTGGTTCCAGTTACAGGCCGCCAAGGACGTTAACGAACAGGCAGCCTTGCAACTTTCGGCCACTGAACAGAACCTGATTCTGCAAAGTGCCGAAAGCTACTTCAACGTGCTGCGCAGCCAGGACACTTTGGCCTCGACCAAGGCCGAAGAAGCGGCGTTCAAGCGTCAACTCGACCAGTCCAACGAGCGCTTCGACGTCGGTCTGTCGGACAAGACAGACGTGCTGCAATCCCAAGCCAGTTACGACACCGCGCGGGCCAACCGGATTCTTGCTCAGCGTCAGGTGGATGACGCGTTCGAAGCGCTGATCACCCTGACCAACCGTCAGTACAACTCGATTCAGGGCATTGTCCACACCTTGCCGATCCTGCCGCCGGCACCGAACGATGCCAAAGCCTGGGTCGACACCGCCGCCAAGCAGAACCTGAATTTGCTGGCCAGCAACTATGCAGTAAGCGCCGCCGAAGAAACCCTCAAGCAGCGCAAGGCCGGGCATGCGCCCACCCTGGATGCGGTCGCGCAATACAAGAAAGGTGACAACGACGCCCTCGGCTTTACCAACCCGAACCCGAACGGCGTGCGTTACGGTGGCGATGTCGAGCAGCGCACGGTTGGCCTGCAATTGAGCATCCCGCTCTACAGCGGCGGGCTGACCAGCTCGCAGGTGCGTGAGTCCAATTCGCTGCTGACTCAGACCGAACAACAACGCGAAGCGCTGCGTCGTCAGGTCGTGGAAAACACCCGCAACCTGCACCGCGCCGTGAACACCGACGTCGAGCAGGTGCAGGCCCGCCGGCAGTCGATCATCTCCAACCAGAGCGCGGTGGAAGCGACCGAAATCGGTTACCAGGTGGGGACGCGCAACATCGTTGACGTGCTCGATGCCCAGCGTCAGCTGTACACCTCGGTGCGCAACTACAACAACACCCGCTACGACTACATCCTCGACAACCTGCGCTTGAAACAGGCTGCCGGCACGTTGAACCCGGGGGATTTGCAGGACCTGACGCGTTACCTCAAACCCGACTACAACCCGGACAAGGACTTCCTGCCACCGGATCTGGCCAAGGCTGCGGCGGAGCAATTACGGGCTAATCCCGCCCAATAAAAGAAAACTCTGTGGCGAGGGAGCTTGCTCCCGCTGGGCTGCGAAGCGGCCCCAAACCCTGAGCATGCGGTCTGTCTGGTAGACCACATCGGCTGATTCCACGACTGCTTCGCAGCCGAGCGGGAGCAAGCTCCCTCGCAACAAAGGAGCAGTGACAAATTCAGGACTTGTCGATCAACCGCCCCAACCCATCCAGCAACCGCTGCAACGCCCCCTGATTGGTGCGCATCACTTTCAGCCCCGCCTCTGCCATCCGCTGCGCATCGCTCGGCAATTCGAACAGTCGCTGCACCGCCAGCGCCAGACCTTCGGCATCATCGACCTCGGCCAACGCCCCGGCGCTGCGCAACTGCGTGGCGATTTCGAGGAAGTTGAACAGGTGCGGTCCGCTGAGCACCGGTTTGGCCAGGGCCGCCGGTTCCAGCAGGTTATGACCGCCGTTGGGCACCAGGCTGCCACCGACGAACGCGCTGTCGGCCAAGGCATAGAGAAACAGCAACTCGCCCATGGTGTCGCCCAAGAGCACCGAAGTGCCTGCGGTGACCGGCTCGCCCGTCGAACGCCGTACCGTGGCAAAACCCTGCTGCCGGCACAACTCGAACACCGGGTTGAAACGCTCCGGATGACGCGGCACCAGAATCAGCAAGGCATCGGGATGATTGGCCAGCAGCCGACGATGGGCAGCCAGCACCACATCGTCTTCGCCTTCATGGGTACTCGCGGCGATCCATACCGGGCGATCCTGCGCCTGCCACTGCGCACGCAACTCAGCGGCACGCTGCAGCAGTCGTGGGTCGATGGTCAGGTCGAACTTGATCGAACCGGTCACTTCGACGGTTTCCGGGCGCGCGCCCAAATCGCGGAAGCGCTGTGCCTCGGCTTCGGTCTGTACCGCGAACAGGCTCATCTCGGCGAGCATCGGCCCAGTCAGTTTATGGAAGCGGCCATAGCCTTTGGCTGAGCGCTCGGACAGTCGCGCATTGGCCAGCGCCACGGGAATGCCGCGTTTGGCGCATTGGTGGATATGGTTGGGCCAGAGCTCGGTTTCCATGATCACCGCCAGTTTCGGCCGGGCCCGATCAAGGAATCGCTTGGCTGCGCAAGGCAAGTCGTAAGGCAGATAGCAGTGCTGAATGCGCGGCTCGTTGGCGAACAGCGCCTGGATCCGTTCGGACCCGGTCGGGGTCATGCAGGTGACGGTGATCGGCAGCGCCGGATACCGTTGCAACAAGGCACGAATCATCGGCGCGGCGGCGATGCTTTCGCCCACCGACACCGCATGCACCCAGATACCACCCGGTTTCATCGCCGGTAGCGCGAGGGAGAACCGTTCGCCAATGCGCTTGGCGTACGCCGGCGCCTTGCGCGCCCGCAGCCAAAGCCGAATCGCTACCAATGGCAGCCCCAGGTAAAACAGCGCGGTGTAGAGAGTTCTATTCATGGCGGCGGAGTTTATCGGTTTTTTAGCCGATCGCCTGCAAGTGCACGGCAAAACGTTCCGCCAGCCAACGGGCCGCCGGGCCGAGGGGCTCATCGCGACGCCAGACCAGCTCGACAATCAAGGCCGGCGGCGTCCATTCGCTGGCCAGTTCGACCATCTGATTCTGATACGCCGGGTACTGCACCACATGTCGCGGCAACCAGGCCCAACCAAGACCGCGCATGACCCATTCAGCCATCACATAGAAACTGTCGGCGCGCCAGACCTGCGGGCTGGCCGGCTCACTACCGGGATAGACGCTGGATTGCGTGGACATCAGCAACTGTCGATGCTGCGCCATTTGCTGGCAATCGACCTGCGCCTGCTTCGCCATGGGATGCCCCACACCGCACACCGTAACCATTTCGACGCTACCCAGCACCCGCCGCTCGAGGGCTTCGGGAATTTGCTCGTGATAAAACAGCAAGCCCAGATCGGCCCGGCGCTCCACCAATTTGCGCGCGACATCGCCCTGGGCGGCGCTGGTCAGCTGCACTTCAAGGCTGGGAAATTTTTCTGCCAGGGCCTCGAAGCTTTCAACCACTGCTTGATAGGGCATCGCCTCATCCTGAGCCACCCGCAGACTCGCTTCCTGGCCACGCATCATCGCCAGTGCCCGACCATTGAGGCGTTCACATTGGCGCAGCACTTCCCGCGCCTCCTCAAGCAGGGCGGTGCCGGCTTCGGTGAGTTTCGGCTGACGACCACTGCTACGATCGAACAGGCTGACGCCCAAGTCCTCTTCCAGCAGCGCAATCGAACTGCTGACCGCCGACTGCGCCTTGCGCTGATCCCGCGCCACCGCGGAAAACGAACGCTGTTCCGCAACACTGACAAACAAGCGCAGCTGTTCCAGATTCCATTGCATGTTCATGGATCAACCCATCTCCAGATCAGATAGGTAATGACTTTACCGCATCTGGCGAATCTCTAGAATGCCGACCTCAGAGAGCAACACTTCATACGAGGATTGACCCATGACCGCTTACTACTACCTGGCCATCGCCATCTGCGCCGAAGTGATCGCCACCGTTTCGATGAAAGCGGTCAAAGGTATCAGCACGCCACTGCCGCTGCTGCTGGTCATCGTCGGTTACGGTATTGCTTTCTGGATGCTGACCCTGGTGGTGCGCAGTGTTCCGGTGGGCGTGGCCTACGCGGTGTGGGCCGGCATGGGCATCGTGATGGTCAGCGTTGCGGCGCTGTTTATCTACGGGCAGAAGCTAGATGTGCCGGCGATGCTGGGGATGGCGCTCATCGTATTGGGTGTCGTAGTCATCCAGCTTTTCTCCAAAACCGCCGGGCATTAAAACCCGAAGTGCGATCCATTGTGGGAGCGGGCTTGCTCGCGAAGAGGGGCTGTCAGTCGACATCTTTGTTGCCTGACACACCGCTTTCGCGAGCAAGCCCGCTCCCACAGGTTTTGCATCCATCCGATTGATCACCAACAATCCCCTTTTCTTCGAGTCTGTATACTGCGCCCTCGTCTTGAACACTGAGGTCGCTGCATGCCATCCGTTATTTCCACCGACGTTCTGATTGTCGGCGCTGGTGTCGCCGGCCTCTGGCTGAATGCGCGTCTGCGCCGTCAGGGTTTTTCGACCGTGCTGGTGGAAAGCGCCAGCCTCGGTGGCGGGCAGAGCGTGAAGTCCCAGGGCATCATCCACGGCGGCGCCAAGTACGCGTTGCACGGCGCCCTGACCGGCGCCTCGGAAGCCATTGCCGACATGCCGCGTCGCTGGCGTGAAGCGTTGGCCGGCGACGGTGAACTGGACCTGTCCGGCGTGCGTCTGCTGTCCGACGCCCATTACCTCTGGTCCCCCGGCACCCTCGCCGGCAACCTCACCAGTTTCTTTGCCAGCAAAGCCGTGCGCGGGCGGGTCGATCAGGTCAAGGGCGAACAATTGCCGCCAGCCCTGCAAGACAAGCGTTTCAAGGGCAAGGTCTATCGCCTGGCGGAATTGGTGGTTGACGTGCCAAGCCTGATCCAGCGCCTGGCCGATTTGGCCGGTGACGGTCTACTGGCCGGCCAGCACATCGAACCGCTGCTGGAAAACGGCGAACTGGTCGGCTTGAAAGTCGACGAACGCGAGATTCGCGCCCAGCGCATCGTTCTCAGCGCCGGTGCCGGCACCGCCGACCTGCTCACGGCGCTGGGCCTGAGCCAACCGGCCATGCAGCGCCGTCCCCTGCACATGATCATCGTCAAAGGCCCGGGCCTCAAACCGCTGTACGCCCATTGCCTGGGCGGCGGGCCGAAGCCGCGCATTACCGTGACTACCCACCCGGCCGTCGATGGTCAATGGGTCTGGTATCTGGGAGGCGACATCGCCGAAGCCGAAGGCGTGGCCCGCGATCCTGCGGCGCAAATCGCCACGGCGAAAAAAGAACTCGGCAACCTGCTGCCGTGGATCGACTTGAGCACCGCGCAGTGGGCGACCTTGCGGGTCGAGCGCGCCGAGCCGCTGCAATCAGGCCTGACCCGCCCGGACAATGCCTTCCTCGCCGAGCAGGATCGTCTGCTGGTGGGTTGGCCGACCAAACTGGCCCTGGCGCCGGACTTCGCTGACCGCGTCCTCGCCGCACTGCAACGCGACGGCATCCAGCCGAGCCATCCGGCGCCGCTGCCGGAACTGCCGAAACCGCCGATGGGCGTCCCTGCCTGGGAGCAACTGCTGCCATGAGCCAACCGACCCTGCACGATCTGCATCGCCCTTTGGGCAGCACCGGCCTGCTGGTTTCGCCCCTGGGCCTGGGCACGGTGAAACTTGGCCGCGATCAAGGAGTGAAGTATCCCAACGGTTTCCAGATCCCCGGCGATGACGAAGCGCGCATGCTGCTAAAACTCGCGCGCGACCTGGGCATCAACCTGATCGACACCGCGCCGGCCTATGGCCGCAGCGAAGAGCGTCTTGGCCCGTTGCTGCGGGGTCAACGTCAGGACTGGGTGATCGTCAGCAAGGTTGGCGAAGAATTTGCCGACGGCCAGTCGCACCACGACTTCAGCGCCGCCCATACGCGCCTCTCGGTGGAACGCAGCCTGCAACGCCTGGAAACGGATGTTATCGATCTGGTACTGGTGCACTCCGACGGCAACGACCTGGCAATCCTCAATGGCAGCGAGGTCTATGCGACCCTCGCCGAGCTCAAGCGCGAAGGCAAGATTCGCGGTTTCGGTTTTTCCGGTAAAACCGTCGAAGGCGGCTTGAAGGCTCTGGAACAAGGTGATTGCGCGATGGTCACCTACAATCTGAACGAACAGAGCGAGAAGCCCGTCATTGACTATGCTGCTGCTCACGGCAAAGCGATCCTGGTCAAAAAAGCCCTGGCCAGCGGCCACGTTTGCTTGAGCCCGGGCGTGGACCCGGTGCGCGCCAGCTTCGAGTTGTTGTTTGAACACCCGGGTGTGGCCAGTGCTATTGTCGGGACCATCAATCCGCTGCACCTCGCCCACAACGTCGCGACCGTTGCCCAGGTCCTTCATAGGGTCTGTTGACGTTTGGTGACGACCGCGACGCCGGCCCTTCGGGTTGCGCGCCAAACGTCAACAGACCCTAGCCATTGATGCCGCCCACGCGGCCTTAAGCAGGAGCCGACATGCCGCGTACGCTGATAAGAAAGAACCCGAGCAACTTCAAGACCCTGCCGTTATTTGTCGAAGCGACACCCGAAGGCCTGAGTTACCAGAGCGTCGGGATGCCGCTGAATTTCTCCCAGACCCTGCAACGTCGCCGCCCGGTGACCGTACCCGACAACGAGCGGTTTGCCCTGGAGCTGGCGAATCTTGGGGTTTCGGTGCGCCTGACCCTGCATTGGCAGAATCGCGATTACTGGGTATTGGTGCGTCAGCGTCGGCAGGACCGAGGCGATGTGGTGCTCAAGCTGATCTCGGGTTATGTGCCGGCCCATGAACTGAACCTGCCGCTGCACACGGCAACCCAGGAAATTGCCGAAGAGTGCCTGCTGGAAACCCCGGAAGGCTGGCTCAGCGGGCGTTTCAACGACACCTGGCTGCCCGCGCCCTACTCGTCCGCCCTGCATTACCGCGAAGCCCTGCCGTTTCGCCTGACACCGCTGTCCGGCTCGGCGCGGCCGGTGCGCTGCGCCAACATGCCGCTGATCGAGCGTCCTCGGGCCTACGTGCATTTGCCGACCGCGTCGCTGCAATTGATCTACGACTTGCGCCTGGATGTGCCCAAGGAAGCCAAGTCCCTAAGCCTGTTTCATGTCGACGAACGACTGGAAGGCGATCAACTGGTGGCCCGGCTCGATCGCAAACGTCCCGATTTGTATCTGATGCCACTGCAGGACGGCCAGCCAATGGCCGAGCTGTATACCCTGAAAAAAGATCAGCTGTACCCGGCGAGTACCCGCGGGCTATATCTGGCGGAGAGTTTTGCCCGACAGGAAGGATGGCTGGTGAAGGATGAGCGGATTCGCTGGAAAGACTGGGTGCGCCAACAGGGTTTGAGCCCGCCGGGGAAGGATTCGGGTTTAGCCCGCCTGCATGGAAAAGCAAAGCAGCTGCTGAAAAGAATCGTGCCGCGCAAGGCAGCACGCCCCTGAGCATTCCCACGCTCTGCGTGGGAATGCAGCCCGAGACGCTCCGCGTCTCAAAGCGGACGCAGAGCGTCGATAGAGGCATCCCCACGCAGAGCGTGGGAACGATCAAGCACTCTCACTGCTATCAGTGATTGCGGATCTTCTCGACAATCGCCGTGGTCGAGCTGTTTTCTACCAGCCCCAGCACTTTCACAGTCCCGCCGTAAGCAGTGACGATGTCTGCGCCAACCACCTGGTCGATCCCGTAATCGCCGCCCTTGACCAACACATCCGGTTTGACCTCGCGCAGCAGGTTTTCCGGGGTGCCTTCAGCGAAGCTGATTACCCAGTCCACTGCGCCCAGACCGGCCAGTACAGCCATGCGACGGTCGACGCTGTTGATCGGCCGACCCGGCCCTTTCAAGCGGCTCACCGACGCATCGTCGTTGACCGCCACGATCAGACGATCGCCTTGGGCACGCGCCTGTTCGAGGTAGGTCACGTGGCCGGCATGCAGGATGTCGAAGCAGCCATTGGTGAACACAATCTTCTCTTTGTGTGCACGTGCGTCGTCGACTGCCAGCAACAGCTGCTCCAGCCCCAACACACCACGCTCGGAACCTTCTTCACGCTGGATCGCACGACGCAATTCCGGGGCACTGATGGCCGCGGTACCGAGCTTGCCGACCACGATGCCTGCCGCCAGATTGGCCAAGGCCACCGCGTGGGGCAGTTCTTCGCCAGCGGCGATCGCTGCCGCCAGGGTAGAAATCACCGTGTCGCCGGCACCGGTCACGTCGAACACTTCACGGGCACGGGCCGGCAGGTGCAGTGCCGGATGATCCGGGCGTAGCAAGGTCATGCCGTGCTCGCCACGGGTCACCAGCAAGGCGCCGAGGTCGAGGTCGTGCATCAGCTGCGCGCCCTTGCTCACCAGCTCGTGTTCATCGGCGCAACCACCGACGATGGTTTCGAATTCGCTGAGGTTCGGGGTGATCAGGCTCGCGCCGCGGTAGATCGAGAAATCCTTGCCCTTGGGATCGGCCAACACCGGAATCCCACGGGCACGGGCAGCCTGGATCAGCACCTGATGGTTTTTCAGCGCGCCTTTGCCGTAGTCGGACAGCACCAGCACCTTGATGCCTTCGAGCAATTCGTCGACTTGCTCGCCCAGCGCCAAGGCGTCGGTAGAGAAAGGCTCTTCGAAGTCGATACGCAGCAATTGCTGGTGACGGCTCATCACCCGCAGCTTGACGATGGTCGGCTGGTGGGCGATGCGCTGGAACAACGCCCGCACACCGGCGCCCTTGAGGCTATTGACCAGACTGTCGGCAGCCTCGTCGTCGCCGGTCACGCCGACCAGCGAGGCCGGCGCACCGAGCGCGGCAATGTTCAGGGCAACGTTGGCGGCACCGCCCGGGCGGTCCTCGATTTGCTCGACTTTGACTACCGGTACCGGTGCCTCAGGGGAAATCCGTGAGGTACCACCATGCCAGTAACGGTCGAGCATGACATCACCGACCACCAGGACAGGGGCCTGATCGAATCGTGGCATGGATAACTTCATGGAAACTCCAGGGGCAATAAAAGCGTCGCGGATAATAACATAGCGAAAGAATGCGGCCGCACGCGAGCAAACAGGCTCAGCGGCGGTCATCCTGTGGAGGGGCATCCAACGGACGCACCCAGAAAAGTTCGTGTCGGCGCACCGCTTTGCGGAAGAACTCGTCTTCACCTGTGCGGGGCCAGCGACGCCCGGCCAACAACCGCTGAATCACTCGGCGCAGACGTTTTTTGAGCGGTGGACGGCCCTGCAAGTCGTGCTGCATGCCCAAGGCCATGGCTTTGTCCATGCGGGTTGGCGCGTCCAGTAACGGGCTCCATAGCCCATCAGCCGGTAACGGCTCGATGGTCGGCGGCAGGGCAATGCCATAACCCGCCGGGCCCATTGGCCAGCGATCGTTGTCGTGCAGGTGATTGGCATAGAGCAGCAGGGTACGCGGGCGCCAGGCACTGAGTTCAATCGCGTCCATCAAGGCGCGCGTGCTGGCGACATGATCGCTGTGAGGATCCAGTTCGGGATGGGGCGTCAGCACCGCGTCGGGACGGTGATGCTCAAGCAGACGCGCCAGATCAGCCACCAGGTTGCGCCAATGGGGCTGACCGTCGACGTCACCCGGCAGGCTCAAGGCATTGTGCCGACGCACGTCGCGTATATCGCTCTCCCCCGACTCCAGGGAACCGAAGCTTTGCTCCGGCTGCTGCGCCATCGCATTCAGTTGTAAGCAGTAATAGCCCAATTGCACACATTGCTGTTGCGCCACCCCGCCCCACAGCGGCACCGCCAGGCTATCCCAACTGCGCAGGCGCCCCTTCAGACGGGCGGCCTGAGCGGCGTCGAGACCCATATCGCGATAGTTTTCGGCCTCAATCTCGCCTTGGGTCAGTGTGACGATAGCCACCTCGGACGCCCGGCTATAGAGACCGAAAGCTGCCAGTTCAGCATCATCGGCATGGGGGGCGATGATGAGCAGGCGCTGCTGAGCAAAATCCGGATTATTCAGGGCGTGCAAAGTTGCCTGTGGCGCCAGGCTGCAAAAGCGTCCACGTAAGGTCAGGGTCCCGGCAGCCAGCGCCGAACCTTGCCCGGACAGATTGAGAAAACGCTCTCCCGCGACACCGCGCTCCAGATCCTGACGGTCGTCACCGATCCATACCTGGGGATCAAGAAAGCGACCCAGCCAATGGCTCTTGACCCGCACCTGCAAAACCAGGGTTTGCGCCACGCCAAAGTCCCCCGCCACCTGCAAGACACCCTTGGCCAGGGTGGCGGGGAATTGCGGCGTACCCGCGGGGAAGTCATAGCGATAATCGTCGCCCGGGGCATAGAAAAGATGATCGGCGAACCAGGCTTCATGGGCGATCCAGCCCAGCAGCAGGAACAGCGGCAACGGCCACCATGCGACAAAAATGCCAAATAGTAATGCAGCCAACAACGCACCGATCAGCACCACACGTTTGCGTTGGCGATGGCGTTTAAGCAATTGTTGCTTGCGTGCGCTCATGACTGCCTGTCCTCGCTCAAACCTGATAGACCGGAACCCGGTGACACCAGCGATCCTTGTATTCGCGATCGGCGCGGCCGAACGAGTAACGCAGCGGCTTGCCCACGGCGCGGGCCTGCTCCCATGCGGCTTGAGTGTTGACGAAACTGAGTACACTGCCAGGGCTGAACTCGCGGTTTTGCGGGTCGACACCGCCGTTAATGTATTCCAGGCTGACCCACTTGGGCGCCTCGACCCGGTACAGAATCTGGATCGCCACCGGTTCGTCGTTCAGGTAGATCAACGACCCGGTCATGAACTCACGCAACAGGCTGAACACTTCAGAAAGACGCGCCTTGCCCGGTGCTTCAAAGTTCCAGCGGCGCTGGAACAGGTCAGCATAGATGGTGGCCTGTTCGCTGGCGCTCAGCTCCAGCATCGGTCGGATGATGCCACCCGCCTCTTCAAGCAAACGCTGGTCACGACGCTGGTTGTAGCGAAACTTCTTGCTGTAGTCCTCGGGCTCACGAGCCAGCGCCAGGCCTTCAGGTTGCTCAGCGAGACCGGTGATGTTCGGGGCATTGAGTTCGGACACATAACGCGCGCGATGCCGCACACGAACCTGGACGTCTTCGGCAACCGGCAGGATGATCTCGGCATTGCCAAGATCGAGCAGGCCACGTTTGCCTTCACGCTTGAGCACTTCCTTGGACAAGGCCACATGACGGCCCCAGGTCGGCATCGCGGCGCACAACTCACCGTCGACGAACCAGCCCAGATAACGCACCGGGATGCCTACCAGCCCTGCCAGACGCTCAACCACTTCGGGATGAGTCGCCACGCTGCCGCCGAACTGTTGCCAGGCCTGGCTATAAGCCGTTGCATCGATGGGCGCCCAGCCGCTTTCTCTCCAGGCTCGCCAGTAACTCAAAATCAAACGTGGGACTCCGTCATCGCCTCGTCGGTGCTTTCGACGAAGTCCTTCTCGTGCAGGCGTGCGTAGTGACCGTTCAACGCCAACAACTCGGCGTGGGTGCCGCGTTCGACGATGCGGCCCTGATCCATCAACAGGATCAGGTCGGCCTTCTCGATGGTCGACAAGCGGTGAGCGATCACCAGCGTGGTACGGCCCTTCATTACTTGTTCCAGAGCCGCCTGAATGTGGCGCTCGGATTCGGTGTCGAGGGCCGAGGTAGCCTCATCGAGAATCAGCAATGGCGCATTCTTGAGCAGTGCCCGGGCAATCGCCAGACGCTGGCGCTGACCGCCGGAAAGCAGCACACCGTTTTCGCCCACAAGGGTGTCGTAGCCTTGAGGCATTTGCTCGATGAACTCGGCGGCGTAGGCATCTTCGGCTGCCTTGCGCACATCTTCGAACGGTGCGCCGGCGAGGTCGCCGTAGGCAATGTTGTTGGTGACGCTGTCGTTGAACAGGGTAACCTGCTGGGTCACCAGGGCAATGTGACGACGCAGGTTGGTCAGCTTGTATTCCTCGACATCCATACCGTCGAGCAGGATCTGGCCCTTGTCGTGGTGATAGAAACGCGGAATCAGGTTGGCCAAGGTCGATTTGCCGCTACCCGAACGCCCCACAAGAGCGACCATCTGGCCCTCTTCAGCGGTAAAGGAAATATCGTTGAGCACGATTTTCTCGGTGCCAGGGTACTGGAAGCTCAGGTTACGCACTTCCAGGCGACCACTGACGCGCGCCATCTCCTTGGTGCCCGTATCGACTTCCGGTTCTTCGTCGAGCTGCTCGAAAATGCTCTCCGCACCGGCCAGCCCTTTCTGGATCGTGGCGCTGACTTCCGACAACTGACGAATCGGCTTGGGCAACAAACCGGCAGCGGTAATGTAAGCAACCAGTTCGCCAGCAGAGGCATCGCCGCGAAGGTAAAGCACCAGATACATCAACACGGCCATGCCGATGTAAATCACCAGTTGCAGCATTGGGGTGTAGATCGATTGGGTGCGGGTCATGCCCAGGCTGCGGTTCATGTTGTCGGCGCTGGCCTTGTGGAAACGCTCGATTTCGTAAGTCTCACCGCCAAAGCTGCGAACCACGCGGTAGCCCTGGATCGTCTCCGAAGCCACATGGGTCACATCGCCCATCGCTACCTGGATTTTCTTGCTTTGCTTGCGAAATTTTTTGCTGGCGCTACTCACCAGAATCGCGATGACCGGCAGGATCGCCAGCAATACCAGGGTCATTTTCCAGTTGCTGTACAGCAGGTAACCGAACAGGAACACCACCGTCAGCCCTTCACGGATCACCACTTTGATCGCATCGGTGGCGGCACCGGTAACCATTGTCACGTTATAGGTAATACGGGAAATCAGGTGACCGGAGTTGTTGTTGTCGAAGTAGCGGTTAGGCAGGGTCAACAGGTTGTCGAACAAGGCGCAACGTAGGTCGTGGACCACGCCACGGGCAACCTTGGCCAGGTAATAGTTACCCAGAAATGAGCCGATACCCTGGTAGACGGCAATCAGCACAATCAATAACGGTACGCCGAGTACCAGCGAGACACCCAGAAACTTGGTGTCATTGGGTTTTTGCAAGGCGTCGAGAAAATGTTTGAGCATATCCGCCAGCATCGGCTGGCTGGATGCGAATAGCACGAAGCCGACAATACTGAGGGCGAAAGCGCCCCAGTACGGGAGCACGTATTTCAGCAACCGCAGGTAAATCTTCATGCTTGATTGCTGGTCGGAATTGGCCATTCGGCACGCCTCGTACGTTTGAAAAAGACAGACAACCTGTGGATTGTAACAGCGAACGAATTACAACATCGGCTCAGCCCGGACGAGGGGCCGAAACGCTTTAGCATTTCGCTACCGGACCACGCGCATCAGGAGTTGCAACACTCCAGACGAAATCCTTGGTTGCATTGCTCCCACGAGCGGCCAGCACGATACTCAAGGCAATCGGCAACCAGGTGATCAACCAGTCGGCATTGGGCTTGAGCCAGAGGCCAATGCCATCAGTCATCAGTGACGCCCCGGAAAATACCCAGAGAGCCAACAATGCCTGCCCCAGTGGCTGCGCGCGCGAAATCCAGCCACGCCAGCCAGTTGCCAGCCACAGCCAGCCGAATAGCAGCAGGCCAGGGACTCCGAGACGCACACCGATATCCAGAAACAGGTTGTGCGGATGCTTGAATGCCTGTCCGATTTCGGGGACAGGAATCAGGTACTCATGGAATCCCAACCCCATCGCCCAATGATCCAGCATCAATTGAACGCCGCCGCTCCATAGCTCGGGACGGAAAGAAACACCGCGCTGCAAGAGAATTTCCGGCTTGAACACAGCAACGGACGCCAACCCCAGCACCACCAGAATGATCAGCCCGCCTGCCAGGCGCGACGGTCGCGCCACTCCCATCACGAAGAGACAGGCCAGCAAGCCAATCCACACACCACGGGTTTGGCTGAAACCCAGGAATAACGCATATCCCAGCGCCGGAATCAGCACCAACACCATTAGCCAGGGATTGAAGCGCTTGGTTTGCAACGTAAATACGCCAAGAATCAGCAAGGCACCCACCGCATGCGCGGCCATGATTGCAGTGTCCCACAAGCCAATGGCAATCAGCCTGCCGCTGAAAGGTTGAGCAGACACTTCATAAAAGTAGACCCAGGAAGCCGCAGCAAAGAAACCGCCCATGATCGATGCGTACAACAACATCGACTCCAACCGCCACTTGCGGTTCTGGGCAGCCAGTAGCACGCCCAACAGGGTAAGGGCTACATAGAGCGTCACCTTGCTTTTGCCCAGGATATTATTGCCACCCTCAACCATCAGCACCAGTAACGTCCAGGCCACGAAGAAAACAAAAAGGACGCACTCCGGTTGCTTGAGCATTACGCGAAAATCCCGATGGAACAGCGCCAACAGGGCGGGCAGCCACAGCAGGAAAATCATCATCTGGTGATATAGCTTGTTGTCCGGCAGTACCCATGCCCCACACAGCAGCACAAGAAAACCGATAGACGCCCACACTTCCAGGACTTCCTTACCGAAAAACTTCTTCATTCCTGTCAGCACTCGGCTTTACCCAGCATTCGATTGGCGACCCGCTGCAACTGGGCCTTGTCGGCGTTCTTCCAGCCACCCTTGATGCAGTAGTGCTCGGAGAGGTAGTGGAGGAAGTTACGCCTCAACCGCTCATCGAGTGGCCATTGCGGGAATGCACGCGCCAGTTCCATCACCTGCTCGGCGTTGTCGGCATGCATTACCAACCCCTCAATATTGAAAAACGCCTGACCCAAGGTCAGCACGGGCTTACCCAAAAGCAGGCTTTCCAGGCCGACCGTCGAGTTCAGCGTGATCACAAACTGGCTGGACTCGATCAACTGCTGAGTGGCATTACCGTTGGCGAACAAAAGGCGGTCGTGAGTACGTTCATGCAACTCAGGATACGTTTCGCGACTGGATGGATGCTCCTTGAACACCACTGTCAATCCAGTCTCTTTGGCCAAGCGCTCGCCCAAGGCGAACATCTCGCGCATGTTCTTGATCCAGGGAGAAAACAGCCGAACCTGGCTATCGCGATCATCCTGGAACGGAATAAAGACGAATTGCTCCGGAAGCACAATCGGGGCCGGGCCGCTGGTGCGAGGCTGGCGTGGAATCAGCACGGGTGCTGCCTGATTTTCAGGAACTGGATAAGGATAGTTGAGATAAAAACCGGCTTCGCGCGGAACGGCATTCAGGTAGTTCACGCCCTGCGGATCAACGGTTGTGGTGTTGGGCAACAAGCCGTTCTCGAAAAAGAACGTCTTGCAACCCGCCGGCGCCAAGGCCGTCAGCAATCGGCAGTAGCGGTGGGAACCATTCCAGAACACCAGCGCATCGGGGCGCTCGCGATCAAGCAACGCCTGAGCGCGTAGCGCCATCCAGATCAGCTCAAGACGTAACAGCAGCCGATACAAGCGACCGTCGTTTTTATTCTTGACGCGCCGCTCCTCGCATTTTTCTTCGATCAGGCTCGGCCAGTCGATTCGCGAAAGCACTCTGGATGCATGCGACAGCTTTGGCCAAGGCATCTGTGGCGGGGTAACGACTTTACCTTGTAGCTCGGTCTCGTTGAGTAACCGATTGAAATAGAGGCCTTGATGCTTGGCCAAGGAAATGAACAGCATTGTCGTCATAGGGTGTCCAGAAAATAGGCCGCATCCACCCGCCAAAGCGCAATATAACCACGTGCGACACGTCCGCAGACATCAACACCCTGTTATTCGCCCGTCCGCGTATAGAAGTATAAAACCAAGAATCAGAAGCAAGCACTCTGTGGTATTGCGCCAGGCAACCCCGTGAACGGGCAACTGCCTCTTAAAAAGTGCGGCGATTGTACCACAGCGGTTTTTTGCAGCATGCGCACTGCGGTAACATAGCCGGCTGACCATCCCATCAGGCCAAGCCTTGGAGCCTTGATGCAAACGCTCGACCATACCGCTTATCTCAACATGCGCGAGGGCGCCGACGTTCTCGAGGCCGATGGTAAAGGGGATAAAGTCTTGTGCCTGGCCGATGGCTCGATGCTCAAGCTGTTCCGCCGTAAACGCCTGCTGACTTCTGCGCTTTGGGCGCCTTACGCCCGGCGCTTCGCCAACAACTGCCGAGCACTGCACGAACGCAATATCGAATGCCCAACGGTTCGCCAGATTTATCGCATCCCCAGCATCGAGCGCGATGCCGTGCATTACGACCCTTTGCCAGGTCGCACCCTGCGTCAGTTGCTGGGCACCGACAATAACGAATCTCTTCGGGCACAGCTGGGTGAGTTCATTGCACGCCTGCATGAGGACGGTATTTACTTTCGCTCCGCGCACTTGGGCAATGTGGTATTGACGCCTGAAAACACGCTGGGGCTGATCGACATCGCCGACCTGCGCGCCTATCGCAAGCCGCTGCGCAAAGGCCTGCGCCTGCGCAATTTCAAGCATATGTTGCGCTATCGCCAGGATCGCGAGTGGCTACTCAAGGACAACCAGTTCCTTGAGCATTACCTGAACCACCAACGTGTGTGCAGTGGACGGGAATTGAGCCTGGCGCTCACCCCTTAAGCCCTGGTGCCGTCAGTGTCAGCCGGCGGCAGACAGCCTGAAGGTCTCGAAGTCACGTGCAGGGTCTGCGCCTCGCAGCAAGTTATCAACCAGTTGAATGGTCTTTGCCAAACCCTGAGAACCGTATACCAGGTGGTAATCGGCAAAACGCCGGGCCTGGGCCACATGCCCCGGATAATCCTGCTCAAGCGCTTGTAGCTGGCGGGAAAACTCATGTTCATCGCGCACTTGAGGCCCAAAAAACAGCGAGTGAGAGAAAATATCCACATCGCTGCCCGCATTCACATGGATTACCGGCCGGCCCGCCAGCCCTGCCTCGATACCAGCATTGGACATGATATTGACGACAACGCTGGCCTGCGCCAGAGCGTCCGCCAGTGAACACTTGCTGTCCAGCAAGTCGATGTTGGCTAACTGCGCAGCGGCATCGTTCCAGAATTGCGCCTTGCTGCGCGGATGACGCTTGAACAGCACGCGATAATGCGGATGCTGCTCGGCCCAGGCCCGCAGTAACTGATAGGTGCGCTGATAGCCCGGTTCTTTTTCCCGATCAGGGCCAACCCCCAGAATCAACAACGTATGGAGAGCAGGATCGGCAACTGGCAGATCATAGGTTTCATCGGCGAGGTAAGAACCGATCAACACCACCGTCGACTCACCGAATCGCAATGTTCTTTCCTGCAAGGCAACCAGCGAACTATGACCAAAGACGCCGTAATAGTCGTAATCGTTCATCCCCAGTCGCCGAGAAGATTCCAGCGTCGTGGCATGGGCCAGTTGCAGCAATCGGGCACCACGCGCAGCCAATGCCAGGCGCAGGAACGGCGCATGAAGACTACCGTTGCGTTCGTTGATCAGTACCTTCGGCGAATACATCGTCACCAGCCACTGGGCATGGGCGGCGTACACCAGATAACGCAGCGGCACAGACTGCGGCGGCGCCAGGAGCATGCGCTGGGCGCAGGCGTCCGATGGAGAACGTAACGCGGCCTCTGTCAGGTGGTGCCCGCGCTTGCGCAAGCCCTCGATCAGAATATTCTTGCGTTGCAGCGCCATGGACTTTGGTGCCGAATGCAACAACAGCACCTCACAGGGTGCAGAGACAACCGAACCACTCAAGCACGCTTTGGCGCGAATCCCGACCGCCACATCCACCAGCACATCACGAACCAGACGCAACAAGCTGCCACAGCGACCATGACGCTCGCGCAGCAGCTTCCAGCGGTAACGGTCCAATTCACGCGCTTTTTGTGCCCAGCATCCCGCAGCCTGGAACACACTTGCCTCAGACGGCGGCACGTTCACTTGAACAACAACCGGATGGCCTTGCGGGTATAGGACCAGCGCGTGAGCGAGCGCAGATCGGCGCGCACGGCGCGGGCGTAAAAAGCCTTGGCGTTGACATAATCGCCGGCACTGTAGCAATCGCGGAACAACGACAGGCAGCGCTGAGCCAGGAAAGCCTGGCGCAGGTCCTGCAGTTCTTGAGGCATGCGTACCGAGGAAAATACCTCGTCAACCATCCCCACGCCTGCCGCCAGGCTTTGCTTGAGGTCATGCCGCATGCTGTCGCCATGCTTGTAGATCAACGCCAGGGGCTGATCGAGCACACTGCACGGGAAACGCGCCAGTACCTGAGCAAACACCGGAATATCCTCAACGTTGCGCAAGTGCTCAGGATAGTTGCCCGGCGCGAACACTTCGCGATGCATCGCGCAGGCGCCGTTGGACAGCGATACCGTCTTGTCCAGCAAGTAGCCACGCACACGCTGGCGCGGGGTAGCTGGCAAGGGTTTGACTGCGTGCTGGACACGACGACCGTCGTCGAACACCGACCAGTGACCGCCAATAATCAAACGGCTGTCAGGGTTGCTGGAGATATGCCGGGTCAACGCAGCCAGCGCACCAGGCGCCATCTCATCATCGGCATCGAGGAAGATCAGGTATTGCCCCCGAGCCTCCTCGATCCCGCGATTACGCACCGAAGACAAACCGCCATTGGGTTTGCGCAGAGCTCTAAAGCGTCCCGCATGTTCAGCCAGGAGCTGCTCCAGAACTTGCGGCGTCGCGTCGGTGGAGCCGTCATCGATCACCAGCAACTCAGCCTGGGCATCCCCTAACTGCGCCAGCACCGATTTCACCGCACGCGGCAGGGTTTTGGCGTAGTTATAAGCGGGAATAACGACACTGATCAGCACGTCAGTCAACGGCATACCCGTCCGCGCCTTCTTTGACCACCAGAATGTCTTCCATGATCAGGTACTGCAGGTCGGAACCGAAGAACATGTTCAAGGCATCGGTCGGCGAACAGATCATCGGCTCGCCACGACGGTTGAGCGAGGTGTTCAGCGACACGCCGTTACCGGTCAGCACTTCCAGCGCCTTCATCATGTCGTAGTAGCGCGGGTTGTATTCGCGCTTGAGCACCTGGGCGCGAGAAGTACCGTCTTCATGGACGACTTCCGGCACGCGGGTTTTCCACTCTTCAGCCACTTCGAAGGTGAAGGTCATGAACGGCGCGGGGTGATCGATCTTGATCATTTGCGGCGCAACGGTGTCGAGCATCGACGGGCAGAAAGGCCTCCAGCGCTCACGGAACTTGATCTGGTGGTTGATGCGATCAGCCACGCCGGTCGCGCTCGGGCAACCGATGATCGAACGACCGCCCAAGGCACGCGGGCCGAACTCCATGCGGCCCTGGAACCAGGCCACCGGGTTGCCGTCGACCATGATCTTGGCGATCTGCTCCGGCATGTTGTCGAGCTTGCGCCACGCAGGCTTGTTCGGGTGACGGGCACAGGCCGCGAGCACGTCTTCGTTGCTGTAGGACGGGCCGAGGTAGACATGTTCCATCTTCTCGACCGGTACACCACGGGCGTGGGACACGTAAGCCGCAGCACCCACCGCGGTACCGGCATCACCGGAGGCAGGCTGAACGAACAGCTCTTTGATGTCGTCGCGGGCAATGATTTTCTGGTTCAGCTTGACGTTCAACGCACAACCGCCGGCGAAGGCCAGCTTGCCGGTTTCCTTGAGTACATCGCCCAAGTAGTGGTCGATCATCTGCAGCGCCAGTTTCTCGAACAGCGCTTGCATGCTCGCGGCGTAGTGGATGTACGGCTCGTCGGCGATGTCGCCTTCGCGCTTGGGCCCCAGCCACTCGATCAGCTTCGGCGAGAAGTAGAAACCTTTGCCCTTCTCTTTATAACGGCGCAGGCCGATGACGTTGGCGTAGTCGGTGTTGATCACCAACTCGCCGTTTTCGAACGAGGCCAGACGCGAGAAATCGTATTTGCTGGCGTCGCCGTACGGCGCCATGCCCATGACCTTGAACTCACCGTCGAGCATCTCGAAACCGAGGAACTCGGTGATCGCGCCGTACAGGCCACCGAGGGAGTCCGGATCGAAGAATTCCTTGATCTTGTGGATCTTGCCGTTTTCGCCGTAACCGAAGAAAGTCGTGGCGTACTCACCCTTGCCATCGATCCCGAGGATCGCGGTTTTCTCTTTGAAACCGGAGCAGTGATAGGCACTGGAGGCGTGGGCAAGGTGGTGCTCGACCGGCTCGATCTTGATTTTCTTCGGATCGAAGCCCAGTTGCTCGAGGCACCAGACAATCTTGTTGCGATAGCGCTTGTAGCGACGGTTGCCCATCAGGATCGCGTCGAGGGCGCGGTCCGGTGCGTACCAGTAACGCTTGGCGTAGTGCCAGCGAGCCTTGCCGAACAGGCTGATCGGCGCGAACGGAATCGCTACCACGTCAACGTCGGACGGCTTGATGCCCGCTTGTTCGAGGCAGAACTTCGCCGATTCGTAAGGCATGCGGTTCTTTGCATGTTTATCGCGCACGAAGCGCTCTTCTTCAGCTGCCGCGACCAGCTTGCCGTCGATATACAAGGCTGCGGAAGGATCATGGCTAAGGGCGCCGGACAGGCCAAGAATCGTCAATGCCACAGGGGTCTAGCCTCTTTAGTCTGCATGCAGGCGCAACGCGCCTCAAAAATTAATGTGCCCTCGCAAGGGGCGAGAGACAGCTAAAGGGCGGGATTATAGCTTAAACGTGTCGGGAATGACCCTGCCCTTATCAGCACCGTGAAGATGACGTCGAGCCCACGCGTTCGCCTTCGCTTATCCGCGACCCGGACGCCCGTAAATCCTGATATTGCCGTCGGTTGCCTGCCGGTAAATCGCATAGGGCAAGGAAACCGTGCCGAGGGTTTCCTCACCGAGTGACTCGGCTGACAGTTCCGGCCTCTTCGCGAGCAAGCCCGCTCCCACATTAGGTTTATGTTGAACACAAACTTTGTGTACGACCGAGAACCACTGTGGGAGCGGGCTTGCTCGCGAAAGGGGCGAAGCCCCGATTCAGGCAGCGCTAGAGATATCTTTGGGCAATCGCTGATCAATCACCCGATACAACGCACTACTCTCGGGCCAATTGCGCATGAACCGCGCCCGATCCCGCGCATACGCCGGGGCAAAGCTACTGACCGAGCTATGCTGACACATCGAATCCAGATCGATCAGCGCCCAGCGATCCTGCTGCCAGAACAGGTTATGGCCCTTGAAATCGCCATGGCTGATGCGCTCGCGAATCAGCTCCGCGAACAGGTGATCCAGGGCCTGAAGCTCGGCTTGCGGCGCTTCGCCGCTTTCCACGTAGGGTGCGAAGCGCTCGATGATGTCCGGCCCCGGCAAATATTCGGTCACCAGGTACGCCCGGCTGCGCAGCCAGAGAAAACGCTTCTCCAACAATGCCAGTGGCTTGGGCGTGGCGATGCCCAGGAATGCCAGGCGATTGCCTTCACGCCATGAGTGCCAGGCGCGGCTCGGGCGCCAGAAACGTTTGAGCCAATGGGCAAAGCCCTTGATGTTGTAGCGTTTGACCAGCAATGTGCGACCCGCCACTTCGACCTTGCCGACGCTCGCGGCGCCGCCGGTCTTGTACAGATGGCCTTGATCGAGCAAGGCATCAGCCTGCTCCAGCACCGGCAACATCGCCGCCTCTTCTTCACGGCGAATCGCCCGCAAGCCGAACGCCCCGCGCTGGACGCAGAACAACGTGCATTCGCGGCCGACCTTGATCAGGAAATCCTTCAAACGCCAGCGACGGACCTTGTCGATCTGCTTCTGCAACGCTTCCATGGGCAAGGCATGCTCGCCGTTTCCCAACAAGTAATACACCAGCAATTCTTCGGTGAAGGGTTCCAGCGATTTGGGCAACTGGGCGAAAAACACCCCGAGGTTTTCCAGGACTTTGTGCTGCGACAGTGGCTTGCCAGCCGTCTCGGCACAGATGCCGGCACCATCGATCAAATACAACTGACCGCCATGGCGCAGCAAGTTGTCCAGATGCAGATCTTCCTGCCACAGGCCTTTGCTGTGCAGATGCGCGATCGCACCCAACGCCTCGGCCAGCACAGCTGATTGTTCATCCGCCAGCACTGGCAAGTGTTCGACCTGTTTCCAGGCGTCTCCCAGGCTCTCAGCGCCCTCAAGGAAATCGAACAACAGCCAGCCGCCCTCGCCGTCCTTCAGGCCATCAGCCAATAACAACGGCGTGGTCAGCCCCTGAGCAGCGAGCAAACGCACGCCGTCCAGCTCACGCTGAAAATGCCGCGCCGCTTTAGCGCCAACCAGCAATTTGGCCAGCACTGGCCGGCCGCGCCAGACGCCGGCGCCCACATAACGCTGCCCTGGCAACACCCGCAGCAGGCTCAGCAGTTGCAACTCTGCAGCCCCTGCGGCATCGGCCAGTGGAATGCTTAGAGGCAGGCCTGGGCTGCGGCCCGCATGTTTCAGTTCGGACAAACGCATCAACGCGCCTCCTTGTGACTGCGCCGCGCACTCAGGCGCGATACCCAACTGTCCACCAGCGAACTGTTCAAGGGTTGATCCAGATAAGCCGCCAACAACTCGCGCAGCTGACTTTCGCTCCATTCCGACGCCCGACGCAGCAACGGCTCCAGGTCCTTGACCCGATCACGTTGGCCAAACAGCAATGGCCGGGTTTTTTCCAGGTCGATCAACTGAGCCTGGTAACCGTCACCGGTGGCCTGGAGAAAAATATGCTTGGGATAGAAGCACCCGTGCAGTTGACGCTCCTCATGCAGGCGTCGCGCCAGTTGCCCACAGGCTTTCAGAATTGCCGTGTGCTGCGCCACGCTCAGGTCGGACCAGCGCTGCAACAGTGAATCCAGATCATCCCAACCGTCCAGCGCACGGGTAAGCAGAATCGCCCGGACTTCGCCGCCGACTTTGCGCTCACCGAAGAACGCCGCCTGCAACGCCGGAATGCCCAGTTTCTGATAACGCCTGATGGTGCGAAACTCACGGGCAAAACTCGGCTCGCCAAAGGGAGAATGCAATGTACGGGTCAGGTAGTTGCACTGGCGCTTGAGGTAGTAACCATGACCTTCCAGCTCTAGCCGAAATACACTGCTCCAGCCACCACCGACGGTATTGGGTTCATCCACCGCCTCGAGCTGTTTGGCCCAGAGTGCGTCGAAGGTGCCGAGGCCATGACGCTCAAGCAGCGCACGGTCTTCAGCAGCCAGAAAATCAGTCATTCGCGTCCCTCGAAAAATCTCACCACGTGCCGAATCCGTTTCTTGTCGGCGGCATCGAGCCGGGTGCTTTGGCGGTATTGCAGATAGAAGCGCAGGCGCTGGGTGGCCGACAGATGATATTTGGCCACTTTGTCCAGACACGCCAGGTCCTTGGTGATCCGGTACTTGAGCCAGAAGCCGCGCCAGAAATCACCGTTGGGGCAGTCGATCAGAAACAGCCGCGCCTCATCGTCGATCAGCAGGTTGCGCCATTTCAAATCATTGTGGGTAAAACGATGATGGTGCATGGTCCGGGTATAGCCCGCCAGCTGCCGACTGATGTTGTCGACCCAGGCGCGGTCCGCCAGTTTCGGATCATGCCGACCTGCCAGGGCCGACAAGTCTTCGGTATTGGGCAGCTCGCGCGTGATCATCGCCCCACGATTGTATGCCGCGCCGCGCCGTTCCAGCCCCCAGGCCACTACTTCGGCGGTGGGAATGCCCCATTTGGCGAAACGCTTGAGGTTCTGCCATTCGGCTTTCACCCGCGGCTTGCCCAGGTAACGGCGCAGGCCTTTACCTGCGCCGGTGTAGCGCTTGACGTAATAATTGACGCCATTGCGCTGGACGCGAATGACCTCGGACAGTGGATCACGGGTCAGTCGCTCGCCTTCGAGCGCGAACACCGCGTCAAGACTGCCGAAGTCTTCTGCCAGATCGCTGTAAGCAGGTTCCAGTGTCCAACCCGACATCAGAGCGCATCCCCGTATCGCTGCTTACGCTCATAGAGCTTGTTGGCCTTGCCTTCGAGCCATGCCAACAGTCGCGCTTCTTCAGCCAGAATCTGGCGCAGGGGCTGTTGGAAGTACCCCTTGAGGAAACGCAGTTTGTCGCGACGGGTCAGGCCAATGTCGAGCGCCGAAAAATACAGCGCCGCCAAATCCTTGTTACGCCAGCGTTGGGTAATCGTCGGACGCGTCTGGGCACGGTGCAGATCGATCACCGACAGCTTGAAGTCGTCGGCTGTCACTGGTTTATCAGTGTGCAGCAGGAAGTGGCAGATGTAGCAGTCGCGGTGGTTGACCCCGGCGCGGTGCATCATGCCGGTCATGCGCGCGACCTCGGCGATCAAGGCGCGCTTGAGTTTTGGCTCGGGCGGTTGCTTGACCCAGTCGATGCTGAAATCTTCGAGGCTGACGGTGGGCGCCAGCTCTTGCGTGACGATGAACGAATGCTGGTCCGCCGGGTTGCTGCCCTTTTCGCCGTAAGCGACAGCGGTCATGGTCGGCACGCCGACTTCTTGCAGGCGCTGAATGGCCTTCCACTCCTGGCCCGCGCCAAGCACTGGCAGCTTGGCGGTCAGCAGGTTTTTGAAAATCTCGCCCCAGCCGATGCCACGGTGGATTTTCACGAAGAACCCGTGACCGTCCACTTCAGTTCGCAGTGTCCGGCGCGCTTCAAGCTCGCGGTACACCTCGCCCTTGAGGCCCTCGACTTCGGCGAACGGATCGCGCCCGGCCCAGAGGCTCTTGAACGGTTCAGCCAGCATCAACTTCATTAAGCGTGCTCCGCCAGAATCACATCGGCCGCGTGCTGCGGCATGCTGTAGAGGTCGGCCGTCTCGGCGAAAGCCAGACCGTTGCGGCTCCACGCCGCCCGTGCATTTGCGTCATTCAACATGCCGGTCAGGTATTGCGTCAGTTGCGCCTGATCGAAGGGTTCGTCCAGCACCAGGCCTGCATCGGCCTCGGCGATGTAATGGGCATAGCCGCACACTGCGCTCACCAGCACCGGCAAGCCGGCCACCACCGCTTCAAGCAGCACCGTCCCGGTGTTTTCGTTGTACGCCGGGTGGATCAACAGATCGGCACCGAGCAGGAAACGCGGGATATCGCTGCGGCCCTTGAGGAACGTCACGTTGTCGCCCAGGCCCAAAGTGGCGCTCTGCAGCTGGAATACTTTGGGGTCGTCCTGGCCAATTACAAACAGCCGGGTGCGTTTTTTCAGCTCGGCGGGCAGCGCGGCCAGCGCCTTGAGGCTGCGGTCCACGCCTTTGGTCTTGAACCCGGAGCCGATCTGCACCAGCAGCAAATCGTCATCCTTGAGATTGAACTCTTGACGAAATTCAGCCCGAATCTGGGCCGCATTGGCCGGCGCGCGACGGTCCTGGGAGATACCCGGCGGCAGTAAATGGAAACGCGCAAGCGGCGTGTCGTAATGCTTGATGAACAGCGGCTGCTGGACTTCGGAAATCATCAGCACTTCGGTTTTGGCGTCCTTGGCGAACACCGCGCGCTCGTACTCGGCGAAGTGCCGGTAGCGGCCCCAACGACGGTACAGCGAGTTGCGCAGGTTTTGCGCCTTGTCTTCGAAGCAGCCGTCGGCAGCGTAGTAAACGTCCAGGCCCGGCATCTTGTTGAAACCGATCAGGCGGTCCACCGGACGCTTGGCCAGATCGGCCTCCATCCACTCAGTGAGCTTCTCGTTGCGTCGATGATTGAAGAACGCCTTGACCGGTGCCACCAGTACTTCGAAACCCGGCGGAACGTCGCCTTCCCAGATCAGCGTATAGACACGAATCTGATGACCGCGTTGCTGACACTCCAGGGCGATGCGCATGAAGTCGCGCTGTAAGCCCCCAAAGGGAAAGTACTTGTACAGGACAAATGCCAATTGCATCAGCGCAGCTCCTCAGCCAGTAACAACGTGCTCAGTCGGCTCGCGACACGCTCGGGATTCAGACGCGTGAAGCACAGGGGCCACTCGCGTTTCAGGTCGAACCGACGGGCATCGTCGGCCGTCGGTTGATAGGTGCATTTCTTTTGCAGGCACGGTGCGCAAGGGAAGTCGCTGGCCATGTGAATCTGCGACTTGCCGTACGCCCCGGTCAGGCCCGGGTTGGTCGGGCCGAACAGCGACAGGGTCGGCACGTCCAGCGCCGCAGCCAGGTGACCGAGACCGGTGTCCACCGCTACGCAGGCTTGCGCTCCGGCCAGGACTTTGCCGACACCCGCCAGGTTCAGTTTGGGCAGCACCTCGACATGCCTCATATCTTTGGCGATGCGCTCGGCGCGGGCCTTTTCGACCGGATTACCCCACGGCAGCTTGACCGCTACGCCAAGGTAACCCACACGCTCGGCCAACTCGCGCCAATAGGCTTCGGGCCAGTGCTTGGTGTCCCACGTGGTGCCATGGAGAAACACCACGTACGGATTCTTGCGCGGCAATTCCACCAGTCGTTCGACGTTCAGGCCATAGTCGCCCAGCCCCTTAGGCAGGTCGTAACCAAGTGCCACTGCGAACAGCTGGCGCACTCGCTCTACCGCGTGCTGCCCACGGGCCACGGCCAGACGTCGGGAATAGAAGCGCGCAGCGATGGGTTCGCGGGCCGAGTTTTTGTCCAGCCCGGCCACTGGTGCTTTGGCGTAGCGAGTCAGCAACGCGCTTTTCAGCAAGCCCTGGGCATCGATCACCAAGTCATATTTGGTCGCGCGAATGCTTTGCTTGAAGCGCTTCCACTCGCCACTCTTGATGGTCTGCCAGATGTTCTTGCGCCAGCGACGGATCGCCACCGGAATCACCTTGCCCACGGCCGGGTGCCAGGTCGGAATCTCGGCGAAGCCTTCTTCCACCACCCAGTCGAACGTGATGCCGGGGATCGCCCGCGCCGCGTCGGTCAACGCTGGCAACGCGTGAATTACATCGCCCAGCGAAGAAGTCTTGATCAACAGTACCCGCAAACTATTTGACCTCGACCACAGTGCCCAGCAACCGCTGCAAGGCTTCGTTCACCGCTTTGGGCATGAGTTGGCGCAAGCAATTGTAATGACCGAAACGGCAGGTGCGATCGAAGCACGGACTGCATTCGATGCCCAGGCGCACGATCTCGACGTGCTCGGCCAACGGTGGTGTGAAACCCGGCGACGTCGAGCCGTACACCGCCACCAACGGGCGGTTCAGCGCGGCAGCCACGTGCATCAGGCCGGAGTCGTTGGAGACCACCGCATCGGCGCAAGACAACAGATCGATGGCCTCGGCCAGGGACGTGTCGCCACTGAGGTTCACTGACTCTTCACGCAACCCCGGAATCAGCCGCGCACGAATGTCTTCGCCCACCGCATGATCGTTTTTCGAGCCGAACAGCCAGACCTGCCAGCCTTCACGGATCTTCGCTTCGGCGACCTTGGCGTAGTGCTCGGACGGCCAGCGCTTGGACTCGCCGAACTCGGCACCAGGGCACAGCGCCAACACCGGACGGTCGAGGGCCAGACCGAACTTGGCCAGCGCGCCGTCGCGGGTCACCGGGTCGATCTGCAGGCTCGGCCGTGGATACGGCTTCGGCAACTCGACGCCGGGCTCAATGGCCAGGGCCATGAAGCGTTCGATCATCAGCGGGTAACGTTCTTTGTCGAGCGTGCGCACGTCATTGAGCAGACCGTAGCGGAATTCGCCACGCCAGCCGGTGCGTTTCGGGATGCCAGCGAAAAATGGCACCAGCGCCGACTTCAGGGAATTGGGCAGCAGGATGGCCTGGTCGTACTGACCGGCCAGGGATTTACCGATGCGCCGACGCGTCGCCAGTTCCAGCACGCCGTGGCCGAGCGGGAAGCTCAAGGCCTGGCGTACTTCGGGCATGCGCTCGAGAATCGGCCGGCTCCACTCGGGGGCCAGCACGTCGATTTCGCACTGCGGGTGGCGCTGCTTGAGACACTGAAAAAGTGTCTGCGCCATCACCATGTCACCGACCCAACTGGGCCCAACGATCAGAATTTTCATGTGGTTTCCAAAAACGAGCCGGGGAGGCATACGCCTCCCCGCCTCGAGAATCCAGCACCTTCGGGGTGAACCGTCAGGTCATTTGGACGAGCCGATTGGGGCTCGTCGGATCAATTTAATACACATTCATGTCAGTCAGCATAACCCCCTGTGGCGAGGGAGCTTGCTCCCGCTGGGCTGCGCAGCAGCCCCAAAACTTGCCACCGCATTCTCACTGACAGACCGCACAAGCTGGTTCGGGAGCGCTTCGCACTCCAGCGGGAGCAAGCTCCCTCGCCACAAAAGCCCGCTCCCACATTTGAATCTCGTTGCCTGTTCAGCTTAACCCCAGTTCGCGCCAGATCCGCATGACCTGCTGTCGTTCATCCACGAACTGGTCGCCCGGTATTACACCGGCGTCCTTCTGCAAGGCCTCCCGGTGAGCGGCGGAGCGGAAGGCCTTATAGGCTTCACGCAACAGGCTGGCGTCTTCGGCGGGCATCAGCCCGACCTCCTCCAACCCTTCTAGAATGCGGATATTGTCGGTGTAGCGCAGCAATGACGGATGCGCTTCAGACCATGCCAGAGCCGCGTATTGCACCATAAATTCAATATCGACGATACCTCCGGCGTCCTGCTTGAGATCGAACGGCGCCGTGGCCTCGAAGGCATTTGCCGCGGTGCCCGCCGCAGTGCTCTTGCTGCCCAGATTATCGCGCATCTTGGCGCGCATTTCGCTGACCTCCTGGCGCAAGGTCGGCAGGTCCCGCGGCTTGGCCAATACTGCGGCGCGAACCTTCTCGAAGGCCTGGCCGACATCCTGACTGCCCACCAGCACCCGCGCCCGCACCAGCGCCTGGTGTTCCCAGGTCCACGCTTCGTTTTCCTGATACCGGGCAAACGCCCCCAGGGAACTCACCAGCAAACCAGACGCACCGGACGGCCGCAGGCGCATGTCCACTTCATACAGCTGGCCGGAGTTGGTCTGCGCCGTCAGCAAATGAATGATGCGCTGCCCGAGCCGGGTAAAGAACTGTGCGCCGTCGATGGGCTTCGGCCCGTCGGTTTCCGCCTGCGGATCGCCGTCGTGGATGAACACCAGATCCAGGTCCGAACTATGCCCCAGCTCCAGACCGCCGACTTTCCCATAACCGACAATGATGAAACCAGGGTCGCACAAGCTGCCGTCGGTGCGCAGCGGCGCGCCGTACTTGGCCACGGTCTGGCGCCAGGCCAGGGCCAGCACTTGTTCGAGGATCGCCTCGGCAAGCCAGGTCAGGTAATCACTGACCTTCATCAAGGGCAGGCTGCCGGCGATTTCCGAGGCAGCGACGCGCAAGCGGTGCGCCAGTTTGAAATGCCGCAGGGCTTCCATTTGTTGTTCGAGGTCATCTTCGGGAATCCGCGTCAGACGCTCGCGCAATTCAGCGGCCAATTCCGGCGCCAGCGGCGGCTTGAACAACCGGCCTTCGTTGAGCAATTCGTCGAGCAGCAGCGGAAAGCGCGTGATCTGCTCGGCAATCCATGGGCTCGCGGCGCACAGCGTCAGCAGGCGGCGCAGGGCCCCGGGGTTCTCGGTCAACAACACCAGATAGGCGGAACGACGCGCGACAGCTTCCACCAGCGGCAGCACCCGCTCCAGCACCAGATCGGGATTGGCATGTTCCACAGCCTGAGCCAGCAAGCGCGGAATAAAAGCATCGAGGCGTTCCCGCCCCAGGCGCTGCATGGCGCGCAATTGGGGGCTGCCGCGCAGACTGGCCAAGGCTTTCAGCGCCTTGGAGGCGTCGGCGAAACCACCCTCTTCCAACTGCCGGCACGCGGCCTCCTCGTCCTGCGCCTCCTCCCACAGCGGCAGCCATTCCCCGCCGACCACCACTTCGCTCTCGGCGCCGTCCTCTTCATCAGGATCTGCAATCACCTGAGCAAAGTGCCAAGCCACCCGGCCACGCCAGTACATCAGCTGTTCGTGGAATGCCGTCCAGTTGGCAAACCCGAGCATAAAGGCAATGCGCGCCTGATCCTGTTCGCCATCCGGCAGCATCTGGGTCTGACGGTCGGCAATCGCCTGGATCGCGTGCTCGGTGTAACGCAGAAATTCGTAGGCTTCGCGCAATTCGCTGACCACCGCCGCTGGCAGGTAACCCTGACCTTCGAGGGTGCTCAGTACTTTTAATAGAGGACGCTGCTGCAGGCTCAGGTCGCGGCCACCGTGAATCAGCTGGAAGGCCTGGGCGATAAATTCGACTTCACGAATGCCGCCGGAACCCAGCTTGATATTGTCGGCCATACCCTTGCGCCGGACTTCCTGCTGGATCAGCTGCTTCATGGTGCGCAGCGCTTCGATGGCCGAGAAGTCCAGGTAACGCCGGTAAACGAACGGGCGCAGCATTTCTTGCAATTGCGCCCCCGCCACTTGATCGCCGGCCACCACGCGCGATTTGATCATCGCGTAGCGTTCCCAGTCGCGGCCCTGATCCTGGTAATACTGCTCCAGCGCATTGAAGCTCAGCACCAGCGCACCGGACGAACCGTAAGGCCGCAAGCGCATGTCGACGCGGAACACGAAACCGTCGACGGTCATCGGGTCCAGGGCCTTGATCAGACGCTGACCGAGGCGAATGAAAAATTCCTGGTTATCCAGCGACCGCTTCACACCCACGGTTTCGCCGCCCTCGGGGTAGGCGAAGATCAGGTCGATGTCCGACGACAGATTCAGTTCCACGGCGCCGAGCTTGCCCATACCGAGAATGACCATCTCTTGCGGTTCGCCGCTGCGCCGCCCGGTAGGCGTGCCGAATTGCTGGCAATGGCGCTGATACAACCACTGATAGGCCTGATCGATGCTGGCATCGGCCATGTCCGAGAGGTCGCGGCAGGTCTGGATCAGATCAGCCTGGCGGGTCAGGTCGCGCCAGATGATCCGCACTTGCTGGCGTGCGCGCTGGCGACGCAGGGCGCGGCCAAGTTGGTCGTCGGTTTCGGCACTGCTCACCGCCGTCGCAATCTGTGCGCACAACTCGCCCGGGGCAAAGGCGCGATCCAGCTCGCCGGACTGCACCAGTTCCAGCAACATCAAAGGGTCACGCACACTCTGTTCAATGACAAAGTCGCTGGCCGCGGTGACGCGGGCAAATTGCGCCCAGCGCTCAGGCGTCCAGGCAGACAGGCCATGATCATCGGCAAGCGCCGCGACGGCCGCACGGAACGACTGCTCGGCACGGGTGACAAAGGGCAGGAGTACGCCGGGCAGTTCGGCAAGCGAAGGGAGGCTCATGGTCTATCCTTGATCGGCGTGTGAAGGGCTGCATGTAGTGATTCGTGAAAATGCGCTACCTGACCGACTGTCGAACAAAGGTTAGAAATAGCTGAAATTTGTTTATTTTTGGCAGCGTTCATCAAGCCTTCACCTTTTTTGGTTGGCAAAAGACCAACCTTAACGATTATTCTCACAACGCAGCCGGAGGCTACAAGCCGATCTTCTGTAGTTTTACTACTCGTCTATACATTCGAAAGGCTGAAATGCCCGATGATTTGTAGTAAAACTACACGCCGCCGGAACATACCTCTCGGCAATCCAAGAATTTATATCGTCTGCCCACAAGGCCAGTCGCAAACTCAGGCAACCGATTCTGGAAGCCTTTCCGCCCTGGAGCAAGCCATGCAAGACCTCGATCCCGTCGAAACCCAGGAATGGCTGGACGCCCTGGAATCGGTTCTCGACAAAGAAGGCGAAGACCGTGCTCACTATCTGATGACCCGTATGGGTGAACTCGCGACCCGTAGCGGCTCGCAGCTCCCTTACGCCATCACTACGCCGTACCGCAACACGATCCCCGTTACCCACGAAGCACGCATGCCTGGCGACCTGTTCATGGAACGCCGCATTCGCTCGTTGGTACGCTGGAACGCGATGGCCATGGTAATGCGTACGAACCTGAAAGATTCTGACCTGGGTGGTCACATCTCCAGCTTCGCCTCCAGTGCGACCCTGTATGACATCGGCTTCAACTACTTCTTCCAGGCTCCGAGCGACGAACACGGCGGCGACCTGATCTACTTCCAGGGCCACACCTCGCCAGGCGTCTACGCCCGTGCATTCATGGAAGGCCGCATCACCGAAGACCAGATGAACAACTTCCGCCAGGAAGTCGACGGTCAGGGCCTGTCGTCCTACCCGCACCCTTGGCTGATGCCTGACTTCTGGCAGTTCCCGACCGTATCCATGGGTCTGGGTCCGATCCAGGCGATCTACCAGGCTCGCTTCATGAAGTACCTGGAACACCGTGGCTTCATCCAGCCGGGCAAACAGAAAGTCTGGTGCTTCCTGGGCGACGGCGAGTGCGACGAGCCGGAATCCCTGGGCGCGATCTCCCTGGCCGGCCGCGAGAAGCTGGACAACCTGATCTTCGTCATCAACTGCAACCTGCAGCGCCTCGACGGCCCGGTTCGCGGCAACGGCAAAATCATCCAGGAACTCGAAGGCGTGTTCCGCGGTGCTCAGTGGAACGTGACCAAAGTCATCTGGGGCCGTTTCTGGGACCCACTGCTGGCCAAAGACGTCGACGGTATCCTGCAACGCCGCATGGACGAAGTCATCGACGGCGAGTACCAGAACTACAAAGCCAAAGACGGCGCGTTCGTGCGTGAACACTTCTTCAACACGCCAGAACTCAAGGCGATGGTTGCAGACTTGTCCGACGACGAGATCTGGAAGCTCAACCGTGGCGGCCACGACCCGTACAAGGTCTACGCGGCGTACCACGAAGCGGTCAACCACAAAGAACAACCGACCGTCATCCTGGCCAAAACCATCAAGGGTTATGGCACCGGTGCCGGCGAAGCGAAAAACACTGCGCACAACACCAAGAAAGTCGATGTCGACAGCCTGAAGTTGTTCCGCGATCGTTTCGATATCCCGGTCAAAGACGACGAACTCGAAAACCTGCCGTTCTTCAAACCGGAAGAAGGCAGCGCCGAAGCCCGCTACCTGAGCGAGCGCCGTACCGCACTGGGCGGTTTCGTGCCTCAGCGTCGCGCCAAGAGCTTCAACATTCCAACCCCGCCACTGGACACCCTCAAGGCTATCCTGGACGGCTCGGGCGACCGTGAAATTTCCACCACCATGGCCTTCGTGCGGATCCTCGCGCAACTGGTCAAGGACAAGGAAATCGGTCCGCGCATCGTACCGATCATCCCGGACGAAGCCCGTACCTTCGGTATGGAAGGCATGTTCCGTCAGTTGGGCATCTACTCGTCCGTCGGCCAGCTCTACGAGCCAGTCGATAAAGACCAGGTGATGTTCTACAAGGAAGACCAGAAAGGTCAGATCCTCGAAGAAGGCATCAACGAAGCGGGCGCCATGAGCTCCTTCATCGCTGCCGGTACTTCGTACTCCAGCCACAACCAGCCAATGCTGCCGTTCTACATCTTCTACTCGATGTTCGGCTTCCAGCGTATCGGCGACCTGGCCTGGGCCGCTGGCGACAGCCGCACCCGTGGCTTCCTGATCGGTGGCACCGCCGGCCGGACCACGCTGAACGGCGAAGGCCTGCAACACGAAGACGGTCACAGCCACATCCTGGCTGCCACCATCCCGAACTGCCGCACCTACGATCCAACCTACGGCTACGAGCTGGCGGTGATCATTCAGGACGGCATGAAGAAGATGACCGAAGAGCAACAGGACGTCTTCTACTACATCACCGTAATGAACGAGTCCTACCAGCAGCCAGCCATGCCGGCCGGTGCCGAAGAAGGCATCAAGAAAGGCATGTACCTGCTCGAGGAAGACACCCGCGAAGCGGCGCATCACGTTCAGCTGATGGGCTCCGGCACCATCCTGCGTGAAGTCCGTGAAGCGGCGAAGATCCTGCGTGAAGAGTTCAACGTCGGCGCCGACGTGTGGAGCGTTACCAGCTTCAACGAACTGCGTCGCGACGGCCTGGCCGTTGAGCGCACCAACCGTCTGCACCCGGGCCAGAAGCCTAAGCTGAGCTATGTGGAAGAGTGCCTGAACGGCCGTAAAGGTCCGGTCATCGCCTCTACCGACTACATGAAGCTGTTCGCTGAGCAAATTCGTCAGTGGGTCCCGTCCAAGGAATTCAAAGTCCTGGGCACCGATGGTTTCGGCCGCAGTGACAGCCGCAAGAAGCTGCGTCACTTCTTCGAAGTCGACCGTCATTTCGTGGTGTTGGCAGCCCTGGAAGCCTTGGCTGACCGTGGTGACATCGAACCTAAAGTGGTGGCTGAAGCCATCGCCAAGTTCGGCATCAACCCGGAAAAACGCAACCCACTGGACTGCTGAGGAGACACTCTGTGAGCGAACTCATTCGCGTACCTGACATCGGCAGCGGTGAAGGTGAAGTAATTGAACTGTTTGTGAAGGTCGGCGACCGTATCGAAGCCGACCAGAGCATCCTGACACTTGAGTCGGACAAGGCGAGCATGGAAGTGCCTGCGCCAAAGGCCGGTATCATCAAGAGCCTGAAAGTGAAGCTGGGCGATCGCCTGAAAGAAGGCGACGAGCTGCTGGAACTGGAAGTCGAAGGTGCCGCTGCGCCGGCTCCTGCGGCTGCCGCAGCCGCAGCGCCAGCTGCCAAGGCTGAAGCTGCGCCGGCTGCCGCCAAAGCGCCGGCCGCTCCAGCCGCAGCGCCTGCTGCTGCCAGCGTTCAGCAAGTACACGTGCCGGACATCGGTTCGTCGGGCAAGGCCCAGATCATCGAGATCCAGGTCAAGGTCGGCGACACCGTCGAGGCTGATCAGTCTCTGATCACCCTGGAATCCGACAAGGCCAGCATGGAAATTCCATCGCCTGCCGCTGGCGTGGTCAAGGCCATCAGCGTCAAGCTCAACGACGAAGTCGGCACCGGCGACCTGATTCTGGACCTGGAAGTGGCGGGTGCTGCTGCACCGGCCGCGGCCGCTCCAGCCCAGGCTGCTGCGCCTGCTGCCGCGGCTCCAGCGCCAGCCGCTGCGGCTCCGGCGGCTCCGGTTGCCGACACTGTCCAGGACATTCACGTCCCGGACATCGGTTCGGCGGGCAAGGCCAAGATCATCGAAGTGCTGGTCAAGGCTGGCGACACCGTCGTCGCCGACCAGTCGCTGATCACTCTGGAATCCGACAAGGCGAGCATGGAAATTCCATCGCCTGCCGCCGGCGTGGTGGAAAGCGTTTCCATCAAGCTGGATGACGAAGTCGGTACCGGCGACCTGATCCTGAAGCTGAAAGTCAAAGGCGCGGCACCTGCTGCGGCTCCGGCTCCAGCCGCTGCTGCTCCGAGCGCTCCTGCTCCTGCTCCAGCCGCTGCTGCACCTGCTGCTCCGGCACCGGCCGCACCTGTTGCTGCCCCGGCCAAGCCAGGCGCCAAGGTTCACGCAGGCCCGGCTGTTCGCCAACTGGCCCGCGAATTCGGCGTCGAGCTGAGCGCCGTTGGCGCCAGCGGTCCGCACGGTCGCATCCTGAAAGAAGACGTGCAGGTTTACGTCAAAGCCATGATGCAGAAGGCCAAGGAAGCACCGACCGCTGCAGCTGGTGCAACCGGCGGCGCGGGCATCCCGCCGATTCCGGTCGTGGACTTCAGCCGCTTCGGTGAAATCGAAGAAGTGCCGATGACTCGCCTGATGCAAATCGGCGCGTCGAGCCTGCATCGCAGCTGGCTGAACATTCCTCACGTGACTCAGTTCGATTCGGCTGATATCACCGAGCTGGAAGCGTTCCGTATTGCTCAGAAAGCTGTTGCAGAGAAGGCTGGCGTCAAGCTGACCATCCTGCCGCTGCTGCTCAAATCCTGCGCGCACCTGCTCAAGGAACTGCCGGACTTCAACAGTTCGCTGGCGCCAAGCGGCAAGGCGATCATCCGCAAGAAGTACGTGAACATCGGCTTCGCGGTCGACACCCCTGAAGGCCTGCTGGTACCGGTCATCAAGAACGTCGACCAGAAGAGCCTGTTGCAACTGGCAGCCGAAGCCGCTGCGCTGGCCGCCAAAGCCCGCGACAAAAAGCTCACCGCTGACGACATGCAAGGCGCCTGCTTCACCATTTCCAGCCTCGGCCACATTGGCGGCACCGGCTTCACGCCGATCGTCAACGCGCCGGAAGTGGCGATCCTCGGTGTTTCCAAGGCAACCATCCAGCCAGTCTGGGACGGCAAAGCCTTCCAGCCGAAACTGATGCTGCCGCTGTCGCTGTCCTACGATCACCGTGTGATCAACGGCGCCGCTGCTGCACGCTTCACCAAGCGTCTGAGCGACCTGCTGGCGGACATCCGCACCATCCTGCTGTAACACTGGCCGGCCCTCCCTCACCGGAGGGCCTGTCGTGTTCCATGTTTTCCGAGCGCCACGCTCGTACCTCAACCCCGCCAATTTGGCGGGGCTTTTTTTGCCCTGAAGAAAGCCCTCCTCTGCACCTTATTCCTACACTCATGGCTTACACCGCCTACAACTCGAGTCCACTTCCGCCCGATATTTTTTGCGCGCCAATAACTAGGCTTAGTTAGGAGAATCTCCAATAGAAACTTCGACCCCCCAATCTGCTTAGTTAGCATTACTTCGAATGGATTCGAACATGTTCAAACCGACTGTCGGCCCGATTATTGGCCACACCACAACTAATCACACCCGTATTTTCTTGCGCGGTAATTCACAGAACAACGCCTTGGTATTTGCAGGTATCCGTTATCGACGCGCCGGCGAGGAGCACTGGTCCAAAGGCGTATTTGCAAAACTGACCATCTTGCGCGACATGTCCGACGTGATTGCCCTCAACGATCTGGCTACCGATACCGCCTATGAATATCAGGCGGGCTGGTTCAGCCCCATGAGCCCGGTGCATACCGTGGAGACGATCCAGGAACTGCCGCTGCAATGGCCTCGGGAGATCTACCGCTTTCGCACGCAGCCCAGCAAAACCACCACGCCACGGGCCTATATCGCAGGCTCATGTCGTTACCTGCGAATTACCGCCGGCATTGCGTTCGCTCCACATTTGGGCGATCGGATCTTTGCCTCGATCACAAGCCTGGCGGAACGCGCCGAGCCGCCGATCAGCGCCATGCTGATGACTGGCGACCAAATCTACGTCGATGACCTGAACCTCGTGGCTCCCGACCGGGAATACAAAGACATCCTCAGCAAATACCGCACCGCTTTTTCTCAGCCGCATATCTCGAAGTTAATGTCCGGCGTGCCGACTTACATGATCCTCGATGACCATGAAATTGAAGACAACTGGCCTGCCAATGAAAACAAGGCCGATGCTTACTTATACGAAAACGCCATGGCGGCGTATGAGTTATATCAAGCCAGCCACAGCCCTGCTTATGAGTTGCTTGCCAACGGGCAAGTAAGCAAGAAACTGCAACAGTATTGGTATCAATTCTCCGATGGCGATATCGAATGGTTTATCACCGACAGCCGAACCCGACGCAATCTGTCGACCAACGACCGGCGCATCCTTGATGAAGAACAGGAACAGGCGCTGCTCAAATGGCTAATCAACAGTACGGCCCGGGTCAAATTCGTGGTCACCAGCGTCATGTTCTACCCCGACCGCAAACTTAACGGCGATGACGCCTGGAAAGCCTTCCCGGAACAACGACTACGGCTGCTGGAGACGATTCGTACGCACGGCATCAAAAACGTCTTGTTCATTTCCGGCGATGTCCACGGCTCACTGACCAGTCGTCTGACTCACAGCGCCGACCCGGATTTTGAAGTTCACACCATCGTGTCTTCACCGCTGTACAACAGCAAACTGCTGCCGTATGCCAAGGCATCGACCTTCATCCTCGACCAGGCGTTGGCCCGAACGGCCGCGGGGGATTATCGGCATGAGCTGAGCAGTGAAGTGATCAGCCAGGATAACTTCGCGCATCTGGTCGTCGATGCTGAACAGGTCCGCGTCAATTATCACGATCGGGATGGCAAGCAACTGCAGTCGATAACCATAAAATTGCGTTGATTGCGGAAAAGATCGCAGCCTGCAGGAGCTGCCGAAGGCTGCGATCTTTTGACTCACAACATTACTTTCAGGCCCCTCGCTGGAGAAATCTTCGCGCCTGCCGACATATTCTTATAGCACTTGGCCTTCATGTCTCTTGTCAGTCGGTGTCGCAATGATGCAACCTTGCCGCAGACAACAGTAAAGAGGGCGAGAGCCCGGCGCGATCAGCATATTCGAAGCGAGTTTCCCTCCATATGAAGAGCCAACCCGATGCCGCCAGCCGTATGGTGGCCGAGGTAGTGACGCAGTTGCCAGTGCCCTCGCGGCTCGGCATGCTGCGTTTCGAACGGCTGAATGAACCAAGCTGGGCGCTGCTGTTTCTCGACCCCAATTGCGAACGACAGTTCGGCTTGCCGGCAGTGGAGCTCTGCGCCCTGGTCGGCTCGCCTTACGCCAGCCTGATGGAGCCCGAAGCGCGCTATCAACTGCATGACACGATCCAGCAGCAACTCACCGAAAGCCCGCATTACCTGATCCGCTACACTTTGCACACCGCCGCAGGCGTACTGAGCCTGCTGGAACTGGGCGAAGCTTACAAACAACACAATCGACACCTGCTGCGCGGCTATCTGATGGTAGTGGACGGCCTGTTCATCGATGAGCCGCTGCTGCCGGTACTGGATCTGGAAACCCAGAACTCACGCCTGCAAATCGCCCTTGAACTCAATCAACGCGCCCAGCAGGAACAACTGCAGCACCTGGACCGGGTGCGCGCCCAGCAAGATCTGATTCTGCTGCTGACCCGCCAGCGCTACAGCACCAACAATTCCTTGCAAGAAGCCGCCGAGCTGATCACCCGCAGTGCCTGCGATATCTATGAAATCGACTGCGCCAGCCTGTGGAACCTCGACGGCTCACTACTGACGCCGATCTCGGCCTATCACCGCGCCACCCGCAATCACCGACTGCCGGAGCCGATCGATGCCAGTGGTTTCCCCGATTACCTCGAAGCCTTGCACACCGGCCGTGCCATCGACGCCCACAACGCCATGCGCGACCCGCGCACCCGGGAAATAGCCGAGAGCCTGCGCCCGCGCGATGTCAACGCCATGCTCGATGCCAGCATCCGCGTCGACGGCCAAGTGGTCGGCGTGCTCTGCCTGGAGCAGATCGGTGCGACCCGCGCCTGGCAGTCGGACGAAATCGCCTTTGCCGGCGAGCTGGCCGATCAGTTCGCCCAGGTCATCAACAACCACAACCGCCGCACCGCCACCAGCGCCCTGCACCTGTTCCAACGTGCGGTAGAGCAAAGCGCCAACGCCTTTCTGCTGGTCAATTGCGACGGCGTGGTGGAGTACGTCAACCCGAGCTTCACGGCGATCACCCAGTACTCCACCGAGGAAGTCCACGGCCAGCGGCTGTCGGAACTGCCGGCACTGGAAAACCTCAGCGAACTGTTGTTCGACGCGCCGTCGGCGCTGGCCAAGAGCAACAGCTGGCAGGGCGAGTTCAAGAGCCGGCGCAAAAACCTCGAACCCTACTGGGGCCAGCTGTCGATTTCCAAGGTCTACGGCGACAACCGTGAGCTGACGCACTACATCGGCATCTACGAAGACATCACCCAGACCAAGCTCGCCCAGCAGCGCATCGAGCGCCTGGCTTACACCGACAATCTGACCAACCTCGGCAACCGCCCGGCGTTCATCCGCAACCTCGACGAACGCTTCGCCCGAGACAGCGACACGCCGATCAGCCTGCTGCTGGTGGACATCGACAACTTCAAGCGGATCAACGACAGCCTCGGCCACCAGACCGGCGACAAACTGCTGATCAGCCTGGCCCGGCGCTTGCGCAACAGCCTGAGCCCGAGCGGCAGTCTGGCGCGCTTCGCCAGTAACGAATTCGCCGTGCTGCTGGACGATACTGACCTCTCGACTGGCCAACAGGTCGCCAACCAATTGCTGGCAACCCTCGACAAGCCGATGTTCGTCGACAACCAGTTGATCAGCGTCACCGGCTCCGTGGGCCTGGCCTGCGCGCCGCTGCATGGTCGCGACCCTCAGACGCTGATGCGCAACGCCGGCCTGGCACTGCACAAGGCCAAGGCCAACGGCAAACACCAGGTGCAGGTATTCACCGAAGCGCTGAATGCAGAAGCCAGCTACAAACTGTTCGTCGAAAACAACCTGCGCCGCGCCCTGACCCAGAACGAGCTGGACGTGTTCTACCAACCCAAGCTGTGCCTGCGCAGCGGTCGCCTGCTGGGGATGGAAGCGCTGCTGCGCTGGAACCATCCGGAAAAAGGCATGATCCGCCCGGACCAGTTCATCAGCGTTGCCGAAGAAACCGGGCTGATCATCCCGATCGGCAAATGGATCGCCCGCCAGGCCTGCCGCATGAGCAAAGAACTGACCGCCGCCGGCTTGGGTAATCTGCAAGTGGCGATCAACCTGTCGCCCAAACAGTTCTCCGACCCGGACCTGGTAGCGTCCATCGCCAACATCCTCAAGGAAGAAGAGCTGCCGGCGAACCTGCTGGAGCTGGAGCTGACCGAAGGCCTGCTGCTGGAAGCCACCGAAGACACCCACTTGCAGCTCGACCAGCTCAAGCGTCTGGGCCTGACCCTGGCCATGGACGACTTCGGCACCGGTTACTCGTCGCTCAGTTATTTGAAAAAATTCCCGATCGACATCATCAAGATTGATCGAAGCTTCATCCACGAAATCCCGGACAACCAGGACGACATGGAAATCACCTCCGCGGTGATCGCCATGGCCCACAACCTGAAACTCAAGGTCGTGGCTGAAGGCATCGAGACGGCCGAGCAGCTTGCGTTCTTGCGCCGCCACCGCTGCGACGTCGGCCAGGGCTACCTGTTCGACCGACCGATACCGGGTTCCGAGCTGATCGAAAAGCTCAAACGCTACCCGCGTGGTCCGATCGCCTGAATAAGGCTGAATGCTCTTTCTGCCTGGACACAAAACCCTGTGGGAGCGGGCTTGCTCGCGAAAGCGGTGTGACAGTCGACATCATTGTTGCCTGACACGCCGCCTTCGTGAGCAAGCCCGCTCCCACAGGGGTAGTGATTAACTTGGCATCATTGGGCACACTGGTGGTCTGTCTATTTACATCTCAACCTGACTGAGAGGACTGATCATGGTTCTGCGCTCGGAAATCCTGGTGAACAAAAACGTGCTCCCGACTAAAGAACAAGCTCTGCCTGGCCGCGAAACCCCAATGACCGTGCCGGAAAAACACTTCGTCCACGACGCCCCGCTGCTGGGCCCGTTCGCGATGGACGTGGATTTCGCAATCTTCGGCCTGGGCTGCTTCTGGGGCGCGGAGCGCAAGTTCTGGCAGCGCGAAGGCGTGGTCAGCACGGCGGTGGGTTACGCCGGCGGCTTTACCCCGAACCCGACGTATGAAGAAGTCTGCTCGGGCCTGACCGGCCACAGCGAAGTGGTACTGGTGGTCTACGAGCCGGCAAAAGTCAGCTATGAAGAATTGCTGAAGATGTTCTGGGAACTGCACAACCCGACCCAGGGCATGCGCCAGGGCAATGACATCGGCACCCAGTACCGCTCGGTGATCTACGCCACCAACCCGGCTCAGTTGGCCGCCGCCAAGCACAGCGAGCAAGTGTTCCAGGCCGAGCTGACCAAGGCTGGCAAAGGCACCATCACCACCGAAATCGAAGAAGCCCCGACGTTCTACTTCGCCGAGGCGTATCACCAACAGTACCTGGCCAAGAACCCTGAAGGGTATTGCGGGATTGGCGGTACAGGCGTGACCTGCCCTATATAAGCAGTGACAAGCTGCAAGCCTCAAGCTGCAAGCCCTGTGCTCGCAGCTTTAACTTGCAGCTTGTAGCTTGAAACTTGCAGCTGCTACTCAGCAATCAACCAATCCATCTGCCATCCACCCTGGGTCTGCCCAAGCTTCTTGGACAACCACGGCAGCAACTCACGCAATTCCTCTTCCAGCCCCCACGGCGGATTAGCAATCGCCAACCCCGAACCATTCAAGCTATTGGGCGTATCCAGCGGATGCACCAGCAACTCAACCCGCAACAACTTCGGCGCGCCCGTACCCGCCAAATCCTGATAGAACCGACGCAACATGCGCTGATCCTTCACCGGGTACCAAATCGCCGCCACCGTCTGGCGCATCCGGCCAATCGCTTCTTTCAACGACGCCGCACAACGCTGCATCTCATCAAGCTGCTCGAACGGCGGATCAATCAACATCACCGCCCGCTTCTCCTGCACCGGCAACATCGCCCGCGGCACATGCCAGCCTTCGCCCAAATGCACCTTCACCCGACGATCACCGGCCATGTTGTCCTTGAGCAGCAAGCCGTCTTCGGGGTGCTTCTCGTTGAGCATCAGCCGATCCTGCGGCCGCGTCAGACGCCGCGCCAACTCCGGCGACCCCGGGTAATAGCGCAACTGGCCATCCGGGTTCATGTCGTGCAGCACCTTCATGTAATCGGCAGTCAGCGCCGGCAAATCCGGCTGATCCCACAACCGCGCGATCCCTTCCAGGTACTCACCGGTACGGCTCGCCTGATCGCCCTGCAGGTCATACAGACCAATACCGGCGTGGGTGTCGAGATAGGCAAACGGCTGCTCCTTGCGCGACATCAGGGCGATGAGGCGGGTCAAAGTCAGGTGTTTGAACACATCGGCGTGATTGCCGGCATGGAAGGCGTGACGATAATTCATGATTGCTCCTGCGAAGGCCGGGAAGTTTACCTTGTACGGCGCAGAACGTCAGGGGTTGGTGGCTGAGCGGCTACTCTGCACGCTGATCGTTCCCACGCTCCCGCGTGGGAATGCCTCAAGGGACGCTCCGCGTTCCAGCCACGCAATCGAATTCGCGCCTGACACCGATGTGACGCAGAGCGTCACGGCTGCATTCCCACGCAGAGCGTGGGAACGATCTTGCAGCAGCCTTACTCCGAAGGCCGAGCCCGCAACCGCCGCCCAATCACATCCAGCACATCACAGCCATCGCGCAATGGAATGGCGCAGAGCAAGGCAAAGTCGCTGAGAATGAAGGATTCGCACTCGACTGAACCGCGCATCGACATGTTCTCAAGCACCTGCGTAACGGCGCGAATTCGATAGTTGGCAGCGTCGTATAAAACATCGAGCGGCGCGTGGGTATCGACGAACAGGGTGGGCATATCGTTGCAGTTGCCGGTCAATGCCATGAAGCGGTTTTCGGGATGAGGGATTATTTTTTCGTAGGGTGGATCGGGGGTTAGCGTCGTCATTTTTTGAACATCCTTAGAGTACGTTTGAAGCTGCCAACGACCTTTCCTACGGGTTTGGGTGGCAGCCGTGCGCGGGAGTAGGAAACTGAGGTACTCCAACTCAGCCACGCCGAAGCGTGTCCCGCACACAGCCGCCGCGAACGATGTTACGGACACTATTAAAGTGCCGCAATCAACCGACAGCGCTGATGCACATTGGAGTAAGGGTTCCTACACCCTGCCACCGCTTCCGCGATGACAGCGAAAGACTATCCCTGTAACCCAGCGTTCACCAGTTCATGGAAACCGCTACATCTTGAAGGAAACTTCCGACGACCTTGCCCAGAAATTTCGCTGCCAGCGACTTATCAGGACATTTGCTTCCTTCACCAAGTCGTTCGATCTTCCAGGCTCGCCTTGAGCAGCTCCTCTTTCCAAACCTCTCGCGCCAGCGTGTAGACATGTTGAAGAAATTCCCGAGGGCTCTCCAATTCGTACCACTCTCCACGAGGCCAACTGGCTGCTTCGCCCTCATCAATATCGAACAAACTTTGGAAATCATAATTTCTATCACCAAGTTTATTCGCCAGGGACTCTACCAACACAAGCTTATGCCTATAAGAAATACACCCTAAATCCAAAGCATACCTTTTAATAAGTTCCGCTCTATCAAATTTATCATTAGGATTGTAAATCACAAGCTCTGCACCAAGCGTTTCTTCTCGATCATACACATCAAATCGACCAATGAACCACATTAGCCCTGCGTCAAACTCTTCATCCACAAATGGACTTCGCAACATCCCCTACCCCTAAAAATAGCCGACATACTGCCATGCCGCACAAAAAAAGCGACACACCCAAATACCACTACTATTCAAATAATTTAAGATCCAGCCTAGAACAACACTCATAGTAGAACCTAGAACCACTTTCACTTTGGTCATGTCTAAAGTCGAGAATCTGATTATATAGAGACTGAATCGCAGGATCTTTAATAATTCGCATGCTATCTAGAACCAAACAAAGTTCATAAATCTCGTCTTCGCGCTTCATGACTTCTTGCCTGTAGTCCTCTCTCGACATAATTCCGCGGAATCGGGAGAAATGGAACGGCAACTTAGTGCCACGCCTAAACATCCACAAGAAATAGCTCGATAGCAATCCAGCAAAATACAATCTACTCGGGCATTTTTAATCGGCGGCCAACTCCAACAATCCTTTTGCACCCAAAACACTCATTACTTCACTTTGGAAAATTGCAGCATCGCCATCATCGCCACTTTCATACAAATCGATGACAATGTCGTCATATGCCCATTGGAGAATTAATTCCCTCGTTATATTTTCAGACATAAAATCTTTCGCAAAAACACCTCATCACCAACACAGCAATATCACCGTATAACAGGCGTAAAAAAAACACCAAACGGATCAATCTTCGAGACTGGCTCCGTAAAGCTCCTCTCACCAACTAGATTGGTCCTCTAGACTTGCTTTTTGCAATTGATCTTTCCATTCCTCACTTAAAACACTGTAAATATCTTCAAAAAACGCACGGGGATTTTCCATTACATCCCAGTAATCCGGAAAGCGATTGGTACTTTCGCAGTCATGCTCTAGTAAAGCCTGAAAATCATATAACTCATCTTGCAGTGCAGCCTCAAGGACAGCCACCAGCAAAAATTTATGTCTATAAGTCAAGAAATCGTAACTTTCCAGAATATATTTTTTCGCAAGAATCCTTCTATCAGCAGAAAGATTAATATTGTATTTCTCGAGCTCTAGACCAAGAGTGTGCTCCCTATCATAGATATCAAAATCGCCGATAATCTCCCTCACCGTAGGCGCGTATGGCTGATTTAAAAACGGATCTTTAATCATTTAATTATCACTGGGTGAGATGTAAAAGGTTTAGGATCTCCACCTTTACTAAATTTTGTTTCTGAACCGTGCATATCTTCAATCAAGTGGGGATTTTCGGGATCTTTTTTATTTGGCTTATATCCTCGCCCGACATTTTTATTCTCCCTCCGAACCACATTATAGCCATTGACATCTTTTCCAGTGAACTGCGGAAGCCCTCGAACAACCCTTGTCATATCATCATTCAACGTATGCATATGCAAATTCCAGCTTTTATATTGTGAGCTTAAATTTCCTTTATTTTTTTTATGGGGAAGCTTAGTTATAGGATCAGTACCGTCTACCGAACGTTGTCGAATTACTGCATCAGGAACCTCGACACTATGCTTACCAATGGAATGCATTCCAGGGTACTTCCCCTCAAAACGCTCAACCCAACGCTTAGCGACCTCCTCCTTAAGAACTTCAATCCTCTCCCGCCGCTGCTCACCTGTCAGCCTCGGCAGAGCCGGCTCACCTTCATCAACCTTAGCGCCAGTCGTATCATCCGGCGCCCCACACCCAGGCTTATTCGGCGGCGGACAATTCCCGCTCAACCCCAACGGATCAACCCACCCCGTCGGATTCGGCGTGTATTGGTACTGGTTCAGCCCACCCGCCAACTTGACCGGGTCCGGCGTCAGGTACCGTCCAACCTCCGGATCATAGTACCGATGCCGGTTGTAATGCAGACCGCTCTCGACGTCGAAGTACTGCCCCTGGAAGCGCAGCGGCTGATCGAGTTGCTCGCCCCCACCGAACGCCAGGTGCGTGACTTTGCCGTAGGCGTTGTACTTCGCCGACCACACGATCTCGCCACCATAATCCGTCAGTTCCTGCGGCGTGCCGAGGTGATCGAGCTGGTAGTAGAACGGGCAGGCCTTTTTCGGGCCTTTGCCGTCGAGCAGGGCCAGTGGGCGGAAGCTGCCGGGTTCGTAGACGTAGCTGCGGTAATGCTCTTTTCTGCTTTCGGCGACGAGGTTGTCGCCCTGCCAGAAGAACTCGGTGGTCTTGCCCTCGACGGTTTTGGCGATGCGGCGGCCGAAGGCGTCGTAGCGGTAGCTTGAGCAACGACCGTCCGGGGTGGTGACACCGATTAGGCGGTGCTGGCAGTCGTAGCGATACTCGGTGACGAGTTTTTGCGCAGTACCACGGCGTTCGCGAATCAGGTTGCCGAAGGCGTCGTAGTCGTAATGCCGGTCGCCCTGCATCAGCAGGCGATTGCCCTTGATGGTTGCCGCGCCGGGGCGGTCCTGCATCAGCAGGTTGCCCGCCGGGTCGTGGGCGAAGCTTTCCGGTGGATCGTCGCGGGTGTGGCGGACGCGGGTCAGGCGGTTGAGAGCGTCATAAAGGTAGCTGCGCTGGCCGTGGCGGGTGTCGGCGATGTGGTCGAGGTTTCCGTTGGCGCTGTAGGCATAATCGCGGCGATACAGCGGTTGTTGCTGTTGGCTGACGGAATGAGCCTTCAGACGTCCTTGTTCATCGTAGGCATATTCGCTGAGCAGCAGACCTTGTTGGCGCTGTTGCTCACGACCGAATTGGAATTGGTGAGCGGTGAGCCGCGCGCCGTTGAGGTCGATGGCCGTCAGCGCACCGCCCTTGGCGTGGTGGTAGTCGAGTTTGCTGTTGTCCGGCAGGCGCAGGCGTTTGAGTTGGCCGCAGGCGTCGTAGCTGTAGCGCAAGGTGCCCCAGCCCTGGTGCTCAGAGATCAACCGGTCCTGGTTGTCGTACTCGAACTCCAGTGGATGGTCGTGGCCATCATCGACGGAAACCAATCGGCCAAGGCTGTCGTAGCGATACTCGACTTTGACGCCGTCGGGCAGGGTTTTGGCCAACAGGCGCCCGGCCGAATCCCGCTCGTAACCGGTAACCAGTTTCGAGCCGTCATCACCGAACTCGGTTTTCTCCAGCAGTTGTCCGTTCAGGTCATAGGCATACGCCGTGCGTTGGCCGTCAAAGCCGGTTTCCTGTCGGATCAATCCATTGGCGGTGTAGTCCAGCTGATATTTTTCGCCGGATTCGTTTTCAATTTCTGTCAGCAGAAGCTGCGGGTTATCGTAGCGGTACTTGAGCTGCGTGCCGTCGGGATTGATCCGGCGGCTGACCAGGTGCAGGTCGTCGGCGTATTCGTAGCGGGTGATGCGGCCGAGTTCATCCTGTTCGGCAGTGACTTGGCCGTAGGCGTTGTAACTGAACGCGCGGGTGGCGCCTGTAGGAAGTGTCGTCTGGATCAGTCGGCCAACGGCGTCCCACTGGTAACGGGTGACGGCACCGTATTCGTCCTGGCTGGTAATCCGCCGGCCCATGACGTCGTAGGAAAACTGTCGCCGACCACCCTGCGGCAAGGTTTCTTCGACCAATTGCCCCAAACCATTCCAGACAAACACATGCCGACTGGTGTCCGGATAGCGGATCGACAGCAATCGCCCCTGGGCGTCGTAGTGGTAATGGGTGACTTGGCCGTCCGGGTCGACGGCCTCGGTGACATCGCCTTGGGCATTGCGCCGATAGATCCATACCGCCTCGCCGCGATACCGCGCATGCAGGAAACCGTTGCGGTACTCGTAGGCCGTCGGTTCGTCGTCCGGTGGAATCAGCGCAACCAGCCGTCCGACTTCGTCGTAACGGTATTCGGTGACGGCGCCGAGCGGATCCTGCTCGGCAATCAGCCGACCGTTGTCGTCGTAGGCCTTGAGGTGTTCGCCGCCGTCCAGTTCGACCTTGCGCACCAGCCGCGCCCGGTCGTCGTGGACGTAAACCTCTTCGCTGCCGTCGATGTTCTGGACGGTGACGCTACCCTCGTCATCCCAGACATAGCGCGCATCCATCTGCGCAAACGACGCCCAGTGCCGGATGCAGCGTGCCGCCTTGCCAGACCGTTCCCACTCCCAGAAGAAACTCGCCCCACCGGCCAGTTGCCGCTGCAGGATCACGTGTTGATCGTCGTAGTCGTAACGCTCGCTCTCGCCGGCGGCGTTGCTCGCTTCGATCAGCTGATCGCATTCGTCGTAGCGGTAACTGACCAGCGTTTGCTCGGTATGCCAGGCCTCATCGAGGGTGTGCGCCGGAACAAACACCTGATAGTCGACAGCGACCAGATGCGCGCGGTCATAACGCAACAGCAAGGCGCGGCCGGCGCCATTGTCGAGGCGCTGGATGCGCTGCTGGCGGTCGCGGGTGATGCGCAGGCGGTTGTCGTACGCGTCGCTGATCGTGGTCAGAAAACCGTTACGGAAGTGGTAGAAACGCGGTTCTTCGCCAGCCTGGGCGAGGATCAGTTCCTCGGGTTCATCGCCGAGAAAAATCGCGGCGCGCGACAAACTGTTGTGGATCGCCGGGCGCTCAATGGATGGCAGCGGGAAGGAGGTGCGGCGGTTTTCGTGGTCGGTCCAGATGACCGTGTCGCCGTCGATTTCCAGGCGATGGGATAACGAATGGCTCCAGCCAAAACCCAGGCCGCCGTCGATCTCGGCGGCGCTGGTGCGGTAGAGGCGGGTGAAGTCGAACGGCAGGATGCCGTCCAGCGAACCGTCGGTGAGGGTTAGCAGTTCCTCGCCGGTGACCATCGACACCGGGCATTTGTTGGTGGCGGTTTTATCGACGGAGTCGACGCTATCACCGTTGGGGTTTTTGGCTTGTTTTGAGACATCGTCGTGGTGTTCGTTTTGCTTGAGCGTGGTGTTGCGTTTGGCATCCCAGCGCAGTTGCATGCGACCCTTTTTCAGACCCGCTGCAACACCGCGTGCGGCGACTGCTTTGTACTGGTCGACGTACTTCATGAAGGTGGTGAGGATGCTGAATGTCGCATCGACGAAACGCTTCGCAAGACCAGCCAGCAACGCCCCGTACTTGAGCCCGCGAGCGGTGAGATAGGCCTTGGCGACGGGTATACCGACCCCCGTCCAGGCCAGCGCCAAAGCAATCAGAATATCGATCAGTACCGAGACAATGACCTGGCTGGCCACCTCTGCCGAGTTACCAGCCATTTCGCTAGGCGGTAACGCCGAAAGCCAAAGACTCGCAGCACGAAACAGCAGACAAAGCGCCGCTTCATCGCTAGCCAGCAACATGGCTTTTTCCATCGTTGCTGGTGATTGCTTCGCCAGATCGATGAGTTGCTGCGCACTACTGCCGAGTTGTTCAAGGTGAGCGCCTGGATTCTTAAGGATGTCAAAGACAAGGCTCAGTCCATCCCAAACGCCCATGACTGCTGCCCAACTTCCCGCCAGCATTCCGTTACCAGCGGCCACAAAAGTCGACTGCGACCACTGCGGTTTGAACCCCTCCCACTCCTTGCGTAGCCAGCCCTCCAGCTCTGTGGTCAGGCCGTTGTATGAGGAGAAAAGATCATTGATTTGAGTTGGGGTAACTTCGCTCTGGACATGAACACGGTAGAACTTTCCCGGTAAGCCTTCGAACTGACCTTTACCGCTTTCATCAAGCGAGACCGATGTACTTTCACCGCCATCCTCTGCAATCACATCGACCCGAATATTCCCCAGCGGAATGTCATAAACCGATTCAAACTTGCTCTCTATTTCCAGAATTCCGCTGTCCGGACACTGCGCAACGCTGGAGAAGAAATCGTCATCGCGACTACTGACCGACTTGCTGGTATTTCCCAGCTTGATCTTCCGCTCCATACCCATCAGCGACGGCATATCCGTAACTCGGCTAACCCTGTCCGCATTCCCGCTCAAAAAACTGCCAAGTTGCTGGCGATATAAACTCAAGGTGTCTTTGAAACCGTCGAGCTCCTGCTCAATACGAACGATCTGATCCATCAGTCCAGCTCCGTCATCAGGTAATCCACCAACGCTGATTTCGGCGCTTGAGGCAGGTCTGGCGTCTCAAGAAGGCTCGCAACTTTGTGCCGCAACACACTTTCGGAAAAAGCTTCGTAAAGGTCTGGGCGGTCCTCGCTCAACCACTTCATCAAGTTGTTGATGCGGGTTGTGGCGGACTCGGCGGTGAGGTGTTTGAGCAGTGATTCAGAAACTTCCCACCACGGGAAAACCCTGGCGGTTTTCAACGCACTGCCGCCGATATCGAGCGGTTGCCCATTGATCAAACAACGGTCGATGACAGGCATTAACTGCGTGGCATTAACGTCGGCAGACTGAAGAATCGGCAGCAAATAGCGCCCATCCCAGAAGCGAAAAAACACCGCGTTGCCGTTGGGCAAAAGAACTTGAGTGAGGCTACGCAAATGCTCGACCAACGCTTTTTGAGAGGCAGAAGAAACTGCCAGCCAACCCCAATCGTGGGACTCGGTCGTAGCGACCCACTCCAGAAACTCACCGCCAGCAGGGACGATTCCCACAAAGGGCATCACCGCATCCCACTCGGCATACGCGGTATCAGCCCAGATCGGGCTCGGCGCTTGAGCGGTGATCGAGCGTTGCCAGGCTTTGAACGGTTCAGCCGCACTGGCACTGCTGAAAATCGCGAACAGCTGCTCCCGCGGCTTCAGCGGCTGGCGCTCCAGCCAGGCGTGAGGCGGCAAGGGATCAGGCTGCACAAACACCGTCCTTGCAGCGCTCGCATTCTTCACAGAACGGCGCATCACTTTTCAGGCTGAGAATCTGTGCGGCACTGAGCAGCGCCGCCGGGGCGGCGGCGAGTTTCAACGGAACATCCGGCAAGCTCGGCGCAGCTGCCATGGCCGCCATCGGTGCACCACCGACCACAATTGGCACGCTGCTGAAAATCCCGCCCGGCCCGATGTTGATCCACTGCCCGCCCGCCTGAATGGTCGCGCTGGCACCGCCGTCGATGACCACTTGCTGGCCCGCGCTGACGTGGAATTGCTGGCTGGCGTTGAGGGCCTGACTGGTCACGCGAATGTGCCGGTCGCCGATCACCACCAGGTGGTCGTCCTGCCGCACTTCGGTCTGGCGCTGACCGTGGGTGATGCGTTTTTCGTCAGCCTTCAGCTCATGGCGGGCGGTGCCGGTGACGACGATGCTGCGCTGGTTGTCGACCTGCACCTGCTGATCATTCAGTACGTGCTGAGTCCAGTTTCGCTGGGCGCGCAGGTAGATTTCCTCGCCGCCCTTGCGATCCTCGATGCGCAATTCGTTGTAACCACCGCCACCGGGACTACTTTGGCTACGGAAAATGCTGCGGGTCTTGTCCGCCGGCAGATCGAGCGGCACCGGGGTCGCGGCGTTGGGCAGGCACCCCATGACCAGCGGCTTGTCGGCATCGGCGTCGACGAATCCCACCAGCACTTCCATGCCGACGCGCGGAATCATCACGCTGCCGTAGCGGTCGTGTGCCCAGCCAGTGGCGACACGCAGCCAGCAACTGGAATGCTCATTGAGCCGACCGTCACGGTCCCAGGCGAGCTGAACCTTGACTCGACCGTACTCGTCGCAATGGATTTCGCTGTCAGTCGGGCCGGTGACCACGGCAGGTTGATAGCCGAGCATGCGTGGCTTTTCTGGCCCCAGCGCTGGGCGAAAAGCAACGTCCCACGGCGTCGCCAGAAAGGAATTGCGATAGCCTTGGAAATCATCCGGGCTGTCGCCGGTGGCCGACTCTTCCAGCACTTGCGGCTGCCGGCCACGGTGTTCGATTTCGGTGATCAACCACAGGTCATTCCACGTCTGACGCGGGTGTTCGGCGAGGTGTAGGAAATGCCCACTGACCAAAGCAGATTCGTCGCCGCGACCTTCGGCCTGACGGTAATCCGCGCCGTGGCGCTCCAAGGCCCGTTGCGCCAGATGCTTGCCGTGTTCGCGATCGGTGAATTGACCAGGGAAGTGGTAGTCCTCCAGCACCGGTCGCTGCTCGCTGTCGAGGCGGCTTTCGAGTTGCAAACGCGGTTTGCGGAAGTCGTAGTCCCGGCGAGTGACCGCTGTGGTCCGGGTTTCCAGGCGCACGTTGAACCGCTTGATTGCCGGCGCTTCTGCCGCCATCCCACTGCCTGGCAGGTACAGCGTCGGTTCGGGCAGCCGTGGGAAAACCGTTTGGTCATCACCGAACACCAACAGGTGCCCATCTGGGCTGTGCTGGAAGTGGTAGTGAATGCCGATCTCGGCACACAGACGCTGAATGAATGCCAGGTCGCTTTCGGCGTACTGCACGCAGTACTCGCGCTCGGGGTAGTCGCTGCCGAGCCGGAACTCGAAGGCATCGCGCTGGATGCCATGGTCTTTGAGGATTTGCGTGACGATCGCCGGCACGCTTTTATGCTGGAAAATCCGCTGATTGATACGCTGACCGAGATACGTCAGGCGCGGCACGAGACTGATTTGATAGCCCGTCAGACGTTGGCCGGAATCGCTCTGGCCTACGCGATAAATCTGACCGTGAATACCGGAACCGTGCGCATCGAAACTCAGAAATGCCTGACGGTGCAGCAGACTTTCGAGTTCCAGGTCCGGGCGCTCGCTGACCAGTTCCAGGTCAAAGCGATAGGGTTGGCTGATGGCTTCCTTGCCCGTGAACTCAAGTACCTTGAGCTCATTCTGGACGCCGTCGAGGGTCAACGTGAAACGCGGTTGATTGGCAGGCGCGAACATCCGATGTGTCTCTGCAGAATGAAGGCGGGCGATTCTGCATGAGCGACAAGGGGTGTTGACGGAGGGACAAGGAAATCAGATTAGCCCTACTTTTTTAGGGATTTTTCCTTCAAAAATCGGGATAAAGCACTACAGACATTCCTGTCAGAAGCATCACTGAACAACTGTGGGAGCGGGCTTGCCCGCGATAGCGGTGGGTCAGGCAATATATGTGTGACTGACAGGACCCTATCGCGGGCAAGCCCGCTCCCACAGTGGAACTTCGATGCTTCACGCCCTGCGCCAGACGTAAAAGCGCAAAAAAAAACGGCCCGCTTCCAAAGGAAGCGGACCGTTTTCATGTAGCCGAAAGGTCAGAGCCTCAGCTCATCCCCATCACTTGTTCAGGCGGAAATCTGCCTCGGCAGCCGCAAAACGCTGAAGCATGCCGTGAGTCGGCGTGCCCAGCTTGCTGACGATGTAGATCGCCAGGCTGGCGAAGATGAAACCAGGGATGATTTCATACAGGCCCAGCAGCTCGAAGTGTTTCCAGACGATCACGGTGATCGCGCCGACCAGGATGCCGGCCAGTGCGCCGTTGCGGGTCATGTCTTTCCAGATCACGGAGATCAGGACGACTGGACCGAACGCAGCACCGAAACCGGCCCAAGCGTAGCTGACCAGACCCAGTACACGGTTTTCCGGGTTAGCCGCCATCGCAATGGCGATCAGGGCAACCAGCAGCACCATGGCGCGACCGACCCAGACCAGTTCAACCTGGGAAGCGCTTTTACGCAGGAAGGTTTTGTAGAAGTCTTCGGTCAGGGCGCTCGAGCACACCAGCAGCTGACAGCTCAGCGTACTCATTACCGCCGCCAGAATGGCCGACAGCAGTACACCGGCAACCCACGGGTTGAACAGGATTTTCGCCAGTTCGATGAACACGCGCTCGTGGTTTTCGCTCACGGGCATGGCCACGGCAGGGTGGGCCGAGAAGTAAGCGATACCAAAGAAACCTACCGCGACGGTGCCGCCCAGGCACAGGATCATCCAGGTCATGGAGATGCGACGAGCGTTAGCGATCGACTTGACCGAATCCGCCGCCATGAAACGCGCCAGGATGTGCGGTTGGCCGAAGTAGCCCAGACCCCAGCCCATCAGCGAGATGATGCCGATGAAAGTGGTGTTTTTCAGCATGTCGAAGTTGCTTGGATCTTGTGCTTCGATCGCCAGGAACGTGGTGTCGATGCCGCCAGTCGCCAGCAGCACGATGATCGGCGTCAGCAGCAGGGCGAAGATCATCAGCGTGGCTTGTACGGTGTCAGTCCAGCTCACTGCCAGAAAACCACCGACGAAGGTGTAGGCAATCGTCGCCGCGGCACCGGCCCACAGCGCTGTCTCGTAGGACATGCCGAAGGTGCTTTCGAACAGACGGGCGCCGGCCACGATGCCGGAAGCGCAGTAGATGGTGAAGAACACCAGGATCACGACCGCAGAGATGATCCGCAGCAGGCCGCTTTTATCTTCAAAACGGCTGGAGAAGTAATCCGGCAGGGTCAGCGCATCGCCGTTGTGCTCGGTCTGCACGCGCAGACGGCCGGCAACGAACAGCCAGTTCAGGTAAGCACCGACGATCAGGCCGATGGCGATCCAGCTTTCGGAAAGACCGGACATGTAGATAGCGCCCGGCAGGCCCATCAACAACCAGCCGCTCATGTCGGAAGCACCGGCAGAGAGTGCGGTCACGACGCTGCCCAGGCTACGACCGCCCAGAATGTAGTCAGAAAGGTTGTTGGTGGAGCGATAGGCCATGAAGCCGATCAGCACCATTGCTGCGATGTAGATCACGAACGTGATCAGGGTTGGATTGCTTACGCTCATTGAGTTACGCCCTGGCATTGTTTTTATGTAGCAGCGGCTGGTGAACCGCTCGCAAACGACGACGTTTGACGGACGATTCGGGGTCCCGCGCATTTATGACTGATGTTTCCCCAGGAAAGCCATCAGCCGGCACACCGATCTTTTTGACCGGTTGCACCTTGGCCGCGAATGCTATTCAACAAAGCAAATAAGGTGCAACCAGTTTCGTGCGAATAAGTTGCACCTAGTCGGATTTTCTTGAAAAGGGTCGGTTTTTGCTCCTTTTCAGGGCGTTTTCCGGGTTGCACTAGAAGTAAAAGCACCAAGCCGGCGCGGGAGGGATACACCAGAATCAGTTTCCTGACGAGCTGCTTATTATTCCGACAAAAAAAGGGTTGCACCCGGTTGCACCTCAACCAACGCACAGCTAATCTTGCCGCCAGCTGATGCCACGCGGTCGTGGCAAACATGAGGATAAAAATATGGCTACCACCACCCTTGGGGTCAAACTTGACGACCCGACCCGCGAACGCCTCAAGGCCGCCGCGACCTCGATTGATCGCACGCCGCACTGGCTGATCAAGCAGGCAATTTTCAATTACCTGGAAAAACTCGAGGGTGGTGCAACCCTGTCCGAGCTGAACGGTTTGAACGGCAAGGAAGTTGACGACGCGGGCGAGATCCATGTCGATCACGCGCATCAGTGCTTCCTGGAGTTCGCTGAAAGCATCCTCCCGCAATCGGTGCTGCGCGCCTCTATCACTGCCGCCTACCGTCGCCCGGAACCTGAAGTGGTGCCGATGCTGATCGAGCAGGCGCGCCTGCCGGCCCCGATGGCGGAAGCCACCAACAAGCTCGCCGCCTCGATTGCCGAAAAACTGCGCAATCAGAAAAGCGCCGGCGGCCGTGCCGGGATTGTTCAGGGCCTGTTGCAGGAATTTTCCTTGTCGTCCCAGGAAGGCGTAGCACTGATGTGCCTGGCCGAAGCGCTGTTGCGTATTCCGGACAAAGGCACCCGTGACGCGCTGATCCGCGACAAAATCAGCACCGGCAACTGGCAGCCGCACTTGGGCAACAGTCCGTCGCTGTTCGTCAATGCCGCCACCTGGGGCTTGCTGCTGACCGGCAAACTGGTCGCTACCCACAACGAAGCGGGCCTGACCTCGTCCCTGAGCCGCATCATCGGCAAGAGCGGCGAGCCGATGATCCGCAAGGGTGTCGACATGGCCATGCGCCTGATGGGCGAGCAGTTTGTCACCGGTGAAACCATTGCCGAAGCCCTGGCCAACGCCAGCAAGTTCGAAGCCAAGGGCTTCCGCTATTCCTACGACATGCTGGGTGAAGCTGCACTCACCGAGCATGATGCCCAGAAGTACCTGGCCTCGTACGAGCAAGCCATTCACTCGATCGGCAAAGCCTCCCACGGTCGTGGGATTTATGAAGGCCCGGGTATTTCGATCAAGCTGTCCGCCTTGCACCCGCGTTACAGCCGCGCCCAGTACGAGCGCGTGATGGACGAGCTGTACCCGCGCCTGCTGTCGCTGACCCTGTTGGCCAAGCAATACGACATCGGCCTGAACATCGACGCCGAAGAAGCCGACCGCCTCGAGCTGTCGCTGGATCTGCTGGAGCGCCTGTGCTTCGAGCCGCAACTGACCGGCTGGAACGGCATCGGTTTCGTGATCCAGGCTTATCAAAAGCGTTGCCCGTACGTGATCGACTACGTGATTGACCTGGCTCGTCGCAGCCGTCATCGCCTGATGATCCGCCTGGTAAAAGGCGCGTACTGGGACAGCGAAATCAAACGCGCCCAGGTCGAAGGCCTGGAAGGCTATCCGGTCTATACCCGCAAGGTGTACACCGACGTTTCCTACATTGCCTGCGCACGCAAACTGCTGTCGGTGCCGGAAGTCATTTATCCGCAGTTCGCCACGCACAACGCCCATACCCTGTCGGCCATTTACCACATCGCCGGTCAGAACTATTACCCGGGTCAGTACGAGTTCCAGTGCCTGCACGGCATGGGCGAACCGCTGTACGAACAGGTTGTAGGCAAAGTTTCCGAAGGCAAGCTGAACCGTCCGTGCCGCGTGTACGCTCCGGTTGGCACGCACGAAACACTGCTGGCGTACCTGGTGCGTCGTCTGCTGGAAAACGGCGCGAACACTTCGTTCGTCAACCGCATCGCCGACCAGTCCATTTCGATTCAGGAACTGGTGGCCGATCCAGTGGCCAGCATCGAGCAGATGGCGACGCTGGAAGGCGGCTTCGGCCTGCCACACCCGCGTATCCCGCTGCCGCGTGACCTGTATGGTGCCGAGCGCGCCAACTCCAGCGGCATCGACATGGCCAACGAACATCGTCTGGCTTCGCTGTCCTGTGCTTTGCTGGCTACCGCTCATAACAACTGGAAAGCGGCGCCGATGCTCGGCTGCGCGTCCAGCAGCGAAACCCCTGCGCCAGTCCTGAACCCGTCCGATCTGCGTGACGTGGTTGGTCACGTGCAAGAAGCCACCGTCGAAGACGTCGACAACGCGATCCAGTGCGCCCTGAACGCCGCACCGATCTGGCAGGCCACCCCGCCGGCCGAACGCGCCGCGATTCTGGAACGTGCCGCCGATTTGATGGAAGGCGAGATCCAGCCGTTGATGGGCCTGTTGGCGCGTGAAGCCGGCAAGACCTTCGCCAACGCCATCGCCGAAGTGCGTGAAGCCGTGGACTTCCTGCGTTATTACGCGGTGCAGGCGCGCAACGATTTCACCAACGACGCCCACCGTCCATTGGGTCCGGTGGTGTGCATCAGTCCGTGGAACTTCCCGCTGGCAATCTTCAGTGGCCAGGTCGCTGCTGCCCTGGCCGCCGGTAACCCGGTACTGGCCAAGCCTGCGGAACAAACCCCGCTGGTGGCCGCTCAAGCCGTGCGTTTGCTGATCGAAGCCGGGATTCCGGAAGGCGTGCTGCAATTGCTGCCGGGCCGTGGCGAAACCGTCGGCGCCCGTCTGGTCGGCGATGATCGGGTCAAAGGCGTGATGTTCACCGGCTCCACCGAAGTCGCGCGTCTGCTGCAACGCAACGTCGCCGGTCGTCTGGATGCTCAGGGCCGTCCGATTCCGCTGATCGCTGAAACCGGTGGCCAGAACGCAATGATCGTCGATTCCTCGGCGCTGACCGAACAGGTGGTGATCGACGTGGTGTCCTCGGCCTTCGACAGCGCCGGCCAGCGTTGCTCGGCTCTACGGGTGCTGTGCCTGCAGGAAGATTCCGCTGACCGTGTCATCGAAATGCTCAAGGGCGCCATGGCTGAATGCCGTCTCGGTAACCCTGAGCGTCTGTCCGTGGACATCGGCCCGGTGATCGACGCCGAAGCCAAGGCGGGCATCGAGAAGCACATCCAGGCCATGCGCGACAAAGGTCGCAACGTGTACCAGGTGGCCATCGCCAACAGCGAAGAAGTCAAACGCGGCACCTTCGTGATGCCGACCCTGATCGAGCTGGAAAGCTTCGACGAACTGCAACGGGAGATCTTCGGTCCGGTGTTGCACGTGGTTCGCTACAAGCGCAAAGACATCGATCAACTGATCGGTCAGATCAACGCTTCCGGCTACGGCCTGACCTTGGGTGTGCACACTCGTATCGACGAGACCATCGCCAAGGTGATCGACAACGTCAACGCCGGTAACGTCTACGTGAACCGCAACATCGTCGGTGCTGTGGTTGGCGTGCAACCGTTCGGCGGTGAAGGTCTGTCGGGTACTGGCCCGAAAGCCGGTGGTCCGTTGTACCTGTACCGTTTGTTGTCGACGCGTCCTACCGATGCAATCGAACAATCCTTCGCTCGCGGCGATGCTATCGCTGCACCGGACGTCCGTCTGCGTGATGCCATGAGCAAACCGCTGACTGCGCTGAAAGCCTGGGCCGACAGCAACAAGTTCACTGACTTGAGCACCCTGTGCGTACAGTTCGCGGCGCAATCGCAAAGCGGGATCACCCGTGTTCTGGCGGGCCCGACCGGTGAGCGCAACAGCTATGCCATCCTGCCGCGTGAACACGTGCTGTGCCTGGCGGACGTCGAAGGCGATCTGCTGACTCAATTGGCTGCGGTATTGGCCGTGGGCGGCTCGGCGGTATGGCCGGACGCTGAACCGGGCAAGGCCCTGTTCGCACGCCTGCCGAAAGAAATTCAGGCGCGGATCAAGCGGGTGGCTGACTGGACCAAGGACGAAGTGGTGATTGATGCGGTTCTGCATCACGGCCATTCCGATCAGTTGCGTGCGGTCTGCCAGCAAGTGGCCAAGCGTGCCGGTGCGATTGTTGGGGTTCATGGCTTGTCGCAGGGCGAAACCAATATTGCGTTGGAGCGTCTGGTGATCGAGCGGGCGTTGAGTGTTAACACCGCGGCGGCGGGTGGTAATGCCAGTTTGATGACTATCGGCTAAACCCTCCTCGTGATCGTTCCCACGCTCTGCGTGGGAATGCCTCCTGTGACGCTCTGCGTCACGCCGTTTGGGGACGCGGAGCGTCCCGGGCTGCATTCCCACGCGGAGCGTGGGAACGATCATGACCGTCCTCCCCAGCTTTATCCTTCCCTCTCGTTCTGCCTCTCCATCACGCTCATCAATCATCCTGTTCACCCCGCCCTTCCCACATCTAGACTCGGCCCATTCCAAAAAAAGGTAGGCCGCCATGTCCGAGACGTTGCTCAGTTCCCGCAATCTGGCTTTCGAGCTGTATGAAGTCCTTGATGCCGAGGGCCTGACCCAGCGTGAGCGGTTCGCCGAGCACAACCGCGAAACCTTCGATGCGGCTATCGGCACCGCCCGCAGCATCGCCGAGAAGTTCTTCGCCCCGCACAACCGCAAGGGCGACGAGAACGAACCGCGCTATGAGGACGGTCAGGCAATTCTGATTCCGGAAGTGAAACCGGCGGTGGATGCGTTCCTCGAAGCCGGTTTCCTCAACGCCGCGCGCAGTTTCGAAGCCGGCGGCATGCAACTTCCTACACTGTTGTCCCAAGCGTGCTTTGCGCACTTTCAGTCGGCCAACGCGGCGTCGACCTCTTACCCGTTCCTGACCATGGGCGCGGCGAACCTGATTGAAAGCTTCGGCACCGATGAGCAGAAGCAGCGCTTCCTGCAACCGATGATCGACGGCCGCTTCTTCGGCACCATGGCCCTCACCGAGCCACATGCCGGCTCATCGCTGTCGGATATTCGTACCCGCGCCGAGCCTGCGGCCGACGGCACGTATCGACTCAAGGGCAACAAGATCTTCATCTCCGGCGGCGATCACCCGCTTTCGGAAAACATCGTGCACATGGTGCTGGCCAAACTGCCGGACGCGCCGGCCGGGGTGAAGGGCATTTCGTTGTTTATCGTGCCCAAGTTTTTGGTCAACGATGACGGCAGCCTGGGCAAACGCAACGACGTGTTGCTGGCCGGGTTGTTCCACAAGATGGGTTGGCGCGGCACCACGTCAACCGCGCTGAACTTCGGCGACAACGGCGAATGTGTCGGCTATCTGGTGGGCAAGCCGCACCACGGTTTGAGCTACATGTTCCAGATGATGAACGAGGCACGAATTGGCGTCGGCATGGGCGCGGTGATGCTGGGTTACGCCGGTTACCTGTATTCACTGGAATACGCCCGCGAGCGGCCGCAAGGTCGAGTGCCGGATAGCAAGGATCCGACCACCGCACCGGTGGCAATCATTCAGCATGCCGACGTCAAACGCATGCTGTTGACCCAGAAGGCCTATGTCGAAGGTTCGTTCGACCTTGGGCTGTACGCGGCGCGGTTGTTCGATGACACCACGACCCTCGAGACTGAGGCCGAGCGCAAGCAGGCCCATGAGCTGCTGGATTTACTGACGCCGATCGTCAAATCCTGGCCGTCGGAGTTCTGCCTGAAGGCCAACGAACTGGCGATCCAGATTCTCGGCGGCCACGGTTACACCCGTGAGTATCCGGTGGAGCAGTATTACCGCGACAACCGTCTGAACCCGATTCATGAAGGGACTCATGGCATTCAGTCGCTGGACTTGCTGGGCCGCAAGCTGGCGCAGAACGGGGGTGCGGGGCTCAAGCAATTGATCCGGCTGATTGCCGATACCGCCGAGCGCGCTCAAGCGTATGAATCGCTGACGCCGCTGCGTGAGCCGTTGGAGAAACTGGTAGCGCGCCTGCAAAGCGTGACCATCGGCCTGTTGACCGATCTGGCTCAAGGCAAGGTCAACAGCAGCCTGGCGAACTCGGCGCTGTACCTGAAAGTGTTCGGGCACACGGTGATCGGCTGGCGCTGGCTGGAACAGGCGATTCGTGCCGAGGAAGGGTTGGCCAAGGGCAATACGGCGGATGTGAGCTTCTATAAAGGAAAGCTGCAAGCAGCGCGGTATTTCCTGACGTGGGAAGTGCCGGGTTGCCACCATGAACTGGCGATTCTTGAGGCGCGGGATGATGTGTGCCTGGGCATGCAGGATGAGTGGTTCTGACACCCGCTCACTGATCGTTCCCACGCTCTGCGTGGGAACGCCTCAGGGGACGCTCCGCGTTCCAATGGGACGCGGAGCGTCCCGGGCTGCATTCCCACGCAGAGCGTGGGAACGATCGGTCTTGATCAGCTCAACTTGAACCCACCCATCTGCCGCGCCAGATCATCCGCCAACCGCTGCAACATTTGACAATCCTCACGGCAAGCCCTGACCTCCCCCGCCGTAGCCCGGGCCAAATCAGAAATCCCCTGCACATTCCGGTTGATCTCCTCAGTCACCGCCGACTGCTCTTCCGTCGCCGTGGCCACCTGATGGTTCATGTCGCTGATGCGCTCGACCTGCCCGGTAATCGCCGTCAACGACGCCCCGGTGCGCTGGCTCGACTCAACGCCGGTGCCGGTCGCCGCTTGCCCGGCGTGCATGGAAGACACCGCATTCTCCGCGCCTTGCTTGAGGCTGCCGATCATCTGCTGAATCTCGTCGGTGGACGACTGAGTCCGCCGCGCCAATGTCCGCACTTCATCGGCCACCACAGCAAACCCGCGCCCCATGTCCCCGGCCCGCGCCGCTTCGATGGCCGCATTCAAAGCCAAAAGGTTGGTTTGCTCGGAAATCCCGCGAATCACCGCCAACACCTGATCGATGGACGCCACTTGATGGGCCAACTCACCCACCGCACCGGCAGCAATACCGATCTCGTCGGACATGCTTTCGATATGCCGAATCGACCCGCCCACTACGACCCGCGCCTGCAGCGCTTCATCCCGCGCGGTTTGCGAAGCAACGGCCGCGTTGCCGGCGTTCTGCGCGATTTCCTGCACAGTCAGGCCCATTTCGTGGACGGCGGTGGCGACCATGTCGGTCATTTCCTGCTGACGGCCCGAGCGTTCGGCCGTGTTGTCCACCACCCGCGCCACTTGGCCGACCGCCGTGCGCAAACGTTCACTGGTGGCCAAGACTTCGCCGATCATGTCGCGCTGACTCTCCAGGAACCGATTGAAGCCGCGAGCGAGGTCACCCAGCTCATCGGCTCGGCTGGAATCTAACCTGTGGGTCAAATCTCCACCACCGCTACCGATGGCTACCAGCGCCGCTGTTACCTGACGAATCGGCCGTACCAATCCACGGGCCAACAACACCACCAGCATCAGGCAAACCAGTGCCACCGCCAGGCCGATACCACTGCTCATCCACATCGCGCGGCGGGCTTCGGCGTAGATCTGCGACTGTGGCACTTCGGCCACCAGGGTCCAGCCCAGATCACGCAGCGGCAGGCTCAATGCCAGAAAATCTTCGCCATCGCGGACAAAACTGCTGGTGGCGAACGCGGTGGAGGTAGAGAGCTGCCCCATGACCGCTTGCGCCGCCGTGGCACCGATCTGCTCGACCAGCGTACGCTTGCCGCTGAACTGCCCCTCGGGGTGAATCTGGATCAAACCGTCGGACCGCACGAGATAGACCTTGCCGCGTTCACCGAAGTTGAAATTCTGGATCAGCTCCGACAGTTCTTTCATGCTCAGGCCCAGCCCGGCGACGCCCACGACTTTGCCGGCCTGCTCGACCTTGAGGTCGATGAACAGCGCCAACTCACCGGTGGCGGTGTCATTGTCGATATTGAGGGTGCGCGGCTGGTTGCTGTCGAGGAACGAATAGAACCAGGCGTCGTTGGGATTGGAACGGCTGAGCGTCCGGTCCAGGCCTTTTTCAGTGAAGTAATGGCTTGAAGCGGCCCCGATAATCAGCGCGGTAAAGGCTTTGTGCTCGGCGCGCAGGCCTTCCAGATACTTCACGAAGGTGTCGGTCTGGGCACTGCTTTCGCCCCCGGCCAACCAGTCGCGCACCATGCTGTTACTGGCGATGTCCTTGGCGGCGGTGAGGGGTTGAACGAGGATTCGTTCGATGTCGTTGCGCATCGCCTCGATGCTCGACGGCAGCGCTTGTTCGACCAGATAGCGCTGGGCGAGGCGGTCGACCACGAGGGTATAAACGCCAACCACGATCAGAATACTGACCAGCAGGGCGGTGCCCATGCTCAGGATCAACTGCCACTGAATACTGCGTCGCCAGAACTGCATGGAGCACCCCCAAAGAATAAGAGGCTGAAACACTGCAACAGCCATGCCGATTGTATACAACTCAAACGACAATTTATTCTTTGGTTGTGCGCAAAGCTGATCAGGCCTGATTGATGGTCTTGGCGATCACTTCAACCGTGGCGCTGACTTGCTCTTGGTAACGGTCGAGTTCTTGCTGGTGACGCTTTTGCATTTCGATCTGCTGCGAGCACAGATTCATCGCCGCCAACACCAGCAAGCGGTCACCGATCAGCGTCGGGTATTTCTTTTTGGTCTCGGCCAGGGCGGCTTTCAACATTAATGCGGCGTCCAGCAGGGTCTGCTCTTCCCCGGCCGGCGCCTTGATCGAATAGTCCTCCCCCAGAATCGAGACGACTTTTACCCCTGCGGCGCCATAACTCATGCGCTGACAGGGCCGGCGCTGACGCGCTCAACCAAGGCCTGAATGCGTGCGGCGGTGGTGCCTTGTTTCTCTTCCTGTTCCATCAGGCTCAGTTGCAGGCTTTCGTTTTCATCCTTGACCTGGGCCAGTTCTGCACTCAGGGATTGATTGGTGCCGAGCAGGGTCTGGTTCTGCTGCACCAGGTCGCTGACCAGTTGTTCCAATTGGCTTAGGGATGCTTCCAACATTTTGATTTTCCAGGCATTTTCAAAGGGCGCGTACGATAAAGAAAAGTCACCACTGACGCCAGGGTTATTCGGGCGCAAGGCCTTGATTTTGCTGGCGGGCGACCTTCCTCGCGATCTTTAAAGACTGTGTTTGGCGGCTCTGGTTCCTGCACTTCGTCGCCGCAACCCTTCTGCGACAAAAGCGCGCAGCACCTCAAGACTTTAGTCGTATGACCGATAAGTCATGCATACAGCAGTCTCAGCCCCGCACGGATGCGCTTTTTTCGGTGAACACCATGTCTTTACGAAATATGAATATCGCACCGCGGGCATTCCTCGGTTTTACCCTGATTGGCGCCATGCTGCTGATCCTGGGTGTATTCGCCCTGAACCAGATGAGCAAGATTCGCGACGCAGCCGAGGAGATCACCTCGAACAGCGTGCCGAGCATTAAAAGCCTCGATGAATTCACTCAGCTGACCCTGCGTCTGCGCGTGCTGTCTTATCGCCTGTTGGTGAATCGTGAGCCAGACGTCCAGCAGAAAACCATCGATCTGCTGGAAACCCGTAACCAGCAGATCCGAGCGGCTCAGGCGGCCTACGAAAAGTTGATCGCCAGCCCGCAGGAGCGTGCAGCCTATGATCAATATGTGCAGTTGCTGGGGCAGTACCGCCAGATCGAAGACCGGATGAAGAGCCTGTCGCGCAACAATCAGGTCGACGAACTGCGCACGCTGCTCAACACCGATTTGATGAACAACTCTGAAGCCATCAACACCGTGCTCAACCGCTTGCTGGAGATCAATACCCAGCAGACCGTGGACACCAACCAGCAAGCCGCCGATCAGTACTCGTCGGCCTTCAACCTGGTGGTGACCCTGCTGGTCATCGCCACCGGCCTGACTCTGCTATTCGCCTGGCTGCTGACCAACAGCATCACCAAGCCAATCGCCAATGCCCTGAGCGCCGCCGAAGAAATCGCCGAAGGCAACCTGACGCGCCCGATCACGGTCGACGGTGAAGACGAAGCCGGTCGCCTGCTGGCCGCCATGGCGAAGATGCAGGAAAAACTGCGTGACACCCTGCAACGGATTTCCGGTTCGGCCACGCAACTGGCGTCCGCCGCGGAAGAGCTCAACAGCGTCACCGACGAAAGCGCCCGTGGCCTGACCCAGCAGAACAACGAAATCGAACAGGCCGCCACCGCCGTCAATGAAATGACCAGCGCCGTGGAAGAAGTCGCCCGCAACGCCGTGAGCACCTCCGAAGCCTCGAAAAACGCCACCACGTCGGCTGGCGACGGTCGTGACCTGGTACAGGAAACCGTGAGTGCCATCGAGCGCATGAGCGCCGACGTACAGAGCACCGCCACCCTGATCGGCGATCTGGCTAATGAGTCGCGAGACATCGGCAAAGTGCTGGACGTGATTCGCGGCCTGGCCGACCAGACCAACCTGCTGGCATTGAACGCAGCCATCGAAGCAGCCCGTGCCGGTGAAGCCGGTCGTGGTTTCGCTGTGGTCGCCGACGAAGTGCGTGCCCTGGCCCATCGCACCCAGCAGTCGACCAGCGAAATCGAACGCATGATCGGCAGCATCCAGAGCGGCACCGAACACGCCGTGGATTCGATGCGCAACAGCACCGAACGCGCCGAATCGACCTTGAATATTGCCCGTGGTGCAGGCATGTCGCTGGACACTATTAATAGCGCCATCGTCGAAATCAACGAACGCAACCTGGTGATCGCCAGCGCGGCCGAAGAGCAGGCACAGGTGGCCCGTGAAGTGGACCGCAATCTGGTGAACATTCGTGACCTGTCGGTGCAATCGGCCACGGGCGCCAACCAGACGAGCGCGGCCAGCAACGAGCTGTCGCGCCTGGCGCTGGACCTGAACAACATGGTTGGGCGGTTTAGCCTGTAACCGAGTAAGGCCGAAAAGATCGCAGCGCTCGTAGGAGAGCTGCCGCAGGCTGCGATCTTTTGATCTGCAAAAGCTTTTTGACAGCATCACATTTCAACAGGTTAGAATCGCTGGCACGCAGACTGCATGGTCAGTTTGTGCCCGCCTTTAGCTTTCTGGAGTACTGCCTTTGAATGCGACGACCATCAACAGCCTGTTCTTGATCGGCGCGTTGCTGGTAGGTGCGAGCATTCTGGTGAGCTCACTTTCATCGCGCCTCGGTATCCCGATTCTGGTGATCATCCTCGCGGTGGGCATGTCGGCCGGTGTCGACGGTGCCGGCATTATTTTCGATAACTACCCAACGGCTTATCTGGTCGGCAACCTCGCCCTGGCAGTGATCCTGCTCGACGGCGGCTTGCGCACCCGGGTGGCGAGTTTCCGCGTGGCGTTATGGCCGGCGCTGTCGCTGGCCACGGTCGGAGTGTTGATCACCACCGGGCTGACCGGAATGGCGGCGGCGTGGTTGTTCGACCTCAATATGATTCAGGGCCTGCTGATCGGCGCCATCGTCGGCTCCACCGACGCCGCGGCCGTGTTCTCGCTGCTGGGCGGCAAGGGCCTGAACGAACGGGTGAGCGCGAGCCTGGAAATCGAATCCGGCAGCAACGATCCGATGGCGGTGTTTCTCACCGTGACCTTGATCGATATGCTTGCCAGCGGCGAGACGGGCCTGCACTGGGATCTGCTGGGGCATTTGGTGCGTGAGTTCGGCATCGGCGGTGTGATTGGCCTCGGTGGTGGCTGGCTGATGCTGCAACTGGTCAACCGTATCAACCTGGCGACCGGCCTTTATCCGATTCTGGTGATTGCTGGCGGATTGGTCGTGTTTGCCCTGACCAACGCCCTGCACGGCAGCGGCTTTTTGGCGGTGTACCTGTGTGGCCTGGTGATCGGCAACCGCCCGGTCCGCAGTCGGCACGGCATTTTGCATATGCTCGACGGCATGGCCTGGCTGGCGCAGATCGGCATGTTCCTGGTGCTGGGGCTGTTGGTTACGCCCCATGACCTGCTGCCGATTGCTTTGCCGGCGCTGGGCCTGGCGCTGTGGATGATTCTGTTTGCCCGCCCGCTGTCAGTGCTGGTCGGCCTGTTGCCCTTCAAGGCGTTCCATGGTCGCGAGAAGGCATTCATTTCCTGGGTTGGCCTGCGCGGTGCCGTACCGATCATTCTGGCGGTGTTCCCGCTGATGGCGGGGCTACCCAATGCTCAGCTCTACTTCAATCTGGCGTTCTTTATCGTCCTGGTATCGCTGCTGGTGCAAGGCACGAGCCTGCCCTGGGTTGCCAAACTTTTGAAAGTGACCGTCCCGCCGGAGCCCTTGCCGATTTCCCGATCGGCGCTGGAAGTGCATGTCACCAGCGAGTGGGAGCTGTTCGTGTATCGCCTTGGTGCCGAGAAATGGTGCATTGGATCCCCTCTTCGCGAGCTGAAAATGCCCGAAGGTACCCGTATCGCGGCCCTCTTTCGTGGCCAACAACTGCTCCATCCGTCGGGTAGCACAGTGCTCGAAGTCGATGATTTGCTCTGCGTAATCGGCCATGAACACAACCTTCCGGCCCTCGGAAAACTCTTCAGTCAGGCCCCGCAACGGGGGCTGGATTTGCGCTTCTTCGGCGACTTCGTACTCGAAGGAGACGCCCAGCTGGCCGCGGTTGCTGCCCTGTACGGGTTGAAAGTCGAAGGCATCGATCCAAACATGTCCCTGGGCCACTTCATTGCCCAGAAAGTGGGCGGTGCCCCCGTAGTGGGCGACCAGGTGGAATGGAATAACACCCTCTGGACCGTCGCTGTCATGGAAGGGAACAAGATTGGTAAGGTAGGCGTCAGATTCCCCGAAGGAAGTCGCCCCGGCCCCGGCCTGTTCCTCTAAACTCCACACTTCGTCTCGTTTTCGATCGGTCTTTATGTCAACTCTGCGCACCTTTTTCATCATGGCCCTGCTGGGCTTGAGTCTTTCCATCAGCACGCTGCAAGCCGCCGAACCGCCGTCCAGCGAAGCCGTGCAGGCGAGCCTGAACAAGATCGCCGACCGCAAACTGCCGGAAGCCGATCAAAAGGCCCTGCAAGCGGTCTTGCAGGGCACGCTCACCCAACTCAACAACCAGCGCAATTACGATCAGAAGCTGATTGATCTCAAGCAGCAGCTGACCAATGCGCCAAAGCAGAACATCGAGAACCAGCGCGAACTGACCCGCCTCAAGGCCACCAAAGTGGTGCCGGTGGCGCAACGCTATACCAAAGAGACCATTCAGCAGCTTGAGCAATTGCTGACCGAGCGCTCCACCCAGCAAAGCGATCTGCAGAAAGCCCTGGCCGAAGCGAACAGCCTGATCATCACCGCCCAGACTCGCCCCGAGCGCGCCCAGGCCGAAATATCTGCCAGCCAGACACGCATCCAGCAGATCAACAACATCCTCAAGCTCGGCAAGGACAGCGGCAAGACCTTGACCGCCGAGCAGCGCGACCAGCTCAACGCCGAGCTCGCGGCGCTGAATGCACTGATCCCGTTGCGTCGCCAGGAACTGGCCGGCAACAGCCTGTTGCAGGATTTGGGCAACAGCCAGCATGACCTGCTCACGGAAAAATCCAATCGCCTGGATCAAGAGATCCAGGAGCTGCAAACCCTGATCAACCAGAAGCGCCTGGCCCAGTCTCAAGAGACCGTCACTCAGCAGTCCATCGAAGCGCAGAAGGCCGGCGGCAGCAGCCTGCTGGCCACCGAAAGCGCGGCCAACCTGAAGCTCTCCGACTACCTGCTCAAAAGCACCGACCGCCTCAATGAAGTCACCCAACAGAACCTGCAGACCAAGCAGCAACTGGACAGCGTGACCCAGAGCGACTCGGCGCTGGAGGAACAGATCAACGTGCTCAAGGGCAGCCTGCTGCTCTCCAAGATTCTGTACAAACAGAAACAGGCCCTGCCGCGTCTCAAGCTCGACCGCGATCTGGCGGACCAGATTGCCGACATTCGCCTGTATCAGTTCGAAGTCAGCCAGCAACGGGAACTGCTCAGCAACCCGACAACCTATGTCGACAACCTGCTGGCGACACAACAGCCCGAGCAAATCACCCCGCAACTGCGCAAGAGCCTGCTGGAACTGGCCACCACCCGCGCAGACCTGTTGGAGCGCTTGAATCGCGAACTGAGCGCAGTACTCAACGAATCCATCACGTTGCAACTCAATCAGAAACAACTGCTCAGCACCGCGCAAAGCCTAAGGGCGACGCTGGATGAACAAATGTTCTGGATTCCCAGCAACAAGCCGCTGGATCTTGAGTGGATATACGCCGTGCCGGAACGCCTGGAACGTCAGGTCACTACCCTGCCGTGGGCCTCGAGCGTGAGTGAGCTGACCGATGGCCTGACCCAGCGGCCGCTGCTGTTCCTGCCGCTGGCCTTTCTGATCGGGGCGCTGTTGTGGCGCCGAAAAAATCTGTATGCGCGCCTGAACAAGGTTCACCTGGACATCGGCCATTTCAAGCGCGACAGCCAGTGGCACACACCGCAAGCGATTCTGATCAACATCCTGCTGGCGATGCCGGTATCCCTGGGTTTGGCCTTGTGCGGCCTGGCGTTGCAGATCGACGCTCGCGGGCAGAACGCCAATATGGGCGCGGCGCTGCTGCAAATGGCCCAGGCCTGGCTGGTGTTCTACACCGCCTACCGCATCCTCGCGCCGGGCGGCGTGGCCGAACTGCATTTCCGCTGGGAAAAACCTCAGGTCGAATTCCTTCAAGGCTGGATTCGCCGACTCGGCCTGGTAGTGATGGCCCTGGTGGCGGTGGTGGCGGTCGCCGAGTTGCAACCAGCGATACTGGCCGATGACGTGCTCGGCATGCCGGTGGTGCTGACTTGCTACGCCTTGATGGCCTGGCTACTCAGTCGCCTGCTGGTTAGCAGCCCGACTCACCAGAACGCTTCACTGTTCCGCAAGGCCGTGGGTGTTCTGTTCACAGCCCTGCCAATCGCGTTGTTCGTCGCCGTGTGCTTTGGCTACTACTACACCGCGCTGAAACTCAGCGACCGGTTGATCAACACGCTGTACTTGCTGATGTTCTGGCTGGTGATCGAAGCGACCTTCGTCCGTGGTCTCAGCGTTGCGGCACGGCGCCTGGCCTATCAACGCGCCCTGGCCAAACGTCAGGCTGCAAAAGAGGCTGGCGATGGCGAAGCGGTGATCGAAGAGCCGACCCTGGACATCGAGAAGGTCAACGAGCAGTCCCTGCGACTGATTCGCCTGGCCCTGCTCGGCGGTTTCATCGCGGCGCTGTATTGGGTCTGGTCGGACCTGATCTCGGTGTTCTCGTACCTGGACAACATCACCCTTTACGAATACACCAGCGGCACCGGTGCCAACATGAGCATGGTGCCGATCAGCATCGGCGATATGCTTGGCGCGTTGATCATCATCGGCATCACCTTTGCGCTGGCGCGCAACCTGCCGGGCTTGCTGGAAGTGTTTGTGCTGTCGAAGCTGAACCTGGCCCAAGGCAGTTCCTACGCCACGACCACGCTGCTGTCCTATGTGATTGCCGGTGTCGGTTTCGTCACGACCCTGTCCACGCTCGGCGTGAGTTGGGACAAGCTGCAATGGCTGGTGGCCGCGCTGTCGGTCGGCCTCGGTTTCGGGATGCAGGAGATCTTCGCCAACTTCATCTCCGGCATCATGATCCTGTTCGAACGCCCGGTGCGGATCGGTGACACCATCACCATCGGCAACCTGTCGGGCACAGTGAGCAAGATCCGCATCCGCGCCACGACCATCACCGACTTCGACCGCAAGGACATCATCGTCCCGAACAAGACGTTCATCACCGGGCAACTGATCAACTGGTCCCTGACCGACACCATCACTCGAGTGACCCTCAAGCTCGGCGTCGACTACGGCTCGGACCTGGACCTGGTGAAAGAGCTGCTGCTCAAGGCTGCCCGGGATAACCCGCGCGTGCTGAAGGATCCGGAACCCCACGTGTACTTCCTGAACTTCGGCGAAAGCACCCTCGATCACGAGTTGCGTATGCATGTGCGCGACCTCGGCGACCGCAACCCGGTGCTCGATGAGGTCAACCGCTTCATCAATCGCGAGTTCAAGAAGCAGCACATCAACATCTCGTTCCGGCAGATGGAGGTCTACCTCAAGAACCTTCACGGCCAGGAATACAAGATGGTGCCGATCGAGCCGGAAGCCAAGACCATCGTGCCGGTGGTCGACAGCAAACCGCGGCGCGAACCGCCACCTGTCGAACTCGACTAACCGCGCTATCCCTAGCAGAATGCTCGGACATTCTGCTGGAGATGGCCGTTGAAAGCCCTCGACGAACTGACCTTCGACAATCGCTTCGCCCGCCTGGGCGATGCGTTCTCAACCCATGTGCTGCCCGAGCCCATCGCCGCTCCGCGACTGGTAGTCGCCAGCCCCGCCGCCATGGCGCTGCTGGACCTGGACCCGGCCGAGGCCGAAACGCCGGTGTTCGCCGAGCTGTTCGGCGGCCACAAGCTCTGGGCCGAGGCCGAGCCGCGAGCGATGGTCTATTCCGGGCATCAGTTCGGCTCTTACAACCCACAGTTGGGCGACGGTCGTGGCCTGTTACTGGGCGAGGTCTATAACAACGCCGGCGAGCATTGGGACCTGCACCTCAAGGGCGCCGGTCAGACGCCTTACTCGCGCATGGGCGATGGCCGGGCGGTGCTGCGCTCATCGATCCGCGAGTTTCTCGCCTCCGAAGCCCTGCATGCCCTGAACATTCCCACCACTCGCGCGCTGTGCGTAATCGGCTCCGACACGCCGGTCTGGCGTGAGAAACAGGAGCGCGCGGCCATGGTCCTGCGCTTGGCCCCCAGCCATGTGCGCTTCGGGCATTTCGAATTCTTCTACTACACCAAGCGCCCCGAGCAACAGAAAGAACTCGGCGAGCACGTGCTGGCCATGCATTTCCCGCATTGCCTGGAACAGCCGGAACCGTACCTGGCGATGTTCCGCGAAATCGTCGAACGCAATGCCGAGCTGATTGCCAAATGGCAGGCCTATGGGTTCTGCCACGGCGTGATGAACACCGACAACATGTCGATCCTGGGCATCACCTTCGACTTCGGCCCGTTCGCCTTCCTCGACGACTTCGACGCCCACTTCATCTGCAACCACTCCGATGACCAAGGCCGCTACTCCTTCAGCAACCAAGTGCCGATCGGCCAGTGGAACCTCAGCGCCCTCGCCCAGGCCCTGACGCCGTTCATCAGCGTCGAAGCTCTGCGCGAAACCCTCGGCCTGTACCTGCCACTGTTCCAGGCCCACTACCTGGACCTGATGCGCCGCCGCCTCGGTCTCACCACTGCCGAAGACGACGACCAGAAATTGCTGGAGCATCTGCTGCAACTGATGCAGAACAGCGGCGTCGATTACAGCCTGTTCTTCCGCCGCCTCGGCGACGAATCACCGGAGCAGACCCTCGCCCGTTTACGCGATGACTTCGTCGACCTCAAGGGCTTTGATGCATGGGGCGAGCTTTACATCGCCCGGGTTGCCCGTGAAGGCGTGGTTGACCAGGAACAGCGCCGCACGCGCATGCATGCGGTCAATCCGCTGTACATCCTGCGTAATTATCTGGCGCAAAAAGCCATCGATGCGGCGGAAAGTGGCGACTATGCAGAAGTTCGTCGTTTGCACGCGGTATTGAGCAATCCGTTCGAGGAGCAGCCTGGAATGGAGCGCTACGCCGAACGGCCGCCGGAGTGGGGCAAGCATCTGGAGATCAGTTGTTCGTCGTGAGACTTAACAACACTGAGTATTCAGACTGGTACTGGCCGGCGCTCATGGTCATAGGCTTCGATATGGTCGCCTATGATCTCCACCAGGTTTTCCAACGGATGTAATTCTTCTCCGCCCATCATTGCTAGCAATTCATACCGCGACTCAGCCAGCAGGTTGTATTCAGCTTCCGATTCAGGTCGTTTTAATAGCCAGGCTACAAATGGCCAGTGTTCGACGGCTCGCTTAACGATATCGCTCATTATTGCTCCCTATTAGTGATGCTTCGGTCTTGCTGCGTGAAAATAGGGCTCAAGACTAAGAGTTGAACAGCTCTCAGCCAATCAGTCAGGGACACCAGCACTCGTAGGGTGTATCTCAAACCAAGGAAGGTTATTGCCTACAAATTTCTGCCTTGATAAACATCATTTCCGACTCCAGATCAGTGCCATAGATTGCCTACTCATCCGGAACCCAATCATGCCTGACCCACTCCTCATCCCCTGCCCCCACTGCAACGGCCTGAACCGCATCCCCGCCGAGCGTCTCAACGACCATCCAAAATGCGGTCGCTGCAAGGCCGAAGTCCTGCTCAACAAACCATTCGAATTGAAGCAAGGCGATTACGCCAGTCAGATCAAGGGCGACCTGCCGTTGCTGGTGGATGTGTGGGCGGATTGGTGCGGGCCGTGCAAGTCGTTCGCGCCGGTGTTCGAACAGGCGGCGGGGCAATTGGTGGGCAAGTGTCGGTTGGCCAAGCTGGACAGCGAGGCAAATCAGCAACTGTCGGCGCAGTTGGGGATTCGCTCGATCCCGAGCCTGATTCTGTTCAAGAACGGCCGGGAAGTGGCTCGCCAGAGCGGGGCGTTCCCGTTACCGCAGTTGATGAGCTGGTTGCGCAGTCAGGGGATTTGAAAACTGCACGAGGCCAAATGTGGGAGCGGGCTTGCTCGCGAAAGCGGTCTATCAATCAGCGATGATGTTGACTGTTATGACCCCTTCGCGAGCAAGCCCGCTCCCACATGGTTTCCGCGCCAACAACAGCGATTCAGGCATTTTCCAGCAGGTTGTGCAGGTCGACGAACTGCAGAGTCAGTTTGTGTCGTGGGTCGAGATGGATCAGCGGCGTGTTGGCCTGATGGGATTCGCGCATCCGCACTGAACTGGCCAGGTACACCGGCAACACCGGTAGCCCTTCGGCGATCAGTTCGTCGAGGATCTGTTGAGGCAAACTGGCGCGGGCCTGGAACTGGTTGACGACAATGCCTTCAACCTCCAGCCCTTCGTTGTGGTCTTCCTTCAATTCTTCGATTTCCGCCAGCAAGCCATACAGCGCCTGACGCGAAAAACTGTCGCAATCGAAGGGAATCAGCACACGATCAGCGGCGATCAAGGCCGAGACGGCATAAAAATTCAGTGCTGGCGGCGTATCGAGGTAGATTCGGTCGTAATCGCCGTCCAGTTCCTCGAGCAATTTTCGCAGCTTGTTGATCTTGTGCTTGGCCTCAAGCTTGGGCTGCAAGTCAGCCAGCTCGGCGGTCGCGGTAACGACGTGAAGGTTATCGAATGGAGTTTCGTAGATATCGACCCGGCTTTTCTTCGAGAACGGCCCGGAGGACAGAGTCTGCTTGAAGAAGTCAGCGATCCCCATCGGAATATCGTCACCGGTGAGTCCCGTCAGGTATTGAGTGGAGTTGGCCTGGGCATCGAGATCCACCAACAGCGTGCGATAGCCTTCGCTGGCGCTGACCGCCGCCAGATTGCAGGCAATACTCGACTTGCCCACGCCACCTTTCTGATTGAACACCACGCGCCGCATGTCAAAACCTCCGTGTATCAAAGAATGACCGAGTGTAGTAGTCCACGGCGCTGCTTAGCTACCTTGCTGGCATCGGGACTACACAGTCATTGGTAATTTCCGTCGAAAAAAACCGCCAACTCGCCCAACGACAGCCGATAGAGCTGACAGACATGTCCGACGCAACGTGGATAATGGCCAAACGACAGCTTTTTTGCGAACCAGACGGTACATTTCGTTGCACAAAATGTAACCAGCATTTGCTACACGCCCGCCGCACCGGGATAATGCGCGCCACTCGGCGTTAAGCGCCACGTAAGGTCTGCCGCGATTTTTGCGGTTCACCGCGTCAAAAGGAAGCCCGCAGGGGCGGGATGAATGTCTGTGATCAACTTCAACATCGCCCAATGGCGCGCGTGGGCCCCCGGGCTTGAAAGCGTGGATGACTGGCAGGCCTGGAGCCGGCAACCGATCGTGCTCGAGCGCAGCGATGCCGCCCCCGATGTGTCGTTTCTGCCGGCCATGCAGCGTCGGCGACTCAGCCGTCTGGCGCGGATGGCGTTCAGCGTCGGCTGGCCTTTGGCCGATGGTCGCCAGGACCTACCGTTGGTCTTTATTTCCCGCCATGGCGAAACCCCGCGCACCTTCGACATTCTCAGCGATCTGGCGACTGATCAACCGTTGTCGCCCACTCAGTTCAGCTTGTCGGTGCACAACGCGGTGATCGGCCTGTGGTCGATCATGCGTGGCGAAACCAGCGAAATGACCGCCCTCGCCGCGGCTGGCGATGGCCTTGAACACGGCATGCTAGAAGCGGCGGCGCTGCTTGAGGAAGGCGCGCCCGCGGTACTGCTGGTAGTGACAGAAGAGCAACCGCCCGAAGCCTACTCGGCCTGGATCGACGATGTGCCATTCCCCTACGCGGTGGGCCTGTTGATTACGCCTGGCAATCAGTGGCAGCTGTCGCTGAACAGCACCTCGCAAGCGTTGTCCAAAACCCACTGGCCCCATGCCCTGAATCTGTTGCGTACCCTGCTCGGCCAGCAAACGACCTGCCAACATGCCTGGAAAAATCGTGTATGGACCTGGCAACGCAACCTGTGACCGATAAAAACCGCGACGCCTATTACTGGCGCCTGCTGGCCACTGCCGCAAGCTTCACCCTGTTCGGGTTGGGCGGGCTATGCCTGCGATTGGTGGTATTCCCGCTGCTGAGTTGCCTGCCGGGAGACGCTCAGGCCCATCGTCAGCGTGCCCGACAGACAGTGAGCCGCTGTTTCTGGTTTTTCATTCGGTTCATGGCTCGCACTGGCGTGCTGACTTATGACATCCAGGGCGCGGAAAAACTCGGACGGCCAGGGCAAATGATCGTTGCCAATCACCCCTCGTTGATCGATGTGGTGTTTTTGATCGGCCTGGTGGGCCACTCCAACTGTGTGGTCAAGAAAAGCCTCTGGGAAAACCCGTTCACCCGCGCCCCGCTACGCCGCACCGATTACATCAGCAACGATGGCAGCATGGATATGCTCGACGCCGCTGCCGACGCGTTGAAAAGCGGTCAGACCCTGATCATCTTTCCCGAGGGTACCCGCACCCAACCCGGTAAACCGCCGGCCTTTCATCGGGGGGGCGCGGCAATCGCCCTGCGCGGTGCGAGAATCCTCACCCCGGTGATCATCAAGGTCAGCCCGACCACATTGACCAAGGCCGAACCCTGGTATCGGATTCCCAAACGCCGCGTGCACTTCAGTTTTCGCGTCGGGGCCGATATAGACCCACAGGCCTTCGCTACGCAAGGGCCTGCGCCTCAGGCCTCGCGCAAGCTCAATGATTATTTGCACCATTACTTTATTAAGGAGCTCGCCGAAGATGAGCGATCTGCACCGTGAGATAAAAGAACTGATCATCGAAGCCCTGGGCCTCGAAGACATCAGCGTCGATGATATCGGCGATGAACAAACGCTGTTCGGCGAAGGTTTGGGCCTGGACTCGGTAGACGCCCTGGAACTCGGCTTGGCCATCCAGAAAAAGTACGGCATCAAAATCGATGCCGACGCCAAGGACACCCGTAATCACTTCACCAACGTGGCGAGCCTTGCGGCGTTCGTCACTGCAAAACAGGCAGCTTGAGACCGGACCATGCAAACTCGTGACGATATTTTCAATACCCTGCGCGATGCTCTGGTCGAACTCTTCGAGCTGGAGCCCGAGCGCATCAGTCTGGGGTCCAACCTGTATCAGGATCTGGAAATCGACAGCATCGATGCGGTCGACCTGATCGATCACATCAAACGCCAGACCGGCAAGAAAATCGCTGCCGAAGAATTCAAGTCGGTGCGTACCGTCAGCGACGTGGTCGAGGCGGTCTACCGTCTGGTTCAACCGGCCGCATGAGCCGATTGATCGGCCTGGTCCTGCTGCTGGCAGGCCTGTTGTACCCCTTTGCGGTGTATTTCGGCATGGAGCATTTTGCCCCGTGGCAGTTCGGTCTGCTGCTGGGCAGCCTGTGGCTGGCGCGGGCGCTGACTGGCGAGCGGCGGCCTGGCAGCCTGTGGATGGCCGTGGTCGCCATCGCGTTCTGCCTGCTGCTGGCGTTGTTCGACAGCCCGGTGCTGCTGCGCTGGTACCCGGTGCTGATCAGCGCGTTCATGTTGGTGCTGTTCGGCCTGAGCCTGAAATATGGCCCGCCGATGATTGAACGCCTGGCCCGTCTGCGAGAACCGGAATTACCGGCCAGGGCCATTCGCTACACCCGCCAGGTGACGATTGCCTGGAGCGTGTTTTTTCTCTGCAACGGCTTGTGCGCCGCTGCCCTGACCCTTTGGGCGCCACTGAGTTGGTGGATGTTGTACACCGGCCTGATCTCCTATGGATTGATCGGCCTGATGTTTGCCATTGAATGGCTGATACGACAACGGGTAAGAGGCCGCCCATGAATTGGATAACACTTGAGCAACTGTTGCTCAAGGCTCAGCCGGACCGTGCCGTGACGGTCGAACCGGCGTTGAATCATGCGCAATTGTGCGAACAGGCCCTGAGCCTGGCTGCCGGCCTGCAAGTGCAAGGCGTACAGCGCATCGCCGTGCACCTTGAGGACGCTGCCGACCTGGCCATTGCCCTGCTCGGCGCCTGGCGTGCCGGGGTCAGCGTACTGTTGCCCGCCGACCTGCAAGCGCAGACTCGCCAGCGCTGGTCGACCGAGGTCGATCTGTGGCTGACCGATCAGGCTACCGACGCGCACCTGAGCGATTATCAGCATCCACCGCTGCCGGCCAGCCCGCTGGATCTGGATCGCTGTCAACTGAGCCTGTGCACCTCCGGTTCCAGTGGTGCCCCCAAGCGCATCGACAAAACCCTGCGCCAACTGGCCAATGAAGTCCAAGCGCTGGAGCACCTGTGGGGCGCAGATCTGGGCGAGGCCTGCATCATCGGCAGCGTTGCCACGCAGCACATCTACGGGTTGCTGTTTCGGGTGCTGTGGCCGTTGTGCGCCGGGCGCTCGTTCGTCCGCAAGCAATTGGCCTTCCCTGAAGACTTGCAGCGCGCCAGCCGCGAACACCCGGCCTTCGCCTGGGTCGCCAGCCCGGCGCTGCTCAAGCGCATGGGCGACAACCTCGACTGGCCAGCGCTGGGCGCGGTGCGCCGAGTGTTTTCCTCCGGTGGCGCGCTGCCCGCCGAAGCGGCGCAAAGCCTGCATGAGCGCCTGCAACAATGGCCGACAGAAATCTTCGGCAGTTCGGAAACCGGCGGCATCGCCTGGCGTCAGGGCCAGCATCTCTGGCAGCCCTTCGCCGATGTTGCGCTGAGCCAGGACAGCGATGGCGCCCTGCTTATCGCCTCACCGTACTTGCCGGCCGGCCATATTGAACACACCGCCGATGCCGCGCGCATCGCCGCCGACGGCCGTTTCGAGCTGTTGGGTCGGCTGGACCGAATCGTCAAACTGGAAGAAAAACGTATTTCGCTACCGATGCTTGAACAAGCACTGATGGCTCACGACTGGGTCGCCGAAGCGCGCCTCGGCGTGGTTCAGGAAAACCGCGCTTCATTAGGGGCGCTGCTGGTACTCAGCGAGCGAGGCCTGCGTGCCTTGCGCAATCAGGGTCGACGCAGCCTTACTCAAGCCTTGCGTCAGCATCTGAGTCAACATTGTGAAACGCTGGCCCTGCCACGCCGCTGGCGCTTGTTGCGGCAGCTACCGCTGAACGCGCAAGGCAAACTGCCCCAGGCCGAGGTGGAAGCCTTGCTGCTGGCAACCCGTCCAAAAGCGCCGCAAGTGCTGGAGCAGCTCGAAGTCGATGGCGAGTGGAGCCTGCAACTGGCGGTCCCGCCAGACCTGGCGTATTTCAGCGGCCACTTTCCCCGAGCGCCGGTATTGCCCGGTGTGGTGCAGGTGGATTGGGCATTGAGCCTGGGCCAGCAATTGATGAATCTGCCGGCAAAATTTTCCGGTATGGAAGTACTGAAATTCCAGCAACTGGTACGCCCCGGTGATGAAATCCAGCTGCACCTGCGCTTCGACTCGGCGCGCAGCAAATTGTATTTCGCCTATCGCAATGAAACCGCCACCTGCTCCAGTGGGCGGATTTTACTGGAGGCTGCCTGTGGATAAGTTGAGTTCCTCTGTAGCAGCTGCCGAAGGCTGCGTTCGAGTGCGAAGCGCTCGCATCCGGGCTACCACGTTTATTCTGAAAGACCTCGAATACCGGTTTACGACCGCTTCGCACTCGAACGCAGCCTTCGGCAGCTGCTACACGAGCGAGGGAATGAGCCAACATGCATAACCCCTGCGCAATCATCCCGGTCTACAACCACGAAACCGCAATCACCGCCGTGGTCGATGCGCTGCTCGCCAGCGGCCTGCCCTGCATTCTGGTGGACGATGCCAGCAGTCCTGCCTGCGCCAAGGTGCTTGACCAACTGGCCCGGCGAGACCGGGTTTACCTGATCAGGCTCACCGTCAACCAGGGCAAGGGCGGCGCGGTGATGACCGGCTTGCGCGAAGCTTCGCGCCTGGGCTTCAGCCACGCCTTGCAGGTGGACGCCGACGGCCAGCACGACCTGCAAGACGTTAAAGTCTTCATCGAACATTCACGCGCCCACCCCGACGCGGTAATTTGCGGTTATCCGCAATACGACGCCAGCGTGCCGAAGGGCCGTTTATACGCCCGCTACCTGACCCATGTGATGGTCTGGATCAACACCCTGTCATTGCAGATTCGCGACTCCATGTGCGGCTTCCGTGTCTACCCATTGCCACCGACCCTGGCACTGATCGACTCGGCCAGGATCGGCAAGCGTATGGACTTCGACTCCGACATCCTGGTGCGCCTGGCCTGGCGCAATCAGCCGATGCAGTGGCTGAAAACCAGGGTTCATTACCCTTCGGATGGCGTCTCGCATTTTCGCCTGTTCCACGACAATGTACTGATTTCGAGCATGCACACCCGGCTGTTCTTCGGCATGTTGCTGCGCGCACCGGTAATCCTCTGGCGACGGTGGCGAGCATGAGCGACAACGCAGACAAACAGCACTGGGCCGACCGCCAGGAGCGCGGCAGCTTCTGGTTGATGAAGTTCACTGCGCTTTGCGCAAAAGTCTTGGGTCGCCGACTGCTGAGCCCGCTGCTGTACGGCATCGTGCTGTACTTTTTCCTGTTCGGACGCAGCGCCCGCCAAAGCGCCTGGCAATACCAGCAGCGGCTTGCCGACTGGAGCGGTCGTAGCGAATTGCGCCCGAGCCATTGGCGGGTGTTCGGCCAGTTCATGGCCTTCGCCGATTCCATGCTCGACAAACTCGATGTGTGGAACGGCAAGCTGAGCATCGATCAAATCGAAATCATCGACCCGGCGCTACTGCGCAATAAACTGCGCGGCACACGCGGGCAAATGCTGGTAGGCGCGCACTTGGGCAATCTCGAAGTCTGCCGGGCGCTGGCCGAGATCGGTGAGAAAGTCACCATGAACGTGCTGGTGCACACCAAGCACGCCGAACAATTCAACCGTCTGCTGGGTGAAGCCGGAGCGACCAATCTGCGGCTGATCCAGGTCAGCGAGCTGGACCCGGTGATCATGCTGCAATTGCATGAACGCCTGGAGCGCGGCGAATGGCTGGCGATTGCCGGCGACCGCGTGCCGCTGCATGGCGGACGCAGCGTGAGCGTGGATTTCCTCGGTCATCAAGCCGCGTTTCCTCAGGGCCCATGGTTGCTGGCCGGTCTGCTGAAATGCCCGATCAACCTGATGCTGTGCCTGAAGAAACCCACTGGCGACTATCGACTGACCCTCGAACCGTTCGCCGACGCTATCGTGTGGAAACGCAGCGACCGCGAACAGGTCATTCATCAGTGGGCCTCCCGCTATGCCGAACGCCTGGGTCACTATTGCCTCGAAGCACCCCAACAATGGTTCAACTTTTACCCTTTCTGGAAGACCGATGACGACGCCAACGCTTGAGCCGGTAACCTTCGGCGAACTCCCTTTGCGCATCGAAGACGTGCTGGCCCTGGCCAACCGTCAGGTGCCGACGCAGTTGCAGGGCGACCCCGAGTTTCGCCAGCGCATCGCCAAGGGCCCGCAATTCCTTGATTCCCTGTTGGACAAGGAAGGCGTGATCTATGGCGTGACCACCGGTTATGGCGATTCCTGTGTGGTGGCGGTGCCGCTGCACCACGTCGAAGCCCTGCCCCGTCATCTGTATACCTTCCACGGTTGCGGCCTGGGCAAACTGCTCGACGCCCAAGCCACCCGCGCGGTGCTGGCGGCGCGTTTGCAATCGCTTTGCCAAGGCGTTTCCGGAGTACGCGTGGAACTGCTGGAGCGCCTGCAAGCCTTCCTCGAATACGACATTCTGCCGCTGATTCCGGAAGAAGGTTCGGTGGGCGCCAGCGGTGATCTGACGCCCCTGTCCTACGTTGCCGCGACCTTGTCCGGCGAGCGCGAAGTGATGTTCCGCGGTGAGCGTCGACAAGCCGCCGATGTGCACAGCGAACTCGGCTGGGAGCCGCTGGTATTGCGCCCCAAAGAAGCGCTGGCGCTGATGAACGGCACCGCCGTGATGACCGGCCTCGCCTGCCTGGCTTACGCCCGCGCTGATTACCTGCTGCAACTGGCCACGCGCATCACCGCACTTAACGTAGTCGCGTTGCAGGGCAACCCGGAGCACTTCGACGAGCGTCTGTTCGCCGCCAAACCCCATCCAGGGCAGATGCAAGTCGCTGCGTGGTTGCGCAAGGATCTGGCGATCGATGCGCCGACCGCGCCGCTGCATCGCCTGCAAGACCGCTATTCCCTGCGTTGTGCGCCGCACGTGCTCGGTGTGCTGGCCGACAGCCTGAACTGGCTGCGCTCGTTCATCGAGATCGAACTCAACAGCGCCAACGACAACCCGATCATCGACGCCGAAGCCGAACGCGTGCTGCACGGCGGGCATTTCTACGGCGGCCATATTGCGTTCGCCATGGACAGTCTGAAAACCCTGGTGGCGAACGTCGCCGACTTGCTCGACCGCCAGCTCGCGCTGCTGGTGGACGAGCGTTACAACCATGGCTTGCCGAGCAACCTGTCTGGCGCCACCGCCGATCGCGCGATGCTCAATCACGGCTTCAAGGCGGTGCAGATCGGCACCAGCGCCTGGACCGCCGAAGCCCTGAAAAACACCATGCCGGCCAGCGTCTTCTCGCGCTCCACCGAGTGCCACAACCAGGACAAAGTCAGCATGGGCACCATCTCTGCCCGCGACGCCATCCGCGTGCTGGAACTGACCGAACAGGTCGCCGCCGCCACGCTGCTGGCCGCCAACCAAGGCGTCTGGCTGCGCGGCCAGGCTGAAGACGCGCGGCCACTGCCACCGGCACTGGCCGCGATGCACGAAGAATTGGCCAAGGACTTCCCGCCGGTCATCGAAGACCGTGCGTTGGAAGGCGAATTGCGCCTGTGCCTGCAACGTATCGCCGAACAACACTGGAGGCTGCATGCGTAGCAAGGGAGTGCTGCACACCGACACGGAAATCCTCGTACCGTTCTTTGACGTCGACACCATGAACGTGGTCTGGCACGGCCATTACGTCAAATACCTGGAGGTCGCCCGCTGTGCGCTGCTGGACACGATCGGCCACAACTACGACGCCATGGTGGCGTCGGGTTACGCGTGGCCAGTGATCGACCTGCAGCTGCGCTATGTACGCGGCGCGGTGTTCGGCCAGAAGCTGAATGTGCGCGCCAGCCTGGTGGAGTGGGAAAACAGCCTGAAGATCAATTACCTGATCAGCGATCTGGCCACCGGCGAACGCCTGACCCGCGCCTGTTCCGTGCAGGTCGCCGTCGACATGAGCAGCCGCGAAATGCAGCTGGCGTCACCGAAGGTGTTCACCGATGCGGTTGAAAGGATGCTGCCATGAACTTGCGATCCCTTTGTAGCAGCTGGCGAAGCCTGCGTTCGACTGCGCAGCAGTCGCCCTGCGATTTCCCTGAAGCACCGCATGCGCAGGTTTTACGACGCCTTCGCCGCCGGACGCAGCCTCGCGGGCTCGGCAGCTGCTACGGCATTGTGTTGGGCATATTGATGGTGAGTTTTTCTTCGCTGGCGCAGGCCTTCGATCTGCAACAGCTCAGCGATCAACTGGCCAAACCCGATGTGATCCACGGCAGCTTCATCCAGGAAAAACACCTGCGCGCCCTACCCCAGCCGCTGACCAGCAAGGGCACCTTCGTACTGGCAAAGAACCATGGTCTGCTCTGGCTGCTGAAAACCCCGCTGCAACAGGACTACCGCATCAGCGACAAAGGCATTGCCCGGCGTGATGCCAGCGGCTGGCAAATGCTGCCGAACAAGAGCGCTGGCGCCGAGCAGAACCGTTTGTTCCTCGCGGTGCTACAAGGCGACAGCAGCGGCCTGCAACGGGATTTCGAGCTTTCGCTGAGCGGCGATGCACAGCGCTGGAAGCTGACCCTGACCCCGCGCTCGATGCTGCTCAAGCAGGTGTTCAATCAGATCAACATTGACGGCGGCGAACTGGTGCACAGCATCGAGCTGCTCGAAACCCAGGGTGACCGAACCCTGTTGCGCATGCAGGACAGCACCAGCGCACAACCATTGAGCGATGCGGAGCAACATGACTTTGCCGAGTGAACGGATGCTCCCGCGGCTGTTTCTGATCCTGCTGCTGGCGGTGCTCGCGCTCGCCGGCTGGCAATGGCGTGACGGTGCACCGCTGTCGGCCAACCTGATGGAACTGGTGCCAGGCACCGCGCCGGACGCGCTGGAACTGCGCGCCGAACAACGCATGCAAGAACCGCTGAACCGGGAAATGCTGGTACTGGTTGGCCATAAGGACCGCCAGCAAGCCATCGCCATGGCGCAAAAACTTGGCGAGCAATGGCAGGCCAGCGGCGTCTTCGAAAAGGTCCAGTGGACCCTGCAGGCCGACTTGCCGGCGCTGCGCACGCAATTGCTGCAAGGCCGCCTGGCGATGCTGTCCGCGGCTGATCGGCAGCAACTCATCGAGCACCCTGACGCCTTTATCCAGCAACGGGTACAAGCCCTGTTCGACCCGTTCACCGGCTTCAGCCTGGTACCGAGTCAGGACGACTGGCTCGGCCTGACCGGGCGCATCCAGAACAGCCAGCCACAACACGGCTCGGTGCAACTGGACATCGGCAGCGGTACGCTGGTTGCCGATGCCGACGGTCAGAGTTGGGTGATGCTGCGGGCGCGAACTGCCGGCAACGCGTTCGACATGAACCTGCCGCTGCAAGTGGCTGACCTGCTCCAACACAGTCGCGAAGAAGCCGCCCAGGCCAATGTGCAACTGCTCGCCGCCAGCGGCTTGCTGTATGCCGCCAGCGGTCAACGGCAAGCCGCGCGCGAAATGACCTGGGTCGGCGGCGGCGCCACGGTCGGGATTCTGTTGCTGCTGTTGCTGGCCTTCCGGCGTTGGCGGGTGTTGTTGGCGTTCGTCCCGGTGCTGGTGGGCATGTTGTTCGGTGCTGTGGCCTGCGTGGCGCTGTTCGGCCACATGCATGTGATGACGCTGGTACTGGGCTCAAGCCTGATCGGCGTGGCGGTGGATTACCCGCTGCATTACCTGTCCAAAAGCTGGAGCCTGAAACCCTGGCACAGCTGGCCGGCGTTACGCCTGACCCTGCCGGGGCTGACCCTGAGCCTGATCACCAGTTGCATCGGCTACCTGGCCCTGGCCTGGACACCGTTCCCGGCCCTGACCCAAATTGCCGTGTTCTCCGCCGCCGGCCTGCTTGGCGCCTACCTGTCGGCAGTGTGCCTGTTGCCGGCGCTGCTCAAGGGTGTGGTTCTGCGCCCGGCGCAGTGGCCGATGCGCATCGCCGAGAAGTTGCTGGAGCTGCGAGAATCGCTGCTGAAATACTTGCGCACGCCAGTGCTGCTGGCATTGCTGATCGCCTTCTGTGTCGGCGGTCTGTTGCAGTTGCAGAGCAAAAACGACATTCGCCAATGGGTCGGCACACCGCAGCAACTGACTGACGAAGCCCAGACCATCGCACGCATCACCGGCTATCAACCTACCAGCCAGTTTTTCCTGGTGCGCGCGGCCAATCAGCAGGCGTTGCTCGAACGCCTGACGGCACTGAGCGAGCGCCTGGATCAACTGGTCAATCTGGAAAAACTCCAGGGTTATCTATCGCTCAATCAACTGGTCAGCCAGCCGAGCGAACAGCGCAAAGTGCGTGAAGCACTGAGCAAGCTGCCGCAGTTCTGGCAACCGTTGCTCGCCCTCGGCGTGCCGGCCACCGCGTTGCAAGCCGAGTTGGCAACATTGCAGGCGCTGCCCACCGAAGACATCGACACGGCGCTGGCCGGCCCATTGGCCGAGCCCTACCGCACCCTGTGGCTGGGGCCGACTGAGGACGGCGTGGCCGCAATGGTCAGCCTGCAAGGCTTGAACAATCCCACGCTGTTGCGGGTTCAAGCGCTGGACTTGCCGGGTGTGGAACTGGTGGATCGCCTCGGCGAACTGAACCAGGTTTTTGCAGCCACTCAAATCAGCGCCGCTGAATTGAAACTCGCCTCCTGCGTGTTGATCGTGCTGGTGCTGATCCTGCCATTCGGTTTTGGTGGCGCGTTGCGAATCGTCTCTTTGCCGCTGCTGGCGGCCCTGTGCAGCCTGGCAAGCCTCGGTTGGCTCGGTCAGCCGCTGACATTGTTCAGCCTGTTCGGCCTGTTGCTGGTGACGGCCATCAGCGTCGATTACGCGATCCTCATGCGCGAACAGATCGGCGGCGCCGCGGCGAGTCTGCTGGGCACCTTGCTGGCAGCGGTGACCACTTGGCTGTCGTTTGGCCTGTTGGCGGTGTCCAGCACGCCAGCGGTGAGCAACTTCGGTCTGTCGGTGAGCCTGGGCCTGGCGTTCAGTTTCATTCTGGCACCGTGGGCCGGACGCCAAGTCCATGCCGCCCCGGTCGTGGAGCCGGCAGCATGATGGTCGCGGTGTTCTGGATGATGGCCCTGGTGTTGTTCGCCGTGGCCACCCGTGTCGGTCGTCATTTCGGTCTGATTCCGATCGTCAGCCAGTTGCTGCTGGCGACCTTCGGCCTGCCGTTGTTGATGTACTTCTGGATCGAACCGGGCTGGCACCTCAGCGGCGTCGACCTGATCTCGCCGGGCTGGCTGAAGAACCTCTACAGCCTGAGCTTTGCCTTGCTGCTGGGGCACATTCTCAGCGACGTGATCGACCTGCGGCTGGAACGCCAGAGCCTGAAAATCGCCGTGCCGAGTTTCTGTATTCCGTTCGCCTGCGGGCTGGCGACAGCGTTCTGGCTGTTGCCGCCACAGCCGTGGATCAGCTCGCTGGCGGTCGGTCTGCTGTTCGCCATCACCGCAATTCCGGTGTTGTATCTGTACCTGCGACACATCAACTACCCGCCCGCCGCCACCCGGCGTCTGGTGCAAACCGCGATCCTGATCGACCTGACCTGCTGGACCCTGTTCGCGTTCGCCCAGGGCAGCCTGCACCTGAGTAGCCTCTTGCTGCCGCTGGCCGGCGCCTGTCTGCCGTTGTTGCTGCGCCTGCTCGGGTTGCGCCAACCGTTGCTGCACAGCGGCTGCTTCTTCGCGCTGCTGGTGGTCGCCGAACACTTCAAACTCAATGCACTGATTTTCGGCATCGGCTATCTGCTGTGCATGGCCGCGCTCAAGGTGCCATTGGTGCTGCCATTGTCGGCGGCGTGGATGAGCCGTTTGCAGACCTGGATCGCCATCCCGCTGATCCTCACGTTCGGCATCGTGCAGATCAACGTGCACAGCGCCATGACCAGCCTCGGCTGGGTGCAACTGGCCGCGCTCTTGCTGCTGCCAATCGCCAGCAAACTGTTGGGCAACTGGCTGGGCCTCGGCTGGGCCGGCGCCTCGTTTGAAGGTGCCAGCCGCTGGCGGGAAAGCCTTTTACTGAATATTCGCGGTTTGAGCGAGATCGTCTTTCTCAACCTGCTGCTGCAACAACAGCTCATCAGCCCGGCGCTGTATTTCGCGCTGATGTTGATGGGCCTGATCGCAACCCTGCTGCCGGCACTCGCCGGCATGCACCGAATCCCTTTGAACATCGCCGCCCCGGCAAGGAGCACCCGTGCCAACAGTTGAAATGGAACGTCGTCAGGTACTGGTCATCGGCGCCGGCCCCTCGGGCGCCATCGCCGCCGCGCTGCTCAAGCGTAAAGGTCATGATGTGCTGATGATCGAGCGCCAGCATTTCCCACGGTTTTCCATCGGTGAAAGCCTGCTGTCCCACTGCCTGGATTTCGTCGAAGAAGCCGGCATGCTCGAGGCGGTCAATGCGGCTGGTTTCCAGCGCAAAAACGGCGCAGCGTTCGCTTGGGGCGATCAGTACAGCACCTTCGATTTCGGCGACACGTTCACCAACGGCAAGCCGACGACGTTCCAGGTCCAGCGCGCCGACTTCGACAAGCTGCTGGCCGATCAGGCTGAGCTGCAAGGTGTCGATGTCCGTTACGGCGAAGCCATCGTCAGCGCCGATTTCAGCCTGGAGAAACCGCAGCTCGATGTGCTGCGCGAAGACGGTAGCCAGTACCGCGTCGAGGCCGACTTCGTGCTCGATGCCAGCGGCTACGGTCGCGTGCTGCCGCGCTTGCTGGACCTTGAAGCACCGTCGAATTTCCCGGTGCGCCAGGCCGTGTTCACCCACGTCGAAGACTGTATCGACAACCCGGCTTTCGACCGGGAGAAAATCCTCATCACCACCCATCCGACCCAGCGCGATATCTGGTTCTGGACCATCCCGTTCAGCAACGGCCGTTGCTCGGTGGGCGTTGTGGCGGCCGCCGAACACTTCGCAGGCCGCACCGAGAATCTGGACGACTGCCTGCGCGGCTTCATCGCCGAAACCCCAAGCCTGGCCGCTGTACTGAACAACGCCGTGTGGGATACGCCCGCGCGGACCATCGGTGGCTACTCGGCCAACGTCAAAACCCTGCATGGCCCAGGTTTCGCCCTGCTGGGCAATGCGGCGGAATTTCTCGACCCGGTGTTCTCTTCCGGCGTGACCATCGCCATGCGTTCGGCGAGCATGGCCGCCGGGGTGCTGCATCGCCAACTGCAAGGTGAAAGCGTTAACTGGCAGACCGAATTCGCCGAACCGCTCAAGCGCGGCGTCGACACCTTCCGTTGCTACGTCGAAGGCTGGTACGCCGGGACCTTTCAGGATGTGATTTTCTATCAGGGCGGCGCAGCGGAAATTCGCCGCATGATCAGCTCGATCCTCGCGGGTTATGCCTGGGATGAGCGCAACCCGTTCGTCAGCGAACCCAAACGTCGACTGCGGATGATTTCGGACCTGTGCGCACAGGATCCGACATGAGTTACTTGAGCGACAACTACGTCGAAGAAACCCGTTTCGGTTTCTGGTTTCTGCGCAGTCACACCTGGCAGCACCATGTATTGCGAGTGGCGATCAATGATTTACGCGATCTGTTCAGCGCGCCATTGCCCGCCAACCCGGTATTGCTGGATGCCGGTTGCGGCCAGGGCAAGTCGTTCCAGTACCTGCGCCAGACCTTCGCGCCTCAACGCCTGATCGGGCTGGATGCCGATCCTCACAGCCTGAACCTGAGCGGTGAAGAAGCGACTCGTCAGGGCATGGATGTAGAACTGATCGGCAGTGACTGCGCGAGCATCAACGTGCCGGACGCCAGCGTCGATCTGCTGTTCTGTCATCAGACCTTCCATCACCTTGTCGAGCAGGACCGGGCCCTGGCCGAGTTCTATCGGGTGCTCAAGCCGGGCGGCTATTTGCTGTTCGCCGAGTCCACCGAGGCTTACATTGATACGTGGGTGATTCGCTGGCTGTTCCGCCACCCGATGCACGTGCAGAAGAGCGCCGCCGGCTACCTGGACATGATTCGTCGGCAGGGTTTTGAATTCGACCCGCAGAACGTGTCTTACCCTTACTTATGGTGGAGTCGCGCCAAGGATTTCGGCCTGCTCGAACGCTTCGGCTTGCGCCAGCCAAAACCCTTTGGCCAACGGGAAGAAACCTTGGTCAATGTAGTCGCGCGCAAGCCTCTTGAAGGGTATGCCTGATGATCCGTTTCCTGCTTCTGGGTTGTGTCCTGTTGCTGAGCGCTTGCGCCAGCCAGGCACCGCTGCCCGAGCGAACCCCGAACCTGGCGTTGCCGCTGCAACTGCACATCGAACGGCAGATGGCCGAACAGCGTCAGGACTGGCTGCTGGTGATCCAGCGTGAAGGCCCAGGCATTCGCTGGTCGATGATGGACCCTTTGGGGATTCCCGTGGCACGGCAGAAACTGATCGATGGCCAGTGGCAGGCCGACGGTCTGCTGCCGCCCAATCCGGAAGCCCGGGAGCTGTTCGCTGCCTTGTTGTTTGCGTTGACCCCTGCGGGCGAGTTGCATCGCAACTATCCCGCCGCCCGGCAGGATGACGGGCAACGGTCTTTGTCACCACGCTGGAACATCCGCTATTCACAACTACTGAGCTTTGAATTGAACGTATCCCAAGGCCCGCACTATCGCGTCACTCCGTTAGGCGAGCACACGCCATGACAGCTTATCTGAACGCCCTCGGGGTGATCTGCGCCCTGGGCCGCGACAAGCAGGAAGTTGCCCGTAACCTGTTTGCCGGCGATTGCTCGGGCATGCGCAGCGAGGCCGGCTGGGTCGTGGAACGCTCGCTGCCGGTCGCGGCGGTGCGCGGCGAGCTGGCGCCGATTCCGCCTGAGCTGGCGCATCAAAGCAGTCGCAACAATCAATTGCTGCTGGAGGCTGCGCTGCAAATTCGCGAAGACATCGAGCAGGCGATCCAGACCTACGGCCGCGACCGTATCGGCGTCATCCTGGGCACCAGCACCTCGGGCATTCACGAGGCCAGCAGTGGCCTGGCCCATTACATCCGCGAGCATCAGTTCCCCGCCGACTATGACTATCAGCAGCAGGAACTCGGCGCACCGGCGACGTTTCTCGCCGACTGGCTGCAATTGAGCGGCCCGGCCTATGTGATTTCCACCGCCTGCACTTCCAGCGCCCGCGCGCTGATGAGCGCCCAACGACTGCTCGACCTGGGCATGTGCGACGCCGTGTTGTGCGGCGGTGTCGACAGTTTGTGCAAGCTGACCCTCAACGGTTTCTCGGCCCTGGAAGCGGTGTCCGAGCAGCGCTGCAATCCGTTTTCAGCCAACCGCAACGGCATCAATATCGGCGAAGCGGCGGTGCTGTTTCTGATGAGCAAAAACGCCGGCAACCGCCAACCGATTGCCCTGCTGGGCAGTGGCGCCAGCTCCGATGCACACCATATTTCCGCGCCGGAGCCGACCGGCCGTGGCGCCCTGCAAGCGATGCGCAAAGCCTTGAGCCGCGCAAGCCTGCAACCGCAGCAGATCGGTTATCTGAACCTGCACGGCACCGCCACGCAACACAACGACGCCATGGAAAGCCTGGCCGTGACGACACTATTCCCGCAAGGCGTGCCCTGCTCATCGACCAAACCGATGACCGGCCATACCCTCGGCGCTGCCGGTGCCCTGGAAGCAGCGTTCTGCTGGTTGAGCCTGAGCGTGGACAACCGCGAGCACGCCCTGCCGCCCCACGTCTGGGACGGCCAACCCGACCCCGAATTGCCGGCCCTGCACTGGGTGACCCCGACTGACCACCTGACGTCCATTGCACCTCGCTACCTGATGAGCAATTCCTTTGCCTTCGGTGGCAATAACGTCAGCCTGATTATCGGAGACGCTCCATGATTACCTGGCCGCTCGCCGAACTGCTGCCGCATGCTGGCGACATGATCCTGATCGAGCAGATCCTGTCGTTCGATGACGAACAGATTCACACCCGACTCACCGTCAAACCCGGCGGCCTGTTCAATCGCCCCGACGGCAGCCTGCCGGCCTGGGTCGGCATCGAGCTGATGGCCCAGAGCGTCGCCGCATACGCCGGCTGCCATGCGCGCCAGAAAGGCAATGCGGTGGAGTTGGGTTTCCTGCTCGGCACCCGTAAATTCGAATGCAACGTGGAACACTTCCCCGCCGGTACCGAGTTGACCATCCATGGAATACGCTCGCTGGAAGACGACAACGGCATGGGTGTGTTCGAATGCCACCTCACTGCCCCCGGCATCCACGCCACAGCCCGGCTGAACGTGTTTCGCCCGCCCCAGGCCGCGCAATATCTTCATGAACCCCAAGGAGTCGAGTGATGACTGAATCCGTACTGGTCACCGGCTCCAGCCGTGGTATTGGCCGCGCTATCGCGTTGCGTCTGGCCCGGGCCGGGCATGACATCGTGCTGCACTGCCGCAGTGGTCTGGCGGACGCCGTCACTGTTCAGGGCGAGATTCAGGCCCTGGGCCGCAACGCTCGCATCCTGCAATTTGACGTGTCCGACCGTGCCAGTTGCAAAGCTATTCTTGAAGCCGATGTCGAAACTCACGGCGCCTATTATGGCGTGGTGCTCAACGCCGGCCTGACCCGCGACGGGGCTTTTCCGGCCCTGAGCGAGGAGGATTGGGATCTGGTGATGCGCACCAATCTCGACGGCTTCTACAACGTGCTGCACCCGGTGATGATGCCGATGATCCGTCGTCGCGCCGCCGGGCGGATTGTCTGCATCACTTCGGTTTCCGGGTTGATCGGCAATCGCGGGCAAGTCAATTACAGCGCGTCCAAGGCCGGTTTGATCGGTGCAGCCAAGGCGTTGGCGATCGAACTGGGCAAGCGCAAAATCACCGTCAACTGTGTCGCACCCGGCCTGATCGACACGGCGATGCTCGATGAAAACGTGCCGGTGGAAGAACTGATGAAAATGATCCCCGCACAACGCATGGGCACCCCGGAAGAGGTGGCTGGTGCAGTGAATTTCCTGATGTCGGCGGAAGCGTCGTACATCACCCGGCAGGTTCTGGCCGTCAATGGAGGCCTGTGCTGATGAAGCGCGTCGTCGTCACCGGCATGGCCGGCATCACCTCACTGGGCAGCGACTGGGACACCATCGCCACCAACTTCGCGGCCAACCGCAGCGGCATCCGCCGCATGGACGAGTGGGATCGTTTTACCGAACTCAGCACACGCCTGGCCGGGCCGATCGATGACTTCAAAGTGCCGAGCCACTGGACCCGCAAACAACTGCGCAGCATGGGCCGCGTCTCGCGGCTCGCTGTTGGTGCTGCTGAGCAAGCGTTGGCGGACGCCGGGCTGCTGGGTGACGAGTCGATCAAGGATGGGCGCATGGGCGTTTCCTGCGGCTCGTCCACCGGCAGCACCGACGAGATCAAGGCGTTCGGCAATATGCTGCTCAACTCGGTGGCGGAAGGCTTGAACGCCAACTCCTACGTGCGGATGATGCCGCACACCACAGCAGCCAATATCAGCATCTTCTTCGGCCTCACTGGCCGACTGATCCCGACCTCCAGCGCCTGCACCAGCGGTAGCCAAGGCATCGGTTATGCCTATGAATCGATCAAGTTCGGTCGCCTGCCGCTGATGCTCGCCGGCGGCGCCGAAGAGCTGTGCCCGACCGAAGCCATGGTGTTTGATGCGCTCTACGCCACCAGCCTGAAAAACGACGCCCCGCAAACCAGCCCTCGCCCCTACGATACCGGCCGCGATGGCCTGGTGATCGGTGAAGGCGGCGGCATGCTGGTGCTCGAAGAGCTCGAACACGCCCTGGCGCGCGGCGCCCGCATCCACGCCGAGATCGTCGGTTTCGGCAGCAACGCCGACGGTCAGCACGCCACTCGTCCGGAGCAGCTCACCATGCGCCGGGCCATGGAACTCGCCCTGGAAGACGCCGGGCTGCAGCCTTCGGACATCGGCTATGTGAACGGTCATGGCACCGCTACAGAACAGGGCGACATTGCCGAAACACTGGCCACCAGCGCGTTGTTCGGCGAACACATGCCGATCAGTTCACAGAAGAGTTTCCTCGGCCACACCCTGGGAGCCTGCGGCGCGCTGGAGTCCTGGTTCAGCATCGAAATGATGAACCGCGACCAGTACGTACACACCTTCAACCTCGACGAGGTCGATCCGCAGTGCGGCACGCTCGATTACCTGCGCGGTGAATTCCGGCAGATGAACAACCAGTACGTGATGAACAACAATTTCGCTTTTGGTGGGGTCAACACCTCGTTGATTTTCCGCCGCTGGTCGTAATCGAATAACTCAGGGTCAAGGAGACCTTCATGCACTTCAAGAAACTCGCTGCCGCTGCCACCCTGCTGATCTGCGCATTGCCGAGCATCAGCCAGGCCCGTGACACTGCGGTGTATCTGCCTTTTGACAAAGCCGTCGCCGAAGCAACCCGCGCCGGCAAAATCGATGGCAGCGTGAAGTTCTACCTGGCAGGCAATACACCGACTGGCAACGTCACCGTGCTCAGCACCGGCGCCGTAACCAACAAGAAAACCAACGCCTTCAACAAGTCTGACGAAGTGGCCTGCGAATGGGTCGCGCAATCGGCAATCATCAGCCTGCACCAGGCGGCGAAGAACGCCGGTGCCAACGCCGTGACCAACATCGTCAGCTTCTACAAGAAAAATGAGCGCAAGGATGCCAAGACCTATGAGTGCCACGCTGGGGCGCTCATGGCGGGCGTTGCGCTGAAAGGGGATTTGGCGAAGGTTCAGTAACTCAAGACACGTACCTGTGTGCTGGTGAAGCCTGGTTCAGTCTGGTTCTGCCTGAGGTGCACGGGTCTCCCCTTCCAACGCCGTTGCGCCCTCGAACTCTGTCTGCAGTAGCGCCAAGAACGCCTCCCGAGCGGGATGTCGACCTGAGTTTTCATGCCAGTAAAACAGGTTGTCGATACTCGTCAGTTCCGGAAATTCGTATCCTTGCCACCCTGCACTGTGACGGTATTGCTCATAGATCCCGCGAGGTACCAGCGAAACGCCAGCACCCGCACTGACACAGCCAACTATGGCGCCATAGCTTGCGATGCTGACGATCGGCAGCACCTGTCCATGGCGCAATAGCCACTGCTCTAGCGCGAAGCGGTACGGACAGCCCGGTGGCCACATGAATATTTCCTTACCTTGCAGATCTGCCGCCTTGCGTAAAGGCCCATGGGACGCGGACGCGATGAGGATTAAATCTTCACGGTAGATCACTGCACGCTTGAGGCCGGGGTGTTCAATGTTCACTGCCACGATCACCCCATCAAGTCGGTGATGCTGAGTATCGTCCAGCAGTTGAGCCCAAGTGCCGGTGCTCAACTCCAGCGATACCTGCGGGTACAGCTCATGGTACTTGGCCAATAACCGGGGCAGCCGTCCCGTAGCACTAGATTCAATGGCGCCAATGCGCAGAGGACCGCCAGGCGTATTGGTGGGCGCTACCGCGCGCCGAGCCTCATCGGCCAAACCCAGGATTTTCGTCGCGTAATCAAGAAATACCTCTCCAGCAGGCGTGATTCGCAACCCTCGGCCGTCGCGGAAAAACAGCGGCGTGCCGAGCTCCCGCTCAAGGGACTTGAGCCGTGCGGTGATATTGGAAGGTACGCAGTGCAGCAACTCGGCGGCGCGCGCGATGCTGCCAAGATCGTAAACCGTCTTGAACATGCGCAGTTGGGACAATTCCATGGCTCACCCAGAGTGAATGGATGGATCAGTTTAAGTCACTTGTAGTGATGCCGTGTGTTTTTGATACTTCAATTAGCACGCGTTGCACTGACGCCGTAGCCCTTCATATCCCTCGATGAGCAGGAGTTTCTATGGAGTTAGTTGAACGAAAAATCCAGTCCCTCGCCGAAAGCGCGCTCACCCATGAAGCTTTGAATAACGCGTTTTACCAACGATGGATGGGAGGCTCACTCTCCCTCGGCGACGTTGAGGTGTTTGCTCGAAACTACCTGACCCGTATCAGGCAGACCTCACACATGGACGCCCTGTCATTTCTGGGTACTTTCGTCCTGCATGCTCAGGTTGATGTTGTCAAAAATCTGTACACCAAGATGCGCGACGACAACCCGGAAAAAACCTTCGCCCTGCTGGAAAGTTATCTGATCGACCTTCTCAGCCGTCTCGCTGATCGGCCTTACAGCATGGTCGAACTCATGGCCCTGCCTGTGCTGGACAGCACCTGCACGTTTAGTCGCGAACAATTGAGTCTTTATACCGACGGTGGCCACAACAACAATCCGCGCCATGTGCTCGGCACGTTGTTGGCTCAAGAGTGGCTGGCCTATTCGATGCTCACCCGCTTGTATGAAGGGGCACGCAACTACAAACATCTGTACGTCAATAACGACGACTTTCATGAGCACTGCGAGTATTTCTACATCCACATCGGGGATGCGGAAAAAGAACACAAGATCCAGGCCGTGAAAGCCGCGACCCAGGAATGCACCACCGACCAGCACATAGAGGAAGTCAGCGCGTCGTTCAACCGTTTCCTGGTCATCACCGAGCAGTACTGGAACGGTATAGCCCATGCCATGCCCAGCGTGCAAAATCGTGTTGCGTCCAGGATGACGTCTTGATGAATACAAGGCCTGGCGTAAAAATCGCTTTAGCGGCGTTTTTTGTCATCCTTTGCTGGGCCTATTCCCCCATTGGAATCCACATCGGGCTGAAGGCTTACGAGCCCGGTCATCTCGCGCTGGTGCGATTTCTCATCGCCTCAACGTTCATGGCCGGGGTCGCATTGGTGATGCGTATTTCCCTGCCTCGCCTTAAGGACCTGCCACTGCTGGCTGTGCTGGGATTCTTTGCCGTCAGCCTGCATCACATAGCCCTCAACTACGGCCAACAAGGCGTTAGCGCCGGAGCCGCCAGCGTACTGGCACAATCCACGCCGCTGTTCAGCACGTTATTGGCGCATTTCGTGTTCAAGGATCGGGTCAACGGCTGGCAATGGATCTGTGTGCTGTGCGGCCTACTCGGTGCCGCTGTGGTAGTCACCGGTGACCGTGGCTTTGGTGAACTGGACGCGCACGGGCTGCTGATCCTGCTGGCGGCGTTGTCCTGGAGTCTGTATTTCGCCTTGCAAAAACACCACTCCCATCGTTATGACGGGCTGACGATGGTGTGTTACACCATTTGGTCGGGCACGGTACTGCTCCTTGTGTATGTCCCGGGCCTGTGGAGCGAAGCGCAAAACGCCTCAACTTCAGTCAACTTGGCGGTGCTCATTCTGGGCATCTTCCCCAGCGCCCTTGCGTACCTCGCCTGGGCATATGTACTGGCGCACAGCAACGTGAGCCGCGCATCCATTTCGCTTTACCTGATACCGCCCACAGCCATGTTGATGGCCTCGTTGGTTCTGAGTGAACGCCCTTCAACCATGGTCATCGTCGGAACGGTCACGGTGCTGACGAGCGTACTCGCCCTCAATCTGGAACCATCGAAAGTTGCGGTTCCCGCCGACAAAGTTTGAATAGAGGTCGTGACCATCTATGAATGACACAGAAAATCCGACTCTGGCCTATGAACACCATGTGCTGATCTGCACCAACTTGCGCCCCGATGGTCGTCGTAGTTGCTCGGGCTCCGGCGCACATGAACTACTCAGCGCAGCAAAACGCAAGCTCGCCAAAATGGGTGAGCCAGGAACATCGCGCGCCAACGCATCGGGCTGCCTGGGCCGCTGCGACCACGGCCCGATCATGGTGATTTACCCAGCTAATCTGTGGTTCTCGTGCAAGACGCCGCAAGAGGTTGAACGCATTCTCAATCAACACCTCTTCCGTCCCGATAAGCAATTGTGTCCCAAGGGGCTTAAGCGGGAATCCACATCATGACTTGGACAGATGAAGAGATGCGCATCGCCCAATGGATGTTGGCCGAATACCGTAAACAAGACTATCTATCGCAAGCCTTTGCCGCGCGGGAGATCCGTCTGATGTTCGGCGAAGTTCACGTGTACCAAAATCGCCACGGCAACTGGGCCGTGAACAAGCCGATCCTCGAAGCCTTCAAAGCACTGACTGCTGAGTACGTGGTATGGAGCCGAAGTTTTCAACTATGGAGGCAAAGAACCGCACAAGATCCAGCAGGCATACGCGTGAGCCGCTGACAAGAAATCCCGATGGATACCATGCTGCGGGATTCATGACCCTGCCACCACCGCCCCCTGCAGGAGTTGCCGAAGGCTGCGATCTTTTGATCTTGATTGCCAGCCATTCCGACGCAACCATGGCCGGGGTTGCGTCGAAAGGGAATCTGGCGAAGGTTCAGTAAGACCTTGAGTTCAATGCCAACCTATTGAGGAGGACGAGCCGAAGCGCTCGTCCTGTGGCGAGCGAGCTTGCTCGCGCCGGGCTGCGCAGCAGCAGCCCCAAATCCTGACGTCACTGAAGATTTTGTGAGCGCTACGCACTCAAGCGGGAGCAAGCTCCCTCGCCACAATGACGAAGGGCGCCTTTCGAGGCGCCCTTTTTTCAAATATAAATCCACGAAAACGGCCTCTCCACACCTCCACTCCAGCAAAGAAATGAAACAAAGGAAAGCGGAGCACCTCATTTCGGAAACGTCCCACAGCGAGACCATAAGTTTCGCGATAGGGTCGATACCCCAGCGACATGTCAGGGTATTCCAAGGATGAAAAACATGAATAGAAAAGCGGTGATCGTTTTTAGTGGTGGCCAAGATTCAACAACCTGCTTGATCCACGCATTGCAAACTTATGATGAAATACACTGCATTACGTTCGATTATGGACAGCGCCATCGCGCGGAAATTGAAGTGGCGCAACAGCTTTCGGCAAAGCTTGGCGTGACAGTTCACAAGGTTTTCGACATTTCATTATTAAATGAGTTAGCGATCAGCAGCCTTACCCGCGACAACATCCCAGTACCAATTTCTGTCAGCTCAGGGGAGAGCCTGCCAAACACTTTCGTACCTGGCCGGAATATTCTGTTTTTAACGCTTGCTTCTATTTATGCCTATCAAGTGGGTGCCGAGGCTGTAATCACAGGCGTTTGTGAAACCGACTTTTCAGGCTATCCGGATTGCAGGGATGAATTCATCAAGGCTATGAATAAAGCCGTTGAATTGGGGATGGACTATAAATTACGAATTGAAACCCCACTTATGTGGTTAAACAAGGCAGAAACCTGGGCGCTGGCCGATCACTACAAACAGCTAGACTTAATTCGCCAGCATACTCTGTCGTGTTACAACGGTATAAAGGGAAGTGGTTGCACCCAATGTGATGCGTGCAACCTTCGTGCAAAGGGATTAGATGAATTCATGAAAAACAAAATAGAAACGATGACCAGTCTAAAAGCAAAAATCTAAAGAAGAAGTACGCTACAAGGGGAGCTATTAGCTCCCCTTCATTTTCCGTATGCCGTCGAAACCGCAGCTACATATTTTTTAAATAAGTGCCTTGCCCCATAGGCAGGCAAAATATTAAAAACAGCAAAGCACATCTTTATAGCTATCTGAACGTAGATTATATTGAGTAGATCACTGCTATGCATGGTTCCATAAAACGCAATAAAGCAAAAAATAAAGCTATCTATTATCACTGCAAAAAATGAACTTAAAAACACACGAAAAAATAGAAACCTTGAATTCGTGAGCTCTTTTATCTTGCACAACAAATAAGAATTGACATATTCAGAAATAAGAAAAGAAATGGATGACGCCACCAACACAGATGAGAAGTAACTAATAACTTCGCCATAGGGTATATCTAATTTCCAACCAGGCAGTCCAGGGAGATGACTAGTTCCAGCTAGCAACACAACAATAAAAGCATTACTTGCAAAAGCAAACAATATAGCCTTCCTTGCAAGTCTAAACCCATAAAACTCGTTCAACAAATCCACGATTAGAAACGTCAATGGATAAAGAAATACCCCTGGAGTGACAACAACATCAAATCGCTCAAAATAAACAAGCTTTGCCGCAGCTACATTCGCAAAAATGTAAAGAGTAAAAAGCAACAGATTTAGCGCCACATATATAATCCACGACCTTTCATGGCGATCAGTTATTTCGTACGCGGTCAATGCACTCCCTCGAGAATAATATTTCCTGTATATGTCTTTTATCTCCGCCTTATTTAAATTATCCAATATTTCACTTTTTAACACCTCACCCAGCTTTACCTTTACAACCTTTCCAGTGGAGATAACCATAATTACAGCAAGGCTTTTGTCATTTTCAAACCCCAACAATTTGTACTTGCTATTTTCAACCCCACTATTACCCATTGAATCTTTCCTCTATTACTTCTCCCACAATGCAAACGACATCAGAATCAAGACAACGCTCATTAGATAAAAATAGTTTTTTTGTGGCTTTGTCGTATATCAATTTTTCTCTATCACTATTCGACAGCCCTTTTTTTACTATCAACAAGTCACCTGGCTCATTGGCGCCGCTAATTTCGCCTTCCAAAAGCACACCTATTAAATTGCAAGCCGCTCCAAAATAGTATGTTAGAGGGCAAATTGTAGCCAGCTCGCCAATTCTTTTATCCAGACTCTGAATAAGCAAACTCTCTTTTATTATAGGAACTGCAGCAGGATTCATATTTCCGCGCAAGGAAACACTACTTTCTATGATTTCCCTTTCTTCAAAATCCACATTTTCTATCTCCTTATAAGAGACACCAAAAAAATCAGAAATCTTGCGAATTGTAGACTGCTGAACATTTACCACTTTCCCTTCAAGAATGTTATATATCGTAGTCCGGGTCAAACCACTGGAATTACACAAAGACAGCTGCGTCTCTCCGCGGCTTTTTATTAGATACCTAATATTATTTTTCAATTTTTCCGCTTTTTCTTTTTTATGCATTAGTATTTACCCTTATTTACACCTGCAAAAAAACTGCACACCGCTGAACAATACGATGGTACTTCTTTGTGAGGGAGCATCCTACACAGCTAGGTTTTGAACAAAACACAATATCGAAAACATTCAAAAATAACCGTTAAATAATGTTTCCTCGTCGGAATTTTCGACTGACAATTAGGTATATTCCTACAGCATTTTCTTACATTGCTCAGAGCCCCAGGTAGATTCACACACCACCTAGCCTGAGCAACCAACACTGCCTGCTCTTAGTACTGCATTACAAAAAAAATGCTACAGCCTCACCACAAATTAATCATTTAATTAGGCAAATGTTAATTTATTTGATTAAGTAAATAAATATTTCAACTATTAACTTTACCAACTCACTAATCTGGGTACAGTGAAAACCAAATCCCATCTAACAACATGGGATTGACGCTTCTTTTAAAATTTCAGGGGATTCCATAATGAAAAAAGACGATCCTAATTCTCCGCAATCACCAGACCTTCCAACCGACAACACCGTCGATTTACCCAAGCTCTCCCAAATCACCGAACGCCGCGTCAGCGCCCGTCTGCGCAATCCGGGCCAACCCGACCCTGTCAGTCACCTCTTCACCATCGTCCCGAAGGCCGACACGGAATCTTTGCTCTGTCACGCCTGCGAAACCCTTGCCTCGCTGAATGTCATGACCACCGATCTCGCCGGCGAACTGGAAAGCTCACGCCGCAATGTGGCACTGGCCATTCAGCAGTTGGCCGTACTGGCCGAGCTATTGGTAAATCGAGCACTAGACAACCTGGACCTGCCCGGTGGGTTGCCTGAGGCTCCGTCAAACAGCCCACGCTGAGTAGTCCCGTTCTGTTATCAAATGGAGGTTTTTTGTCATGGATCGATACATGCCTATCACCGGCATCGACTGCACCATCGCATCGTTGGTGATCGACACCGAAGCACCACTGGACGTGTTGCACGAAACCGCGGCCTACCGCATTCGTACCGCGACCCAACTGCTGGAAAATTTCGCGTTTGGCGAGGGCGTTCACAGTGAGTTGGCGCGGGTGTTGGTGACCTCATTGCGCGATGGTTGCGATTTGATGGATGTCATCGGGCGACGATTGCAGGTGCAGGTCTCGGTCTAGTGCCTGGTAAAGAAAAACGGGTGACCTCACTGGGGTCGCCCGTTATTACGGCTTCAGAGGTTCAACCTTACGCGTAAGCAACTCCACAAACGCCTTGGCCATCGGTGACTTCTGATCCTTGCGCTGCACCAGCCACACAGCCGACACAGCTTCCGGATCCAGCAACGGGCGGTAGACCACGCCATCAATACGCATCCGCTGATACGACGCCGGCAACACCGACACTCCCAAACCTGCCGCCACCAGCCCGATGATGGTCATCGCCTCGCCAGCCTCTTGCGCGAAGTGCGGGCTGAAACCGGCATCCCGTGCCAGGCTGAGCAGCTGTGCGTACAAACCACTGCCATAGCTGCGCGGGAAAAATACGAATGGTTCGAGGGCTAGCGCCGAGAGGAATAAACCTTCTTCGCTGCCATTCACCAGCGGATGCTTGGAGCTGAGCACCGCCACCAGTGGCTCACGCATCAATTCCACTACGCTGAGCGAGTCCGGCAGCCCAAGCGGCCGCATGATGCCGACTTCGATTGATTCGTCCACCAATGCATCGGCCACTTGGGTGCTGCTCATTTCCCGCAGGTTCAGGTGCACCGCCGGGAAGCGCTGGCGAAACGAAAAGATCGCTTGGGGAATGGTCGAGTTGAACGGTGCCGACGAGGTGAAGCCGATCTTGAGTTCACCCAACTCGCCGAGTTGTGCCCGCCGTGCAACATCGGCCGCTTTGTCGACCTGAGCCAGCACCAACCGCGCCTCTTCCAGAAACAACCGCCCCGCCTCACTGAGTTCGACCCGACGATTGGTGCGCTCGAAAAGCCGCGCGCCGACCTCCTGCTCCAGCGCCTGAATCTGCTGGCTCAGCGGCGGTTGCGAGATGCCCAGCAGCTGAGCAGCGCGGCCGAAATGCAGTTCTTCAGCGACGGCAATGAAGTAGCGCAGGTGGCGCAATTCCATGAAAACTCCATTAGGTCGTTAAACCTATCAAACAGGTCGAACAATATATTGGATTGAATCATTAGCCAGCTATATGATTTTTTCATTGCCTGACCGGCTGCGCCCCTCCGAGGTCCGAAGTGAAAACTGCTGTCGCCCCACTCGCCCATGAAATTCCGCCCACTGCGCTGGATGATGTCGTCGCCGAGCGAAGCGAGATCTACATCGAAAAAGGCACGCCGATGTTCATGCGCACGGTGCTGGCGCTGTTCTCGGGCGGTTTTGCGACCTTCGCCCTGCTGTATTGCGTGCAGCCGATGATGCCGCTGCTATCCCACGAGTTTTCCATCAACGCAGCCCAGAGCAGCCTGATCCTGTCGGTCGCCACCGGCATGCTCGCCATCGGCTTGCTGATCACCGGCCCCATCTCTGATCGCATCGGGCGTAAACCGGTGATGGTCGCCGCGCTGTTCGCCGCCGCTCTCTGCACCATGGCCAGCGCGATGATCCCGAGCTGGCAAGGCGTGCTGGTGATGCGGGCGCTGGTGGGGTTGTCGTTGAGCGGTCTGGCGGCGGTGGCGATGACTTACCTGAGCGAAGAGATCCACCCGCAGCACCTTGGCCTGGCCATGGGCTTGTACATCGGTGGCAACGCTATTGGCGGCATGTGTGGGCGGTTGATCGTCGGGGTATTGATCGACTTCGTCAGCTGGCACACGGCGATGCTGGTCATCGGTGGCCTGGCGCTGATTGCCGCAGCGGTGTTCTGGAAAATCCTCCCGGAATCGCGCAACTTCCGCGCTCGCTCACTGCATCCGCGCAGCTTGCTGGACGGCTTCACCATGCACTTTCGCGACGCCGGCCTGCCGCTGTTGTTTGTTGAAGCTTTTGTGCTGATGGGCGCGTTCGTCACGCTGTTCAACTACATCGGTTATCGCCTGCTGGCCGAGCCGTACCACATGGACCAGGCCTTCGTCGGGTTGCTCTCGGTGGTGTACCTGTCGGGCATCTACAGCTCGGCGAAAATCGGTGCCCTGGCCGACCAGCTCGGCCGGCGCAAAGTGCTCTGGGCAACCATCGTGCTGATGATCGCTGGCCTCGCCATGACCATGCTCACGCCGTTGCCGGTGGTGATCATCGGCATGCTGATCTTCACCTTTGGCTTCTTCGGGGCGCATTCGGTGGCCAGTAGCTGGATTGGTCGTCGTGCGATCAAGGCTAGAGGACAGGCGTCGTCGCTGTACCTGTTCAGCTATTACGCCGGGTCGAGTATCGCGGGTACAGCGGGCGGCGTGGCCTGGCACTTGGGTGGCTGGAACGGGATTGGGTTGTTTATTGGCGGGTTGTTGGTGATTGCGCTGTGGGTGGCATTGAAGCTGGCGAAGTTGCCGCCGTTGGAAAATGTGAAAGCCTGACGCACAACCCTGTGGGAGCGGGCTTGCCCGCGATAGCGATGGTCGGTCCAGCACAGGTGCTGTATGAAATGACGCCATCGCGGGCAAGCCCGCTCCCACAATGAATTGCATCCACTTCTCATTTTCTGAACCACAAACAAAAACGCCCGGCATAAGCCGGGCGTTTTTTATTGGGCCACGATCACTCGTGATACTGCGCCGACAGTTCATGCACCGCGCGCAGGAAGGCGCCAGCATGTTCTGGGTCAACTTCCGGGGTGATGCCATGACCGAGGTTGAACACGTGGCCGCTGCCCTTGCCGTAGCTGGCGAGGATGCGGCCGACTTCGGCGCGGATGGCTTCAGGTTTCGCGTAGAGCACGGTCGGGTCCATGTTGCCTTGCAGGGCGACTTTGTTGCCGACGCGCTGGCGGGCTTCGCCGATGTCGCAGGTCCAGTCCAGACCCAGCGCATCCGCGCCAGCGTCAGCGATGCTTTCCAGCCACAGGCCGCCGTTCTTGGTGAACAGGATGACCGGCACTTTGCGGCCTTCGTGCTCGCGGATCAGGCCGCTGACGATTTTGCGCATGTAGGCCAGGGAGAATTCCTGGTAGGCCGCTGCGGAGAGGTTGCCGCCCCAAGTGTCGAAGATCTGCACCGCTTGCGCGCCGGCCATGATCTGGCCGTTGAGGTACGAAGTGACCGACTGTGCGAGCTTGTCCAGCAGCAGGTGCATGGCTTGCGGGTTGTCGTAGAGCATGGCTTTGGTCTTGCGGAAGTCTTTCGACGAGCCGCCTTCGACCATGTAGGTGGCCAGGGTCCACGGGCTGCCCGAGAAGCCGATCAGCGGCACGCGGCCGTTCAGTTCGCGACGGATGGTGCTGACCGCATCCATGACGTAGCCGAGGTCTTTGTGCGGATCAGGAATCGGCAGGGCTTCGATGTCGGCCAGAGTGCTGATGACTTTCTTGAAGCGCGGACCTTCACCGGTCTCGAAGTACAGGCCTTGGCCCATGGCATCGGGGATGGTCAGGATGTCGGAGAACAGGATCGCCGCGTCCAGTTGCGGATAGCGGTCGAGCGGCTGCATCGTGACTTCGCAAGCGAACGCCGGGTTCATGCACAGGCTCATGAAATCACCTGCCTTGGCACGGCTGGCGCGGTATTCAGGCAGGTAGCGACCGGCCTGACGCATCATCCACACAGGGGTGACGTCTACGGGTTGCTTGAGCAGGGCGCGAAGGAAACGGTCGTTCTTCAGGGCAGTCATGTCGGCATCCGGAAAAAAAGTGCGGGCATTTTCTCAGAGCCGGGCGCAAAAGGCACGGCAAGAGCCGCTCCTTTTGTCTATCGGGTCAATTTGTCGCGGTGGAGTGCGGTTTTGGCAACACCAAAAAACACTGTGGGAGCTGGCTTGCCTGCGATGCGGACACCTCGGTCGTTCAGTTAGACCGAGGCGATGCTATCGCTGGCAAGCCAGCTCCCACAGGAGTTGCATTCCAATGTTGGAATACGGTTAAACGCCCAGGTAATCCAGGATCCCTTCAGCCGCATTGCGGCCTTCGAAGATCGCCGTTACCACCAGGTCGGAACCGCGCACCATGTCGCCACCGGCGAAGATTTTCGGGTTGCTGGTCTGGTGTTTGTACTGGCCTTGTTCCGGTGCCACGACGCGGCCTTGGCTGTCGGTCTGAATGCTGAACTGCTCGAACCACGACGCCGGGCTTGGACGGAAGCCGAAGGCGATGACCACGGCGTCAGCCGGAATGATCTCTTCGGAACCCGGAATCGGCTCGGGGCTGCGACGGCCACGGGCGTCCGGCTCGCCGAGACGGGTCTCGACCACTTTCACGCCTTCGACACGGTCTTCACCGACGATCGCAATCGGCTGGCGGTTGTAGAGGAATTTCACGCCTTCTTCCTTGGCGTTCTTCACCTCTTTACGCGAGCCCGGCATGTTCGCTTCGTCACGACGATACGCACAGGTCACCGCTTTGGCGCCCTGGCGGATCGAAGTACGGTTGCAGTCCATCGCCGTGTCGCCGCCACCCAGTACCACGACCTTCTTGCCTTTCATGTCGACGAAATCTTCCGGCGACTTTTCAAAGCCCAGGTTGCGGTTGACGTTGGCGATCAGGAAGTCCAGCGCGTCATGCACACCCGGCAGATCCTCACCGGCAAAGCCGCCCTTCATGTAGGTGTAGGTGCCCATGCCCATGAACACGGCATCGTATTCTTCGAGCAGTTGCTCGATGGTCACGTCCTTGCCCACTTCGGTATTCAGGCGGAACTCGATGCCCATGCCGGTGAAGACTTCGCGGCGATTGCTCAGCACGGTCTTTTCCAGTTTGAACTCGGGGATGCCGAAGGTCAGCAGACCGCCGATTTCCGGGTTCTTGTCGAACACCACCGGGGTCACGCCGCCACGTACCAGCACGTCGGCACAGCCCAGGCCCGCAGGGCCCGCGCCGATCACCGCAACACGCTTGCCGGTCGGTTTGACCTTGGACATGTCCGGGCGCCAGCCCATGGCGAACGCGGTATCGGTGATGTACTTCTCGACCGAGCCAATGGTCACCGCACCAAAACCGTCGTTGAGGGTGCAGGCACCCTCACACAGACGATCCTGAGGACACACCCGGCCACAGACTTCCGGCAGGGTGTTGGTCTGGTGCGACAGCTCGGCGGCCTGCAGGATGTTGCCCTCGGCCACCAGTTTCAGCCAGTTGGGAATGAAGTTGTGCACCGGGCACTTCCATTCGCAATACGGGTTACCGCAACCCAGGCAGCGGTGGGCCTGGTCGGCCGACTGCTGGGGTTTGAACGGTTCGTAGATTTCCACGAACTCTTTCTTGCGTTGACGCAACAGTTTCTTCTTCGGATCTTTGCGCCCGACATCGATGAACTGGAAGTCGTTATTCAGACGTTCAGCCATTGTTAAAACCTCTCAACAGCAGCTCGAAGCTGAAAGCTTCAAGCTGCAAGACAATCACGGTGGCAGGCACATCGCGCACTGCTGTTAACTGGCGGCTTAAAGCTTGCCGCTTGCAGCTGCGTCGTTACTGCGGACTGGCACGAGTACTGGAGAGCAACGTTTTCAGGCTCGCCGCCTTAGGTTTGACGAGCCAGAAACGACGCAGATAGTCATCGAGGTTTTCAGCGAGGTTACGACCCCACTCGCTGTCGGTTTCCTCGACGTATTCGTTCAGCACGCGTTGCAAGTGGCTGCGATAGGCTTCCATCGCCTCACCGCTGATCCGCTGGATTTCCACCAGTTCGTGGTTGACCCGGTCAACGAAGGTGTTGTCCTGGTCGAGCACGTAGGCGAAACCGCCGGTCATGCCTGAGCCGAAGTTGTAGCCAGTCTTGCCCAATACGCAGACAAAACCACCGGTCATGTACTCGCAGCAGTGATCGCCAGTGCCTTCCACAACAGTGTGAGCACCGGAGTTACGCACCGCGAAACGCTCGCCCGCGGTACCGGCGGCGAACAGCTTGCCCCCGGTGGCGCCATACAGGCAGGTGTTGCCGATAATGGCGCTGTCCTGAGTCTTGTAGATACTGCCCTTCGGCGGAACGATGACCAGCTTGCCGCCGGTCATGCCCTTGCCGACGTAGTCGTTGGCGTCGCCTTCCAGGTACATGTTCAGGCCGCCGGCGTTCCACACACCGAAGCTCTGACCCGCCGTGCCTTTGAAGCGGAAGGTGATCGGCGCGTTGGCCATGCCCTGGTTGCCGTGCTTGCGAGCAATTTCACCGGAGATCCGCGCGCCGATGGAGCGGTCGCAGTTGCAGATATCCAGGGCGAAATCAGCGCCGCTCATGTCGTTGATGGCCGAGGTGGCGAGGTCGACCATTTTCTCGGCCAGCAGGCCTTTGTCGAACGGCGGGTTGCGGTCGACCTGGCAGAACTGAGGTTTGTCTGCCGGGATGTGATCGCTGCCCAGCAACGGGGTCAGGTCCAGGTGGTTTTGCTTGGCGGTCTGGCCTTCGAGGATTTCCAGCAGATCGGTACGGCCGATCAGCTCTTCGAGGGAGCGCACGCCCAGCTTGGCCAGCCACTCACGGGTTTCTTCGGCGACGTAGGTGAAGAAATTCACCACCATGTCGACGGTACCGATGTAGTGATCCTTGCGCAGCTTCTCGTTCTGAGTCGCGACGCCGGTGGCGCAGTTGTTCAGGTGGCAGATGCGCAGGTATTTGCAGCCCAGGGCGATCATTGGCGCGGTGCCGAAGCCGAAGCTTTCAGCGCCGAGAATCGCCGCCTTGATCACGTCGAGGCCGGTTTTCAGGCCACCGTCGGTCTGCACCCGGACTTTGCCGCGCAGGTCGTTGCCACGCAGGGTCTGGTGGGTTTCGGCCAGGCCGAGTTCCCACGGAGCGCCCGCGTATTTGATCGAGGTCAGCGGCGATGCACCGGTGCCACCGTCGTAGCCGGAGATGGTGATCAAGTCCGCGTAGGCCTTGGCGACACCGGCAGCGATGGTGCCGACGCCGGCTTCTGCAACCAGCTTCACCGAGACCAGCGCCTTCGGGTTGACTTGTTTCAGGTCGAAAATCAGCTGCGACAAGTCTTCGATCGAGTAGATGTCGTGGTGCGGTGGAGGCGAAATCAGGGTCACGCCTGGCACTGCATAACGCAGCTTGGCGATCAGGCCGTTGACCTTGCCGCCTGGCAGTTGACCGCCCTCGCCTGGCTTGGCGCCCTGGGCGACCTTGATCTGCAGCACTTCAGCGTTGACCAGGTATTCCGGGGTTACACCGAAACGACCGGTGGCGACCTGCTTGATTTTCGAGCTCTTGATGGTGCCGTAGCGCGCCGGGTCTTCGCCGCCTTCGCCGGAGTTGGAACGCGCACCAAGGCGGTTCATGGCTTCGGCCAGGGCTTCGTGAGCTTCCGGCGACAGCGCGCCGAGGGAGATGCCCGCAGAGTCAAAGCGCTTGAGCACCGATTCCAGCGGTTCGATCTCGCTGATATCCAGCGGCGTATCCAGGGTCTTGACCTTGAACAGATCGCGGATCATCGACACCGGACGGTTGTCCACCAGCGCAGTGTATTCCTTGAACTTGCTGTAGTCGCCCTGCTGCACAGCCGCTTGCAGGGTGCTGACCACGTCCGGGTTGTAGGCGTGATATTCGCCACCGTGGACGAACTTCAGCAGGCCACCTTGCTGGATCGGCTTGCGCGGGCTCCAGGCTTCAGCCGCGAGGGCTTTCTGCTCGGCTTCGATGTCGACGAAACGCGCACCCTTGATGCGGCTTGGCACGCCACGGAAGCTCAGGTCGCAGACTTCCTCGGACAGGCCGATCGCCTCGAACAGTTGCGCACCGCGGTACGAGGCGATGGTGGAGATGCCCATCTTCGACAGGATCTTCAGCAGGCCTTTGGTGATGCCTTTACGGTAGTTTTTGAACACCTCATAGAGGTCGCCCAGCACTTCACCGGTGCGGATCAGGTCGCCCAGCACTTCGTAAGCCAGGAACGGATAGACCGCCGAAGCGCCGAAACCGATCAGCACCGCGAAGTGATGCGGGTCGCGAGCAGTCGCTGTCTCTACCAGGATGTTGGAGTCGCAACGCAGGCCTTTTTCGGTCAGGCGGTGGTGTACCGCACCGGTCGCCAGCGAAGCGTGGATCGGCAACTTGCCCGGGGCGATGTGACGGTCACTCAGCACGATCTGGGTGCGACCGGCGCGAACGGCTTCTTCAGCCTGATCGGCAACATTGCGCACTGCGGCTTCGAGGCCGACGCTCTCGTCGTAGTTGAGGTCGATGATCTGGCGTTCGAAGCCCGGACGATCGAGGTTCATCAGCGAGCGCCACTTGGCCGGGGAAATGACCGGCGAGCTGAGGATCACGCGCGAGGCGTGTTCCGGCGACTCCTGGAAAATATTGCGCTCGGCACCGAGGCAGATTTCCAGCGACATGACGATGGCTTCACGCAGCGGGTCGATCGGCGGGTTGGTCACCTGCGCGAACTGCTGACGGAAATAGTCGTACGGCGTGCGCACGCGCTGGGACAGCACGGCCATCGGCGTATCGTCGCCCATCGAGCCGACGGCTTCGTAGCCTTGTTCGCCGAGCGGACGCAGCACCTGGTCGCGCTCTTCGAACGTGACCTGATACATCTTCATGTATTGCTTGAGCTGATCGACGTCGTAGAACGCCGAACCATGGTCGTTGTCTTCCATGGTCGCCTGGATGCGCAGGGCATTCTTGCGCAGCCATTGCTTGTACGGATGACGGGACTTCAAACGGTTGTCGATGGCGTCGGTGTCGAGGATCTGACCGGTTTCGGTGTCCACGGCAAAGATCTGGCCAGGGCCAACGCGGCCCTTGGCGATCACGTCTTCAGGCTGGTAGTTCCAGACACCGATTTCCGAGGCCAGGGTAATGAAGCCGTTCTTGGTGGTGACCCAACGCGCAGGACGCAGACCGTTACGGTCGAGCAGGCACACCGCGTAACGACCATCGGTCATTACCACGCCGGCCGGGCCGTCCCACGGTTCCATGTGCATCGAGTTGTATTCGTAGAACGCGCGCAGATCCGGGTCCATGGTTTCGACGTTCTGCCACGCAGGCGGAATGATCATCCGTACGCCACGGAACAGGTCGATACCACCGGTGACCATCAACTCGAGCATGTTGTCCATGCTGGAGGAGTCGGAACCTACGCGGTTCACCAGCGGGCCGAGCTCTTCCAGATCCATCAGATCGTTGGTGAACTTGGTGCGACGGGCCTGAGCCCAGTTGCGGTTGCCAGTGATGGTGTTGATCTCGCCGTTGTGGGCGAGGAAGCGGAATGGCTGAGCCAGCGGCCATTTCGGCAAGGTGTTGGTGGAGAAGCGCTGGTGGAACACGCAGATTGCGGTTTGCAGGCGCTGGTCGCTCAGGTCTGGATAGAAGGCGGTCAGGTCCGCCGGCATCATCAGGCCTTTATAAATGATGGTCTTGTGGGAAAAGCTGCAGATGTAGTGATCGACGTCGGCGGCGTTGGCCACGGACGAACGACGACGGGCGCTGAACAGCTTGATCGCCATGTCCTGATCGCTCAGGCCTTCACCACCGATGAACACTTGTTCGATCTGCGGCAGGCGCTCGAGAGCCAGGCGGCCGAGGACGCTGGTGTCGATCGGCACTTTGCGCCAGCCGACCAGTTGCAGGCCTTCGGCCAGGATCTCGCGGTTCATGTTCTCGCGAGCGGCTTCAGCTTTCGCCGGGTCCTGGTTGAAGAAGACCATGCCCACCGCATATTGCTTGGGCAGTTCGACGCCGAAGGTTTCCTGGGCGATGGCACGCAGGAATACATCCGGCTTTTGAATCAGCAGACCGCAACCGTCACCGGTCTTGCCGTCGGCGTTGATCCCACCGCGGTGGGTCATGCAGGTCAGGGCCTCAATGGCCGTTTGCAAAAGGGTATGACTGGGCTCGCCCTGCATATGGGCTATCAGGCCGAAACCGCAGTTATCCTTGAATTCATCTGGTTGGTACAGACCTGCTTTCATAGACACTTTCTCACCAGGCTGCCTCTTATCGAGGCAAATTTCTTTTCAATTCAGCCAGTTACCATCCACGCCGAACGTGCGCCAGCTTTGCGGGGGCAAAAGGGAGGTCATTGTACACACCGACACAGAGGCTCACAAATTTGACGACGAAATGTCGCAAATCTATGTCGCATTTGTGAAAGGTTTAAAGCGATATGCTGTGCTAGTCAAAACTTTTTTTAATTTTGACCGCAACGACTCAAAGACCACTGTGACGCAGACACCACAAGGCACGCGGCCTGGAGAGGCGGCATGCACTTGCAGAAATTTTGAGGTGCTTGGAGAGGCGGCCTGGGTAAGGCCGCCGAATCTTCAGCGAGTTGTTGCCAGTTCCTGTTGGACGCTGGCGACAGTGCGAGGCCAAGGTTTACCAGCCTGAACCTTCGCTGGCAAGGCCTTGATGGCGGTAACGGCTGCATCGCGGTTGGCGAAGCTACCGTAGGTGATGACGTAAAGCGGCTTACCGTTGAGTACTTTCTTGAAATAACGGTACTCGCCGCCCTGCTCTTTGACGAAGCTTTGCGCGGCCGATTCGGAACTGGTGCCAAGGATTTGCACCACGTAGTTACCCGGTGCCTGGCCTGCGTACCAGCTGCCACCGGCGGCTTTGGCCACGGCGACTGGTTTCTCGGCAGGTTTGACGGCGGCGACCGGCTTGGCGGGCGCTGGAGCCGGTTTGGCAACAGGTGCAGGCGCTGGCGCTGGCTTGGCGGTCGCGACCTGAGTCGGCGCTGGAACCGGTTTGGCGGCAGGTGTTGGTGCCGGGCCCGGCTGGATGCCCGCAGGCGGCGCAGTCGTGGTCACGGTTGGTGGTGTAGCGCTGGAACCTTCGAGCGGCACGCCGTCGTCGCCTTCGGTGATACCACCGGCCGCTTCGGCCAGCGGACCACGCATCACCGGCTGCGAGTTGCCGACCAACGGCAATGGCATCGGTTGTGAATTACCGGCGAACTCTACGGCGGGAGCGCCACTGCTGTCAGTTTGTGGCGCGCCCTGGCCCAATGGCAGTTGCGCCTGTTCGTTGGCAGGCGCGCCGGTGGTCGGTGCTTTGCTGCGACCCGGCATCAACCAGGCGGCGGCTACCGCGACCACGACTACGGCGGAAATCGCCAATACGTGTTTCTTCGGCATGTTGAACCCCATACTTGGACGCTTCACCGCTGAGCGGCTGGCAATCATGGCTTCGATCATTGCATCGCGGGCGACCTGGTTGATGTTGCCAGGCCAACCGTCGGAGCTTTCGTGAATATCAGAGATCTGATCCGCGGTGAAAAGTTCGATACCCCGGCCAGCACCTTCAAGACGCTGATCCAGATATTCGCGGGTTTCTTCTTCGGTGTAAGGCTGCAATTCGATGACGTGGAAACGCTCTTCCTCAAGGCTCAGCGCGTCAAGTTGAGCAATCAGCGAGGACTCGCCGAACAGGAACACGTGGGGGCGACCTTCCGGCGCGCCCGCGGCTAAAGCCAGCAAGGCTTCCAGCGCGGATTCGTCGAGTTGCTCGGCATCATCCACCAGCAAATAGACTTCCTGCCCCGTGAGGGCAAGCTGTACCACTTGAGCCAGGATGGCGCCGATTTCGGCCTGTTCGACATTCAGCGCCTGAGCCACCTGACGCAGCACACCAGCCGCATCGCCGGCGCCACGGGCGGAAACCACCACGCTCTGCACTGACTGTTTGTTGGTGCTGGCCACCAGAGCCTGACGCAACAGAGTTTTGCCGCTGCCTTGAGGGCCAGTGACCACCAGCAACAACTGGCTGTAACGGGCCAGATGATGCAGTTGCCCCAGCACCGGTTTGCGCTGGGCCGGGAAAAATTTGAAGCCAGGCACCCGTGGAGCGAAAGGGTCATGACTTAACTGGTAATGGCCGAGGAAAGCCTCGTCGGCATGCAAACTAGTCATCGGGATCTTATTAACCTTTAAGCTGAGCCAGGGCGCGGTAATCCACTCCCAGCGTGGCCTGTAAAACCTCTTTCGGATAATCGTCGGTCACCACTGCTTCGCCCATGTGGCGCAGCAGCACCAGGCGCAAACGACCGTCGATCACTTTCTTGTCAATTGCCATGTGCTCGAGAAAATCGGCTTCGGTCATCTCTTGCGGCGGGATGACCGGCAGGCCGGCCCGCTGGAACAGGCGAATACCGCGATCACGCTCCTGTTCGCTGATCCAGCCCAGGCGCGCGGACATCTCCAAAGCCATTACGGTGCCAGCAGCGACTGCTTCACCATGAAGCCAGACACCATAGCCCATGTGGGTTTCGATCGCGTGGCCAAAGGTGTGGCCCAGGTTCAACGTGGCACGTACGCCCGTCTCTTTCTCGTCGGCACCCACCACCGCAGCCTTGGCCGCGCAGGAGCGTTCAATGGCGTAAGTCAGGGCGGTCTGGTCCAACGCTCGCAGGCGATCGACGTTTTCTTCGAGCCAGGTCAGGAATGGCTCGTCGCAGATCAGCCCGTATTTGATGACTTCCGCCAGCCCGGCGGACAGTTCGCGGGGCGGCAGGGTGTTGAGGGTGGCGGTATCGATCAGCACCACGTTGGGCTGATAGAAGGCGCCGACCATGTTCTTGCCCAGCGGGTGATTGATCCCGGTCTTGCCGCCCACCGAAGAGTCGACTTGCGACAACAACGTGGTTGGTATCTGGATGAAATCGACGCCTCGCTGGTAGCAGGCGGCCGCAAAACCGGCCATGTCACCGATTACACCGCCACCGAGGGCGATCACCGTGGTACGGCGATCGTGCCGTGCAGTCAGCAGGCCGTCGAAAATCAGTTGCAGGGTTTCCCAGGTCTTGAAGGCTTCGCCGTCGGGCAGCACCACGGAAATCACCGAGAACTGCGCGAGGCTGCGGGTCAGACGCTCCAGGTAGAGCGGCGCGACGGTCTCGTTGGAGATGATCGCTACCTGCCGCCCGCGGATATGCGGGGCCAGCAGCTCAGGCTGATCCAACAAACCTTCGCCAATATGAATCGGGTAGCTGCGCTCGCCTAGATCGACCTTGAGTGTCTGCATGTGTCCCCACAGTGAAGATGGAATCAGGCGTCCTGCCTTGAGTTTACGAATTCCATGGCGTCTGCTGGTGTGACGCCATTCGGTAGCCAGCTGCCACAACCTTGAGCGGCTGCGACAGGACGCCGAGGATAGCGCATTTCGCGCCGCGCATTAACGGGGCGGTAGCTGCTGCAAGCGTTCGAGGATATCGAGCACCACCATCCGCGGCGGCCGCTCATCGGTTTCAACCACCAGGTCGGCGATTTCCCGATACAGCGGATCACGGATCGCCAGCAAGTCGCGCAGGGTTTTCGCCGGGTCGGCGGTGCGCAGCAGTGGCCGATTGCGGTCGCGAGCTGTTCGGCCGACCTGCTGCTCGACCGACGCATGCAGATAGACCACCCGACCACCGGCGTGCAGCGCCCGGCGATTGGCTTCGCGCATCACTGCGCCGCCACCGGTCGCCAATACCACACCGTCGCACGCGCACAGCTCGGCGATCATCGCCTGCTCGCGGTCGCGAAAGCCCGGTTCGCCTTCCTTATCGAAAATCCACGGGATATTGGCGCCCGTGCGCAATTCAATTTCCTTATCGGAATCTTTGAATGGCAGGCGCAGCTCTTTAGCCAGCAACCGGCCGATGGTGCTTTTTCCAGCCCCCATCGGTCCAACAAGAATCAAATTTCGCACAGAATCAATGACTCACAGCAATCGCCTGATTGTTCATGATACGCGGAGTGAGAAATACCAGCAGCTCGGATTTTTTCTCCGAAACCACGTCACGCCGGAAAAGGCGGCCAAGATACGGCACATCACCGAGAAATGGCACCTTATCTACAACCTTGCTCTGAGTATTTGAGAAAACCCCACCAATGACGATGGTCTCGCCGTCGTTAACCAACACCTTGGCGTTGACCTCGTTTTTCTTGATCGGCGGTACATCCTGCACTTTGTTCAGGTAATCCGGTTCATCCTTGGTGACCTTGACCTCCATGATGATGCGGTTGTCCGGCGTGATCTGCGGGGTCACTTCCAGGGACAGCGAAGCTTCCTTGAACGACACCGAGGTGGCGCCGCTGGAGCTGGCTTCCTGATAGGGAATCTCGGTGCCTTTGAGGATTTTCGCGGTTTCCTTGTCGGACGTGACTACCTTGGGCTGCGAGACGATTTCCCCGTTGCCGGTTTTCTCCATGGCCGAAAGCTCAAGGTCCAGCAGCACATTGTCGGTAATGAAGGCGATGCCGATCCCCGAGGTATTGGCAGAGGTTCCCAAGTCGACGAACGGCGAGTTGGTACTGGTGCTGCCCGGCGTCCCTATGGTGGTCGAAGAGCCGTTGACCCCGGAGGTGTTCCAGTTACCCTTCTGCACCGAACCGCCCCAGCGCACGCCAAGGCTTTTGTCGTAATCGACGTTGGCCTCGACGATACGCGCCTCGATCATCACCTGACGCACCGGAATATCCAGTTGCGCAACGATGCGACGCAGCTCGTCGAGTCGATCCTGGGTCTGGTAAGCAATGATGTTGTTGGTTCGCTCATCGACAGTGATTGACCCTCTCTCGTCGATTTTCGCCTCGGCGCTGGTCACTGACTGGAACAGCTTGGCAATATCGGCGGCCTTGGCGTAGTTGACCTGTAACAGCTCGCGACGTAGAGGCGCCAGTTCGGAGATCTGCTTCTGCGACTCCAGCTCCTGGCGTTCTCTGGCAGCGATTTCATCAGCCGGCGCCACCAGCAGCACATTGCCGATCTTGCGTTTATCCAGGCCTTTGGTTTTCAGCACCAGGTCCAGTGCCTGATCCCATGGCACGTTCTGCAGGCGCAACGTGATGCCGCCCTGCACCGTGTCGCTGGCCACCAGATTGAGGTTGGTGAAATCGGCGATCAGTTGCAGCACCGATCGCACATCGATGTCCTGAAAATTCAGCGAGAGTTTTTCGCCGGTGTAGGCAAAGCGTTCGGTGTTGCGCTTCTGCAGGTCATCGACAGTCATCGGCCGGATGCTGACGGTCAGTTTGTTGTCGGTCTGATAGGTCGAATAATCGAAGGCGCCACTGGGCTCGATACTGATGATGGCCCGATCACCCGTGGCGCTGGCGTTGACGAACTGCACCGGCGTGGCGAAATCCTTGACGTCGAGGCGTACACGCAACCGTTCAGGCAGTTGGGTCTTGGTGAAACCGACGATGATTTTGCCATCGCGTTCCTGGATGTCCGGGGCGATGGACGGATCCGACAGATCGATGACCACATTGCCCTCACCCTGGGTGCCGCGCTGAAAATCCACGCCCCGGATGGCTTTGCCCACGGGTGCATTGACCCTGGCGGGCGCTGGCGTCGCAATGGCTGCACGCGGTGCGCTGGCGGCAGGTTTGGGCGCCTTGCTACCGGCGCCTTGCCCGACAACCACGAACAAATTGTTGCCTTCGACGCGAGCGTTGTATGGCGTCAATTGAGTCAGGCTGATGATCAGACGCGTACGGTCCTTGGCCTCAACGACCGTGGCGCTGCGGGCGTTGCCGCCGCCCAGTTCCCGATTCTTGTTCGCCAGCTGACTGGTGACCCCAGGCAAGTCCAGCGCAATCCGCGCAGGCTGCTCTGTCGTGTAACCGTGGGGCTGCGGTGGTGGCCCATCGAACGACAACTTCAACTCGACACGGTCACCGGGCAGCGCGGCGACATCCAGCGCTTTGAGGTTGGCCGCCAGTACCATCGGCGACAGAAACGCTATCCATAGCGAAATACCGAAGGTTGATAAAATCCTGTTCATTATTCGAGTTCCACTATGAGTGCTCTTTCAAAGGGATGGTCCGCGGCCGTTCCAGCCAGGCGCCTTCGCCGTCAGGAACGATTTCGACCACGTCGACTTGCGAACCGCTGATGGCTACGATCCGCCCATCGTTACGCCCCAGGTAATCGCCGACTTTCAGCCGATGCACGCCGCCTGCCCCACGCAGCAGCGCAAAGGAGCCGGTTGCATTGGAGAGGGTGCCGACCATTTCAAACTGTTCGATGTTGAAACCTTCGAGGTACTGCTTGACCCGGTTGGGGTCGGGTTTGACGTTACGCGAGCCGTGCTTCTGACCGGCCAGATCGACTCTGACCTGCCGGGAGAACGGGCTGCGCAGGTTGGCAGCGTTATAGGTGAATGTCGGGTAAGACCGGAATGTCGGCGTTGGTTCAATTTTGCCGGGGGCACGCAGGCGCACTTCGTTCAGGTAGGCGTCCAGATCGCTGAAATCAGCGTCGCCGCCACAACCGGCCAGGATGACCAGACACATGACCATCGACAGGCAACGAATCGGGCTCATTTCTGCAACCCCTTGTCGTTGTAGCGATAGGTCTTGGCAAGGATGCTCATGCGCAACTTCGGACCGCCATCGGGATTAGCCGGCGCCAGGTCGAAGTCATGCAGGGTGACGATCCGTGGCAGCCCGGCCACGCCGCTGACAAAAGTGGCCAGGTCGTGATAAGCGCCGGTGACGGTGATCTGGATAGGGAGCTCGATGTAGAACTGCTGGGTGACCTCCGGGAGCAGCTTGATTTCTTCGAAGTCCAGGCCGCTGCCCAGGCCGGTGCGGGTGATGTCCTCCAGCAGGCCGGGCACTTCGGTGTCGCTGGGCAATTGCCGCAAAAGCATGCCGAAGGAGTTTTCCATTTCCTTCATCTGCTGGGTATACAGCTCCAGATTCGCCGCCATATGGGCTTTGGTCGCGAATTGCTCCCTGAGCGTCGATTCTTCCTCGCGCCTGAGTTCCAGGTGGTTTTGCAGGTCACTGATCAAGAAGCTGTAGCCCAGGGTTAGCACCAGGACCATCAGCAGCACACTCGCCAGGACCTTGATCGCCGGTGGCCAGGAACCCATGTTGTTGGTGTCCAGATCGTTGATGTCGATCTGGCGCAACCCTTCGAACCATTCGGATGGTTTCATTTAGCGCCCCCCACAATCGCGGGCTGGGTCTGACGGACGGTCAACTGAAAAACATTGGCCTGATCCAGCTGACCGGCGGTGGTCGCCTTGACTTCCGTGAGGTTGGGCGCATCGAACCAATCGGAGGCATCAAGATTGCGCATCAGATCCGAAACCCGGTTGTTGGATTCCGCCGCGCCGGTGATGGACACGGTTTTGCCGACCATTTTCACTTCGGTGAAATAAACTCCGTCCGGCAAGGTACGCGCCAATTGATCGAAAATCCTCCCGCTGATCGGCCGGTTGCCTTGCAGGTCCTGAATAATGCGCATGCGTTCGACGAGTTGCTGTCGGCGGGCCTTCAGATCGCTGATCTGTTTGATCCGCTCGTCGACCACGGCAATCTGCTTGCCGATGTAATCGTTACGGGCGACTTGCCGATTAATGGCGCTGTTAATGACCTGGTCCGCAATCAGCAGCGCTCCCACCGAGCCCACCAACACACCGACCAACGCCAGTAAAAAGCGTTTTCGACGCCCTTCGCGCAACTCTTCACGCCAGGGTAAAAGATTGATCCGCGCCATCAGTCGAAACTCCTGAGGGCCAGCCCGCAAGCGATCATCAGTGCCGGAGCGTCGCTCGCCAGGGCACCGGCGTTGACCTTGCTGCTCAGGGTCATGTCGGAGAAAGGGTTGGCGACCTGGGTCGGCGTACCCAGTCGCTGCTCGATCAATCGCTCCAGCCCGGGGACCGAGGCGGTGCCGCCGGCCAGAAGGATGTGATCGACCGAGTTGTACTGGCCAGAGGCAAAGAAAAACTGCAATGAACGCGACACCTGTTGCACCAACGCATCACGAAACGGCTGCAAGACCTCGCTGACGTAATCGTCCGGCAAACCGCCCTGCTTCTTCGCCAACCCCGCCTGTTCGACCGTCAAGCCATAACGACGCTGGATCTCTTCCGTCAGTTGACGCCCGCCGAACAATTGTTCGCGGGTGTAGATGATCCGCCCGTTGTGCAACACGCTCAGGGTGGTCATGGTGGCGCCGATATCGACCACCGCCACGGTCAGACGCTCCTGAGAGGCGGCCAGCTGGGTTGCCAGCAGGCCGAACGATCGCTCCAGGGCATAAGCTTCGACGTCGACCACGCGCGCGGTCAGCCCGGCCAGAGCCAGGGCCGCTTCACGGACCTCGACGTTTTCCTTGCGACACGCCGCCAGCAGCACATTGACCCGCTCGGGGTTGCGCGTCGACACGCCTTGCACTTCGAAATCGATCGCCACTTCATCCAGTGGATAAGGGATGTACTGATCGGCCTCGATCTTCAGTTGGTTTTCCATCTCGTCGTCGGAAAGACCGGCGTCCATCTCGATGGTCTTGGTGATGACCGCTGAACCGGCCACAGCGACGGCCACGTTCCTGACGCTGGTTTTGGCCTTGGATAGCACCCGCGCAAGCGCCTGCCCCACCCCTTCGAGCTCGGCGATATTTTTCTCGACCACGGCGCTGGAAGGCAGCGGCTCGACCGCATAGGCCTCGACCCGGTACCGGTCGCCTTGACGACTTAGCTCCAGTAGCTTCACCGACGTGGAGCTGATGTCGATCCCCAGAAGCGTATTGGCTTTTTTATTGAAGAGTCCTAGCACTACCAATTCCCTATGACTATCCGTGAGTTACGGACTCTGTAATATCCATTGCGTTCAATACCCTCCGTCTTGACAGAAGCGCAAATGACGCCCCCGACGGAAAAATGCTTATAATGCTGAGCGTTTTTTCCGCTTTCACTGCAAGCGCGGGTCATTCTCTGTATAGCCTGAACCCTGATGCCTAATTCATTTTTTACCCTGGATATCCAAAAGCCTTGATTCGTCTGCTGAAATTTCTCGGTTGGTCCATCGTCGCCGTTTTCTGCGGACTGCTCCTGGGTCTGAGCGGCGCTTTTCTTTACCTTAGCCCCGGATTGCCATCTGTGGAGGCGCTGAGAAGTATTCAGTTGCAGATTCCTTTGCGGGTGTACAGCAGCGACAACAAGTTGATCGCAGAATTTGGCGAAATGCGCCGTACGCCAATCCGTTTCGCCGACATTCCCCCCAATTTCATTAATGCGTTACTAAGTGCTGAAGACGACAATTTCGCCAACCACTACGGCGTCGATCCCAGCAGCCTGATGCGTGCCGCCACCCAGCTGGTAAAGAGCGGACATATTCAGTCCGGCGGCAGCACCATCACCATGCAGGTAGCGAAGAACTTCTTCCTGACCAGCGAACGCAGCTTCTCGCGCAAAACCACCGAAATCCTCCTGGCCCTGCAGATCGAACGACAGTTGACCAAGGACGAGATCCTCGAGCTGTACGTCAACAAGATCTATCTGGGCAACCGCGCCTACGGCATCGAAGCAGCGGCGCAGGTTTATTACGGCAAGTCGATTCGTGACGTGAGCCTGGCGCAGATGGCGATGATCGCCGGTCTGCCAAAAGCTCCGTCGCGCTTCAACCCGCTGGCCAACCCGACCCGCAGCAAAGAGCGTCGCGACTGGATCCTGGGGCGCATGTATAAGCTCGGCAAAATCACCGAAGCCGACTACACCACTGCGATCAATGAGCCGCTGAACGCCAGCTACCATGTGCCTACCCCGGAAGTGAACGCGCCATACGTCGCCGAAATGGCCCGTGCCGAAATGGTCGGCCGTTATGGCAGCGATGCGTACACCGAAGGTTTTCGTGTCACCACCACGGTGCCGAGCAATTTGCAGGAGATGGCCAACACCGCGGTTCATGAAGGCTTGATGACCTACGACCAACGGCACGGTTATCGCGGCCCCGAGTCACGCCTGCCGGGTAAAACCCGAGAGGCCTGGACTCAGGAGTTGACCAAACAGCGAATCATCAGCGGCCTGGAACCGGCGATCGTGACCCAGGTCGACAAGAACGGCGTGCAGGTGTTGACCCGCACGGGTACCGGCGAAGAGCACGTCGCCTGGGAAACCATGAAGTGGGCTCGTCCGTTCCTGAACACCAACAGCATGGGCGCCAATCCGAAGCAGCCGTCGGATGTCGCACAGGTCGGTGATCTGATTCGCGTGCAGCGTCAGCCAGATGGTTCGCTCAAATTCAGCCAGATTCCGCAGGCTCAAGGCGCGCTGGTTTCCCTCGACCCGCAGAACGGCGCCATTCGTTCGCTGGTCGGCGGTTTCGCCTTCGAGCAGAGCAACTACAACCGCGCCATGCAGGCCAAACGTCAGCCGGGTTCGAGCTTCAAGCCGTTCGTCTACAGCGCCGCCCTGGACAACGGCTATACCGCCGCCAGCCTGGTGAACGACGCACCTATCGTGTTCGTCGACGAGTACCTGGACAAAGTCTGGCGTCCGAAGAACGATACCAACACCTTCCTCGGCCCGATCCGCATGCGTGAAGCGCTCTACAAGTCGCGCAACCTGGTATCGATCCGCCTGCTGCAAGCGCTGGGTGTCGACCGCACCATCGACTACATCAGCAAGTTCGGCTTCAACAAGCAGGACCTGCCGCGCAACCTGTCCCTGGCCCTGGGTACCGCGACCCTGACGCCAATGGAAATCGCCACCGGCTGGGCCACCTTCGCCAATGGCGGCTACAAGATCACCCCGTACACCATCGACAAGATCGAAAGCCGCAACGGCGACACGCTATTTGTCGCCAACCCGCCGAGCGTTCCGAAAGGCACCGTAGCCAGCGATGGCATCGCCATGCCGGCCTCTGACACCTTCACGGTCAACGCTACTCCAGGCGAAGCACCGAGCGCCCAGCCAATGCCACAAACGCCGGCCGTGGCCGAGCGCATCATCGATGGGCGCACCACTTACATCCTCAACAGCATGCTTGAGGACGTGATCAAACTCGGCACCGGCCGCCGTGCACTGGCCTTGGGTCGCAGCGACATCGCGGGCAAGACCGGTACCACCAACGAATCCAAGGACGCCTGGTTCTCCGGCTACAACGCCGATTACGTGACCACCGTCTGGACCGGCTTCGACCAACCGGAAAGCCTGGGCAAACGCGAGTTCGGCGGTACCGTTGCCTTGCCGATCTGGATGAACTACATGGCGGCGGCCCTCAAAGACAAACCGCCCCACACCCAAGCGGAACCCGAAGGCATTCTCAGCCTGCGCGTCGACCCGATCAGCGGCCGCGCGGCCACCCCAAGTACGCCAGGTGCCTACTTCGAACTGTTCAAGGCCGAAGACACACCACCGTCGGTTAACGAGCTGAGCAACGGCAATGTACCGGGCAGCCCGCTGCCAGCCGATGAGGCAGCGCCGATCGATTTGTTCTGATCGTGTAGCAATACCTAAAAGCCCCGCCTTCGAAAGAAGAGCGGGGCTTTTTTGTTGCCTGCCGATCGTTCCCACGCTCTGCGTGGGAATGCAGCCCGGGACGCTCCGCGTCCCTTTCTAGAGCTGGAACGCGGAGCGTCCCTTGAGGCATTCCCACGCAGAGCGTGGGAACGATCAACCACAAATACCGCAGGCAATAAAAAGCCCCGACTCGCGAGAGCCGGGGCTTTTGGTTGATGCGCTACAACGGCTTAGCCGTTGAACACGTCATCCACGCTTTTCAGCGGGTAGTTCTTCGGATACGGCAGGGTCGCCACACCGGTCTCGATCGCAGCCTTGGCTACGGCATCAGAGATCAGGGTGATCAGACGGGCATCCATTGGTTTCGGAATGATGTACTCACGACCGAATTCCAGCTTGATGCCGCCGTAGGCGTCGCACACTTCCTGAGGTACTGGCAGCTTGGCCAGTTCACGCAAGGCGTTGGCGGCAGCCACTTTCATCTCTTCGTTGATGCGCTTGGCGCGAACGTCCAGGGCACCACGGAAGATGAACGGGAAGCCCAGTACGTTGTTGACCTGGTTCGGGTAGTCCGAACGGCCGGTGGCCATGATCACGTCGTTACGGGTGGCGTGCGCCAGTTCCGGGGAGATTTCCGGATCCGGGTTAGAGCACGCGAACACGATCGGGTTGGCCGCCATGGATTTCAGGCCTTCAGCACTCAGCAGGTTCGGACCGGACAGGCCAACGAACACGTCAGCGCCTTCCAGCGCGTCAGCCAGGGTGCGCTTCTCGGTCGCGTGAGCGAACACAGCCTTGTACTGGTTCAGGTCGTCACGGCCGGAGTGGATCACGCCGGTACGGTCAACCATGTAGATGTTTTCGATGTTGGCGCCCATGCTCACCAGCAATTTCATGCAGGAGATGGCGGCAGCACCGGCGCCCAGGCAGACGATCTTGGCGTCAGCCAGGGTTTTGCCAGCGATTTCCAGGGCGTTGATCATGCCGGCCGCAGTAACGATTGCGGTGCCGTGCTGGTCATCGTGGAATACCGGAATGTCGCACTGCTCGATCAGAGCGCGTTCGATCTCAAAGCACTCAGGTGCCTTGATGTCTTCCAGGTTGATGCCACCGAAGGTAATGGAGATACGCTTGACGGTGTCGATGAAGGCTTGCGGGCTTTCAGAGTCGACTTCGATGTCGAACACGTCGATGCCGGCGAAGCGCTTGAACAGCACGCCTTTACCTTCCATAACTGGCTTGGAAGCCAATGGGCCAAGGTTACCCAGGCCGAGAATCGCGGTGCCATCGGAAATGACTGCAACCAGGTTGCCCTTGCCGGTGTATTTGTAGGCCAGTTCAGGATCGCGGGCGATTTCGCGTACTGGTTCGGCTACGCCGGGGCTATAGGCCAGCGACAGATCGCGAGCGGTAGCGGTGGCCTTGGTGAGCTCGACACTCAGCTTCCCTGGACGGGGATGGGCGTGATATTCGAGAGCGGCAGTTTTCAGATCAGACATAGGGGCATTCCGCTTTTTACTGTTGGACAGACGGACCGCCGAGGATACTCGCCTCGCAAAGTCCTCACAAGACTGACCAGTCACCCCTGTCAAGCGCCCGGCCCTACGACTTTGGGCCAAGAGCCACGGAACACAAGGGATAGACTGTTCACAATCAACATGAAAAATGTCTACAATTTTTTCTTACGGTGCTGCCTGCAACATCGCTCGATCGGTCAGCGGCAGAAGCCAGCGCGCCTGCCCCGGTTTCAACCCTCCGCGGCGCGAACGATCCACTACCCAGCCACGAGCCTCGATTTGCTTGCCTTTGAGCTTTTCAAGCGATGCGACATCGAATTGCTCCAGCACATTGGGTGCAACCCGCAATACAACCGAATCCTGCAACTCGATCCAAACCCCGCCTCGATTGCGCTGAACCTTGCTCACACGACCACTGAGCATGGCGAAACCGGATGCGCTGATCTGCTCCGCTTTCAATACAGGTGATTGTCGCCACAGCCCGAGACCGGCCCGACGAGCACTGCGTTCAGCCGCTTGCTGGCAGGCGACCAAATCGACATTCGGTGCCACCGCCACCTGAAAACCGAGCCCCTCGGCGAGCATCTGCGCTTCGAGGTTGGCCCCATCGACACTGTAGACATGAGCCAGGGTGCGGCCGTAATGGTCCTTGCTTTCCTTACCCGGCAACAAACCGACCCGCCCGTCGCTGGCGGCCACCAGAGCCTCAAGGCGTTTGCGCGCGGCCACCGCGAACGGCTCGTCGGAACGACCCTGCTTGCCCAGCTCCGGCGTATTCAAACCAATCATGCGCACACTGCGGCCATCGCTCAGACGCAAAGTGTCGCCATCCACCACGCGCTGCACCGTGACCGACGTGAGCCCGCTCGGCGCCGGGCAGAAGGCCTGGGCACCGGAAAGCCAAATCGCGGACACAAAAAAGGCGCCCGCGAGGGACGCCTTTTTCATCAGCAAGGAAAAGCCCACGGGGCTTTCGACCTTACTCTGCAGCAGCAGGAGCTTTCTTGCCGAAAGCGCCGAAACGGTCTGCGAAGCGCTGTACACGACCGCCAGTATCCAGAGTCTTCTGCTTACCGGTGTAGAACGGGTGGCACTCGTTGCATACGTCGATCGCCAGAGGCTTGGCCAGGTTCGAACGAGTTTCGAACTTGTTGCCACAGCTGCAGGTAACTGCGGTGATTTCGTATGTTGGATGGATATCGGCTTTCATGATGTATTCCTCAGGCTAGCGTGCCGCCACTCAACACCATTGTTGAATACCGCACGTAATTAGGCCGCGGATTCTACCAGACAATGCCATTCACGCAAGCTGTCGCTTAAACCAGTCGTCTGCTAGGCTCGCGCCTCAAATGCTGATCATCAGCACGCAAACCTGTGGGAGCTGGCTTGCCCGCGAAAGCGTCCTGACAGCCAATGAAGATGCCCACTGTATGGGCCTCTTCGCGGGCAAGCCCGCTCCCACAGGGATTGCGCTCAGCCTTTCTTACTGCCCGCCCAGAGAGATCCCCCCGCGTGCCCAACGCCATTCTGCGCCTCGCCCTGCCTTCGCCTCTGCGCCGCCTGTTCGATTATCGTGCCCCGGCCGGTATCTTGCGCGCCCAGTTGCACCCTGGCATGCGCTTGCGGGTGCCGTTCGGCCGGCGGGAGATGATCGGGATTCTGGTGGAGGTCACCGACACCAGCGAAGTGCCGGTAGAAAAGCTCAAACCGGCCCTGGCGCTGCTCGACGCCACGCCGCCGCTGCCGCCCGCGCTGTTCAAGCTGTGCCTGTGGACCTCTCAGTATTACCAGCACAGCCTCGGCGACACGTTGAGTTGGGCGCTGCCAGTGTTGTTGCGTCAGGGTGAACTGGCCGAGGCTCGTCAGGAACGCTTTTGGTCCGCCGCACCCGGCGCCAGCCTTGATGATCCGCGCATCGCCCGCGCACCACGCCAGCGTGAAGCCTTGGCAACCCTGTCCCAGCATCCCCATGGCGTCGCTCATCAGTTGCTGAGCAAACTGATGCTGAGCAAGGACAGCCTCGATCTGTTGCTGGCCAAAGATCTGGTGCAAGTCGAAATCCGCAAGCACGCCCCCGGCGCCCGCCACGAACACTGGCTAGCGCAACCGGAATTGCCGCTCAACCCGGAGCAGCGCGCCGCTTATGAAGCGATTCGCGCCGGATTCGACAGTTATCACGCGTTCCTGCTGGCTGGCGTCACCGGCAGCGGCAAGACCGAAGTCTATTTGCAGCTGATCCGCGAAACCCTCGAGGCCGGTAAGCAAGCCATGGTGCTGATCCCGGAGATCAACCTCGGCCCGCAAACCCTGGCGCGCTTCGAGCAGCGCTTCAATGCGCGTATCGCGCTGATCCACTCCGCAGTCAATGACCGCGAACGCCTGGAAGCCTGGCTGGCGGCACGGGATGGTGAGGCCGACATTATTATCGGTACCCGTTCGGCACTGTTCACGCCGATGAAAAACCCCGGCCTGATCATCATCGATGAAGAGCACGACGGCTCTTATAAACAGCAGGAAGGCCTGCGCTACCACGCCCGCGACCTGGCACTGGTCCGCGCCCGGCAGGAAAACATCCCGATTGTCCTCGGATCCGCCACACCTTCGCTGGAAAGCCTGCAAAACGCCTACACCGGTCGTTACGGTCTCTTACGCCTGAATGAGCGGGCCGGTGGCGCCAAGCAACCACGGTTCCTGCGCCTGGACGTGAAAAGTCGTCCGCTGGACAGCGGCATTTCCGGGCCGATGCAGCAAGCCATCGGTCAGACCCTGGCCGCCGGCCAGCAAGTGCTGGTTTTCCTCAACCGCCGAGGGTTCGCCCCGACGCTGCTCTGCCACGACTGCGGCTGGATGTCTGAATGCCAGCGCTGCGACGCGCGAATGACCGTGCACCAGCGCTCCGGCGAACTGCGTTGCCACCATTGTGGCTACGTCGAACGAGTGCCCCGCCATTGCCCGAAGTGCGGCAAGGTCGATCTGCGGCCTGTGGGCGCCGGTACCGAGCGCGCCGAAGAACGCCTGGGGATTTTGTTTCCGCACGTCCCGGTGCTGCGGGTCGACCGCGACAGCACTTCACGCAAAGACGCGATGAATCAACTGTTCGCCACCATTCAAAAAGGCCAGCCGTGCATTCTGGTCGGCACACAAATGCTTGCCAAAGGGCACCACTTTCCACGGGTGACCCTGGTGTCGATTCTGGATGCCGACGGCGGACTGTTCTCCGGCGATTTCCGCGCCAGCGAACGCATGGCGCAGTTGATCGTCCAGGTCGCCGGGCGCGCGGGGCGGGCCGAAGAGCCTGGCAAAGTGATAATCCAGACGCACCTGGCGGACCATCCGCTGCTGGTGCAACTGACCGAACAAGGCTATTTCGCCTTTGCCGAACAGGCGTTGAGCGAACGCCGCTCCGCCGGTCTGCCGCCGTTTGCGCATCTCGCACTGCTGCGGGCCGAAGCGCATAAACCGGGGCAGGCCGAAGGCTTCCTCGATGAAGCGTGCAGCGAGGCCGAGCGTTTGCTCGCCGAGCAGAATCTGACCGGGATTGAGTTGCTGGGGCCGGTGCCGGCACCGATGGAGCGCCGGGCCGGGCGTTATCGCGCGCAGTTGTTGCTGCAAGCCACGGCCCGGGCGCCGCTGCATCGATTGCTGAGCAGTTGGTTGCTGGTTTTGGAGCAGATGCCGAGTGGGCGGGCGGTGCGCTGGTCGCTGGATGTGGATCCGGTCGATTTGTATTGAATTCAAGATCGCTATCGCGGGCAAGCCCGGCTCCCACAGGGATCTGCGTTGTTCACTTGCTCTACGTCATACCACTTACCCTGTGGGAGCGGGCTTGCCCGCGATAGCGGTCGATTTGTCACCACATATCCATAACCTGCCCGCTATAGTTGGCAAGCCCGTCTTCGCAACGGATAATGCCCAGTTTTTCCACCAGCGCATCGAAGCGCCGCCGCGCTAGCGGTCGAAAGAGAAGACCATGAAAGACACCATTCGCCAGCTGATCCAACAAGCCATCACCCAACTCGTCAACGAAGGTGTGTTGCCTGAAGGCCTGTCGCCGGCGATCCAGGTGGAAAACTCCCGAGACAAGAAAAACGGCGACTTCGCCAGCAACATCGCCATGATGCTGGCCAAGCCTGCGGGCATGAAGCCCCGTGACCTGGCCGAGAAAATCATCGCCGCGCTGCCGGCTGACGAGAACGTCTCCAAAGCCGAAATCGCCGGCCCTGGCTTCCTGAACTTCTTCCAGAACACTCAAGCCCTGGCGACCCGCCTGGACGAGGCGCTGGCCGACGACCACATCGGCGTGCGCAAAGCCGGTCCGGTGCAGCGCACCGTGGTTGACCTGTCGGCCCCGAACCTGGCCAAAGAGATGCACGTCGGCCACTTGCGTTCGACCATCATCGGCGACGGCGTGGCCCGGGTTCTGGAGTTCCTCGGCGACGAAGTGATCCGCCAGAACCACGTTGGCGACTGGGGCACCCAGTTCGGCATGCTGATGGCTTACCTGCAGGAAAACCCGATCACCAGTGATGAGCTGTCGGACCTGGAAAACTTCTACCGCGCCGCCAAGCAACGCTTCGACGAATCCGCAGAGTTCGCCGATCGCGCCCGCGGCCTGGTGGTCAAGCTGCAAGCCGGCGACCCGGACTGCCTGGCGCTGTGGACCAAGTTCAAAGACATCTCGCTGTCGCACTGCCAGAAAATCTACGAATTGCTGAACGTCAAACTGACCATGGCCGACGTAATGGGCGAAAGCGCCTACAACGACGACCTGATCAACGTGGTCAACGACCTCAAGGCCGCTGGCCTGCTGGTCGAGAGCAACGGCGCTCAATGCGTATTCCTCGACGAATTCAAGAACGCCGACGGCGACCCGCTGCCGGTGATCATCGTCAAGGCTGACGGCGGCTACCTCTACGCCACCACCGACCTGGCAGCCGTGCGTTATCGCAGCGGCGTGCTGAAGGCCGATCGTGCGCTGTATTTCGTCGACCAGCGCCAGGCTCTGCACTTCCAGCAAGTGTTCCAGGTCGCGCGCCTGGCCGGTTTCGTGACGCACCCGATGGAAATGGAACACATGGGCTTCGGCACCATGAACGGCGCCGACGGCCGTCCGTTCAAGACCCGTGATGGCGGCACCGTGAAGCTGATCGACCTGCTGACCGAAGCCCAGGAACGCGCCTACACACTGGTGAAAGAGAAGAACCCGGAGCTTGCCGAAGACGAGTTGCGCAACATCGCCAAGGTCGTGGGCATTGGCGCAGTGAAATACGCCGACCTGTCCAAGCACCGCACCAGCGACTACAGCTTCAACTTCGACCTGATGCTGAACTTCGAAGGCAACACCGCGCCATACCTGCTGTACGCCTACACCCGGGTGGCCGGCGTGTTCCGCAAACTCGGCAAGGACTTCAGCGAAGTCGAAGGGCAGATCGCCCTCGAAGCGCCGCACGAACATGAACTGGCCGCGAAACTGGCGCAGTTCGGCGAAATACTGAACAACGTGTCCGACAAAGGCACGCCGCACATCCTCTGCACCTACCTGTACGATGTCGCCGGCCTGTTCTCCAGCTTCTACGAGAACTGCCCGATCCTCGGCGCCGACACCCCGGCGCAAATGCAGAGCCGCCTGCGCCTCGCCGCGCTGACCGGTCGCACTCTCAAGCAAGGCCTGGAACTCTTGGGTCTGGAAACTCTGGAGCGCATGTAAGTTGGCTGCCAAGAAAAAACCTGCCCCCAAGCGTGGCGCCAGCCGTTACCAAGCTCCTGCAAAGCAACCGATCCCGGGCTGGCTGTGGATGGCCATCGGCCTGACGGTCGGTGCGTTCATTGTGTTCCTGATGAAGCTGGAGCCGGGCAAGGGCAGCGATACCGTCAAGCGCGAGAAGATCGAGCAGCAGAAAGCCACCAAGATCGCCGAGGCCAACAAGACTCCGCCGAGCCCGACGCAACCGGTGAAGCCGAAGTACGATTTCTACACCTTGCTGCCGGAATCGGAAGTCATCGTGCCGCCGGACGCGGTGCCGGAGAAAACCCTGCCGACACCACAAGTGCCGGCCATTCCGACCACGCCGGTGACACCGGAGCAAGCAGCGAAGATCGACACGGCCCGGGCTCAAGCGGCATTGGCCGGCATCACCCCGCCGCCAGCGCCGCCCGTGGCGAAAGCTGCACCGGTGACCAAGTTCTTCCTGCAGGCCGGTTCGTTCCGCAAGGAAGCCGATGCCGACAAGGTGCGTGCGCAGATCATCCTGCTGGGTCAGGCCGTGGCGGTTGAATCCGGCACGGTGAAGGACGAGACCTGGTATCGGGTGCTGGTTGGCCCGTTCAGCAACCGCGAACAGCTGACAACCGCTCAGAAGCAACTGGCGGGCAGCGGCTTCAGCAACCTGTTGTTACAACAACGCCAAAGCCGCTGACCCTTCATGATCGTTCCCACGCTCCGCGTGGGAATGCAGCCCGGGACGCTCCGCGTCCCTTTCTAGAGCTGGAACGCGGAGCGTCCCTTGAGGCATTCCCACGCAGAGCGTGGGAACGATCAAGCCTTCGGCAGCTCCTACGCGCCTCGCACCGCTCGTCCCCCGCCGCGTCCTACAGTTGAAAAACGCTCCACCACCCCCATATGAGTTGGCATAAGGCATTTTCGCCCCGCTGCGTGGAGACTCTCCCTTGACCACCATCGTTTCAGTTCGCCGCCACGGCAAAGTCGTCATGGGCGGCGACGGCCAGGTTTCGCTCGGTAATACCGTGATGAAAGGCAACGCGAAGAAAGTTCGCCGCCTCTACCACGGCCAGGTTATCGCCGGTTTTGCCGGGGCCACCGCTGACGCCTTCACCCTCTTCGAGCGTTTCGAAGGCCAGTTGGAGAAACATCAGGGCCACCTGGTTCGCGCTGCCGTCGAACTCGCCAAAGAATGGCGCACCGACCGCTCCCTAAGCCGCCTCGAAGCCATGCTCGCGGTCGCCAACAAAGATGCCTCCCTGATCATCACCGGCAACGGTGACGTGGTTGAGCCCGAAGAAGGCCTGATCGCCATGGGTTCCGGCGGCGGTTACGCCCAGGCTGCCGCGAGTGCCCTGTTGAAGAAAACCGATTTGTCGGCTCGGGAAATCGTCGAAACAGCGCTCGGCATCGCCGGCGACATCTGCGTGTTCACCAACCACACCTTCACCATCGAGGAGCAGGATCTCGCTGAGTAAGCCTGTGCAGGCCATTGCGCCACGGCTCACTTTTGCTTGAGGACCGCCAATTACTATGCCCATGACCCCCCGTGAAATCGTCCACGAACTCAATCGCCATATCATCGGCCAGGACGATGCCAAACGCGCCGTCGCCATCGCCTTGCGTAACCGCTGGCGCCGGATGCAGCTGCCTGAAGAGCTGCGCGTCGAAGTCACCCCCAAGAACATCCTGATGATCGGCCCGACCGGTGTCGGTAAAACCGAGATCGCCCGTCGCCTGGCCAAACTGGCCAACGCGCCGTTCATCAAGGTCGAAGCGACCAAGTTCACCGAAGTGGGCTACGTCGGCCGCGACGTCGAATCGATCATTCGTGATCTGGCCGACGCCGCGATCAAACTGCTGCGCGAACAGGAAATGACCAAGGTTCGCCACCGCGCCGAAGACGCTGCCGAAGAACGCATCCTCGACGCCTTGCTGCCACCGGCACGCATGGGCTTCAGCAACGAGGACGCTGCACCGTCGGCCGATTCCAACACCCGTCAGCTGTTCCGCAAGCGCCTGCGTGAAGGTCAGCTGGATGACAAGGAGATCGAAATCGAAGTGGCCGAAGTGTCCGGCGTCGATATCTCCGCGCCACCGGGCATGGAAGAAATGACCAACCAGCTGCAGAGCCTGTTCGCCAACATGGGCAAGGGCAAGCGCAAAAACCGCAAGCTCAAGGTCAAGGAAGCGCTGAAACTGGTTCGCGACGAAGAAGCCGGTCGCCTCGTCAACGAAGAAGAATTGAAGGCCAAGGCCCTGGAAGCCGTCGAGCAGCACGGCATCGTGTTCATCGACGAAATCGACAAGGTTGCCAAGCGAGGCAACTCCGGGGGCGTCGACGTGTCCCGTGAAGGCGTACAGCGCGACTTGCTGCCGCTGATTGAAGGCTGCACCGTCAACACCAAACTGGGCATGGTCAAGACTGACCACATCCTGTTCATCGCTTCCGGTGCGTTCCACCTGAGCAAGCCGAGCGATCTGGTGCCGGAGCTGCAAGGTCGCCTGCCGATTCGGGTCGAACTCAAGGCCCTGAGCCCGGAAGATTTCGAGCGCATCCTCAGCGAGCCGCATGCATCGCTCACCGAGCAATATTGTGCACTGCTGAAAACCGAAGGTCTGCTCATCGAATTCCTCCCGGACGGCATCAAGCGTCTCGCCGAGATCGCCTGGCAGGTCAACGAGAAAACCGAAAACATCGGTGCCCGTCGCCTGCATACCCTGCTCGAGCGCCTGCTTGAAGAGGTGTCGTTCAGCGCCGGTGATCTGGCCAGCACCCACGAGGACAAGCCGATCCTGATCGATGCCGATTACGTCAACAGCCACTTGGGCGAATTGGCGCAGAACGAAGACCTGTCCCGCTACATTCTGTAAAGCGGCGAGCTTCAAACGACAAGCTGCAAGCTGCAAGCTGGACATCACCGTCTTGCAGCTTGTAGCTTGTAGCTTCAAGCCCGGAAGCCCTTCGCCATGACCCAACTCCCCACCGACATCAAACTCCACAAAGCCTCAAAAACCCTGTCGCTCAAATACGCGTCCGGCGAGGAATATCACCTGCCCGCCGAGTTCCTTCGCGTGCATTCTCCTTCCGCCGAAGTCCAGGGCCACGGCAAACCTATCCTGCAATTTGGCAAGATCGGCGTCGGCCTGAGCAAGGTCGAACCGGCCGGTCAGTACGCACTGAAATTGACCTTCGACGACGGCCATGACAGCGGCCTGTTCACTTGGGAATATCTGTACCAGCTGGCAGTGCGCCAAGAAGATCTTTGGAACGATTATCTTGCCGAACTCAAAGCGGCTGGAAAGACCCGCGATCCGAATGAATCGGTCGTCAAGCTGATGCTCTAATACAGGCCTCTGGCTGTTTAGAGGGCATTTTCTAATTCCATCTGTTTGAATGCTCCGCTGCGGCGTCAACGATTGGCCCGCTTGCGAAAAAAATTAAACTCGGGTAACCAATGGAGCTGGCAAGTTCCGTGCATTTGTAGCTATTCGCAATTAACGGTCACCCGAGCAGTAGTACCTGGCGTTTGCTGTGTGACTACACAGCTGGGCTCAGGTACTCGTCTCAGGACAATGGAGCGTCGTAGATGAGTAACAAGCTTAACGATGACTTGAAGTTTCAGGCTTCGGAAAATACCTTGGGGCTGAATCCTGTTGTTGGACTACGTAGAAAGGATCTCTTGGGCTCTGCCCGAATGGTGCTGACCCAGGCCATCAGACAACCCATCCACAGTGCCAGGCATGTCGCTCATTTCGGCATCGAACTGAAGAACGTGCTGTTTGGAAAATCCGAGCTTCAACCGCAAAGTGATGACCGTCGCTTCCTTGATCCGGCCTGGAGTCAGAACCCGCTCTATAAACGTTATTTGCAAACCTATCTGGCGTGGCGCAAGGAGCTTCACGCGTGGATCGATGACAGCAATCTTTCGCCCAAGGACGTCGCTCGCGGGCATTTCGTGATTAACCTCATGACCGAAGCCATGGCCCCGACCAACACGGCGGCCAACCCGGCGGCGGTCAAACGCTTCTTCGAAACCGGCGGCAAAAGCCTGCTCGACGGTCTCTCCCACCTGGCCAAGGATCTGGTGCACAACGGTGGCATGCCGAGCCAGGTCAACATGGGTGCATTCGAAGTCGGCAAGAGCCTGGGCGTGACCGAAGGCGCAGTGGTGTTTCGCAACGATGTGCTGGAGTTGATCCAGTACCGACCGATCACCGAGCAGGTGCATGAACGCCCACTGCTGGTGGTGCCGCCACAGATCAACAAGTTCTATGTTTTCGACCTGAGCCCGGACAAGAGTCTGGCGCGCTTCTGCCTGCGCAACAATGTGCAGACGTTCATCGTCAGCTGGCGCAACCCGACCAAGGAGCAGCGCGAGTGGGGTCTGTCGACCTACATCGAAGCGCTCAAGGAAGCGGTCGACGTGGTCACCGCAATTACCGGCAGCAAAGACGTGAACATGCTTGGCGCCTGCTCTGGCGGCATCACTTGCACCGCCCTGCTGGGCCACTACGCGGCGATCGGCGAGAAGAAGGTCAACGCCCTGACGCTGATGGTCAGCGTGCTGGACACCACCCTCGATAGCGACGTGGCTCTGTTCGTCGACGAGCAGACCCTTGAAGCCGCCAAGCGCCATTCTTACCAGGCCGGTGTGCTGGAAGGCCGTGACATGGCGAAAGTCTTCGCGTGGATGCGCCCCAACGACCTGATCTGGAACTACTGGGTCAACAACTACCTGCTGGGCAACGAGCCTCCGGTTTTCGACATTCTGTTCTGGAACAACGACACCACTCGCTTGCCGGCCGCGTTCCACGGCGACCTGATCGAGATGTTCAAAAACAACCCACTGATCCGCTCCAACGCACTGGAAGTGTGCGGCACACCGATCGACCTGAAGCAGGTCACTGCCGACATCTTTTCCCTGGCCGGCACCAACGACCACATCACTCCGTGGAAGTCCTGCTACAAATCCGCGCAGCTGTTCGGCGGCAAGGTCGAGTTCGTGCTGTCCAGCAGCGGGCATATCCAGAGCATCCTGAACCCTCCGGGCAATCCGAAAGCGCGCTACATGACCAGCACCGACATGCCGGTCAATGCCGAAGAATGGATGGAAAACTCCACCAAGCACACCGATTCCTGGTGGTTGCATTGGCAGGCGTGGCAGGCCGAGCGTTCGGGCAAGCTGAAAAAGTCCCCCGCCAACCTTGGCAACAAGGCCTATCCAGCGGGTGAAGCGGCACCAGGCACTTATGTACACGAGCGTTGAGTTTCAGGTAACACGCAGTCCGCGGCACTGGGAGGTGCCGCGATCTCTATCAATCACTCTCGAGGCCAGCCTCGAACATTCTGCGACGGCCCGGGACGGCCCGGTCAGCGTTTAAAACCTACAGGGCTTCGTGCATGCCGCAACCGTTCGTATTCCGTACCGTCAACCTGGATGGCCAGACCCTCCGCACAGCGGTACGCCCCGGCAAGCCTCACTTGACGCCCTTGCTGATTTTCAACGGCATCGGCGCCAACCTGGAGCTGATATTCCCGTTCGTCCAGGCTCTGGATCCGGACCTGGAAGTCATTGCCTTCGACGTGCCCGGTGTCGGCGGCTCATCGACTCCCAATCGACCCTATCGATTCTCGGGCCTGGCAAAACTCACGGCGCGAATGCTCGACTATCTCGATTACGGACAAGTCAACGTGATTGGCGTTTCGTGGGGCGGCGCTCTGGCGCAGCAGTTCGCCCATGACTATCCCGAGCGCTGCAAGAAGCTGGTGCTGGCGGCCACGGCGGCAGGCACCGTGATGGTTCCGGGCAAGCCTAAAGTGCTGATGATGATGGCCAGCCCGCGACGCTACATCCAGCCCTCCCATGTGATCCGCATTGCACCGATGATCTACGGCGGCTCGTTCCGTCGCGATCCGACCCTGGCAGCCAGTCACGCCGCCAGGGTTCGTTCGGCAGGCAAACTCGGTTATTACTGGCAGCTGTTCGCCGGCCTCGGCTGGACCAGCATTCACTGGCTGCACAAAATCCATCAACCGACCCTGGTACTGGCCGGTGACGACGACCCACTGATCCCGCTGATCAACATGCGCATGCTGGCTTGGCGAATTCCCAACGCCCAACTGCACATCATCGACGACGGCCATCTGTTCTTGATTACCCGCGCCGAAGCGGTGGCACCGATCATCATGAAGTTTCTTGAGGAAGAACGTCAGCGCGCAGTAATGCATCCACATCCGGCGCCATCGGGCGGTTAACCGACCCCGACTTTTGTTTATGAAAAGGAGTCGGCAGGAGGCCGTGCCGCGCAACAACCCGCAACAACGTCTATGGTGTTTTGTTCGGGTGTGTTTGTTTTTGGCCTGATGACGAAGGAGTGTTAACTCATGCGCGACAAACCAGCGAAGGGCTCTTTGCCCACTCCCGCTGCATTCATCAATGCTCAGAGTGCTGTTACCGGTCTGCGCGGCCGGGACCTGCTTTCGACCTTGCGCAGCCTGGCCACCCACGGCCTGCGCAACCCGGTGTATACGGCCCGGCATGCCTTAAAGCTGGGCGGCCAGTTGGGCCGCGTATTGTTGGGTGAAACCCTGCATCCGACCAACCCGCAAGACAGTCGCTTTGCCGACCCGACGTGGAGCCTCAATCCCTTTTATCGCCGCAGTCTGCAGGCCTATCTGAGCTGGCAGAAAGAAGTCCAAAGCTGGATCGACGAAAGCAACATGAGCCCGGACGATCGTGCCCGCGCCCACTTTGCCTTTGCCTTGATCAATGACGCCGTGGCGCCGTCCAACACCCTGCTCAATCCGCTGGCGATCAAGGAATTTTTCAACTCCGGCGGCAATAGTCTGGTGCGGGGTATCGGCCATCTGGTCGACGATGTCCTGCACAACAACGGCCTGCCAAGACAAGTCACCAAACAAGCATTCGAGGTGGGCAAAACGGTCGCCACCACTACCGGCTCGGTGGTGTTTCGCAATGAGCTGCTGGAGCTGATCCAGTACAAGCCGATGAGCGAAAAGCAGTATTCAAAACCGTTATTGATCGTGCCGCCGCAGATCAACAAGTACTACATTTTCGATTTGAGTCCCAACAACAGCTTCGTCCAGTTCGCCCTTAAAAACGGTTTGCAGACCTTCGTTATCAGCTGGCGCAATCCCGATGTGCGTCATCGCGAATGGGGGCTGTCGTCTTACGTCGAAGCCACTGAAGAAGCGATGAATGTGTGCCGGGCAATCACCGGCGCGCGCGAGGTCAACCTGATGGGGGCTTGCGCCGGTGGGCTGACCATCGCCGCGCTGCAAGGGCATTTGCAGGCCAAGCGACAGCTACGACGAGTATCCAGCGCTACCTACCTGGTCAGCATGCTCGACAGTCAGATAGACAGCCCGGCCACCCTCTTCGCCGATGAACAGACGCTGGAAGCGGCCAAGCGCCGCTCGTATCAGAAGGGCGTTCTGGAAGGCAGTGACATGGCCAGGGTGTTTGCCTGGATGCGTCCCAACGACTTGATCTGGAATTACTTCGTCAATAACTACCTGATGGGCAAGGAGCCGCCGGCGTTCGACATCCTCTACTGGAACAATGACAACACGCGTCTGCCAGCGGCATTTCATGGTGATCTGCTGGACTTCTTCAAGCACAACCCGCTGAGTCATCCTGGCGGGCTGGAAGTGTGCGGCACGCCGATCGACCTGCAGAAAGTCACCGTCGACAGCTTCAGCGTGGCAGGCATGAATGATCACATCACCCCATGGGATGCGGTGTATCGCTCGACATTACTGCTGGGGGGCGAGCGGCGCTTCGTGCTGTCCAACAGCGGTCATGTACAGAGCATTCTCAACCCGCCGAACAATCCGAAAGCCAACTACGTCGAGAATCCGAAACTGAGCAGCGACCCGCGGGCCTGGTATTACGACGCCAAGCGCGTCGACGGTAGTTGGTGGACGCAATGGCTGGACTGGATTCAGGAACGCTCCGGCGCACAACACGAAACCCGGATGGCCCTCGGCAACCAGAACTATCCACCGATGGAGGCGGCACCCGGTACTTACGTGCGCGTGCGCTGACGTTTAACGAACCACGGCCGCCAATGGCCGTGGCATGACTCGACCATTAAGAAGACTGGATGAAAACCCGCGACCGGATTCTCGAATGTGCCCTGCAGTTGTTCAATCAGAAGGGCGAACCGAATGTGTCCACCATGGAAGTGGCCAACGAAATGGGCATCAGCCCGGGCAACCTCTACTACCATTTCCACGGCAAGGAACCGCTGATCCTCGGGCTGTTCGAGCGCTTCCAGGCCGAGTTGACGCCCTTGCTCGACCCACCGTCCGATGTGGAATTGGGGCCCGAGGATTACTGGCTGTTCCTGCACCTGATCATCGAACGCCTGGCCCATTACCGGTTTCTGTTCCAGGACCTGTCGAACCTTGCCGGCCGCCTGCCGAAACTGGCCAAGGGAATACGCAATCTGCTCAATGCGTTGAAGCGCACACTGGCTTCATTGCTGGCGCAATTGAAAGCTCAAGGTCAGTTGGTCAGTGACACCCAGGCGCTGGGGCAGTTGGTGGAACAAATCACCATGACGTTGCTGTTCTCACTGGACTATCAGCGAATTCTCGACCGTGAAGGTGAAGTGCGACTGGTGGTGTATCAGATCATGATGCTGGTGGCGCCGCACTTGCTGCCGCCTGTCAAGGTTGCGACCGAGCGGTTGGCGTTGCAGTACCTCGAAGAGCACGACTAACCCTGTGGGAGCGGGCTTGCTCGCGAAAGCTATTCATCATTCAACATTGATGTCGATTGACCCACCGCTTCGCGAGCAAGCCCGCTCCCACATTGGATTTGTGGTGCTTTCTAGAATCCATGCACAAACAAAAACGCCCGACCTTCGCAGGCCGGGCGTGATCGTTCCCATGCTCCGCGTGGGAATGCAGCCAGTGACGCTCTGCGTCACTGCCGCAATGGACGCGGAGCGTCCGGTGAGGCATTCCCACGCGGAGCGTGGGAACGATCATCAGGACTGACTGGTTGGCGTCGATGGAGCCGGCGCAGCAGTCGGGGTTACAGCAGGTGTCGGAGCAGTGGAGGAGTTCGCCGTGCTGACCGGAGTTACCGGCTTGGCGGCAGCCACTACTGGTTTCGGTGCAGCCGCTTTCGGGGCGGCCGGTTTTTTCACTGCAGGCTTCTTGGCTGCTGGCTTTTTCGCCGCGGCGGGTTTGGCTGCTGCGGTTTTAACTGCAGGTTTAGCGGCTGGTTTGGCGGCCGCTTTAGCTGCAGGTTTCGCCGCGGCAGTTTTGGTTGCCGGTTTAGCGGCAGCCTTGGCCAATGGTTTGGCTACGCTTTTGGCTGCTGGTTTGGCCGCCGCGGTTTTCGCCGCAACAGGCGCAACCTTGGCACCGGTGAGTTTTTCGATTTGCTTGGTCAGAGTATCGACCTTGCTGTGCAGTGCCTTGACCTCATTGCGGCTCGGTACACCCAGGCGCGAAATGGCGCTGTTCAGGCGCTTGTCGAAAGCCCCTTCCAGCTCATCCCATTTGCCCAGTGCACGATCTTTCACGCCGCTGATGCGCGACTTGGCCGACGAAGCGGAGTCCTTGGCGGCATCAACTTTCTTGCCGACAGCGCTCTTGGTGAGCTTCTCGGCTTTCTCGCCGTCCTTAACCAATGTATCGAAGAGCTTGCTGCCGTCAGTGTCGATCTTCGAGTACACGCCTAAACCAGCCAGCCAGATCTTGCGGGAGTAGTCTTCGACCTTCCCGATCCACGAGCTGCCTTCTTTTTCAGTATTCTTTTTACCAGCCATCCCGTTCTCCTTAAGATTTACGCGCGACACGTTCGAGCAATGCCGTCAGCTCATCGAGCTTAGCAGAGAGTGTCTCAACGTCATGTTTAGACGGAATGCCGATACGATTCAAGGCACTTGCGATACGTGTATCGAAAGCCCTTTCGACTTTGTCGAGTTGAAGTTCGACTTTGCCTTTGAAAGTGCTCACTTCACTCTTGGCTTCATCGATCTCGGCATTGGCCGCTTCAAGTTTTTCAGTGACTACTTTTTTGCCTTTCTTTTCAACAGCTTGACCAGCCTTGATCAGCTCTTGAACGTACTCGCTACCCTCTTGGCCGACCTTGGTGTAAGCACCCAGGCCAGCGAGCCAGATCTTGCGGGCATACGATTTGACGTCGCCCAGGGCGTTAGTCTCAACGTCGACTTTTTTCTTCAAAATAACTTTGGCCATGGTGCACCTCACGCGCAGAAGGGTCGAGGAACTGCCCGCAGAGAGTCGGGCTCAGGCACAAAGTAGTGAGAATAATTAGAAACGGCACCCTAACAAGTGACATAAACAAGTAGGTACGCCGCCGAACCTGTGGGAGCGGGCTTGCCCGCGAAGAGGCCTGTACATCCGCAATATCTCCTGCGGCAGAAATACCGTCTTCGCGGGCAAGCCCGCTCCCACAGGGTTCCTCAATCCACAGAAAGAATGGATCAGGTCAGTGCTTTATCCAGGGCCCTTTCGATTTCCGATTTGATCGTGCCGCTCATGGCAGACATCAACAGGCCCAGTTCGACATCGACCTTGATCGAATCCTCACCCACATACACCGCCCCTTTTACACCTGAGCGCCTGAGATTCAGGATGTCGCCGGACCACTGCGGCTCCAGGCCATATTGCTCGGACAGTTTCTGCGCCAACTTGTCGGCCTTCTCGCGGGCCGCTTCCTTACCCAGGCCGTGGGCACGCTCAACACTAATACGGGCCATCGAATGACTCCTGCTTTATCGTGACTTGCTCAAGACATCTTGACCCTGCATGCGTCAAAACGTCCCGGTAGTTGCCTATCTTACCTTCAGCCTTGCCAAGACAAAGCAGGCCACCGGGATTAGAATGTCCCGCATTCTCTTTTGGTGACAGCGATATGACTGATCAGCGCAAAGGCAGCGATGCCGAACCCACCACTCACTTCGGCTTCAAAAACGTTCCGGAAAGCCAGAAAGCGGAAAAAGTCGCTGAGGTTTTCCACTCGGTAGCCGCCAAGTACGACCTGATGAACGACCTCCTGTCGGGCGGCATGCACCGTCTGTGGAAGCGTTTCGCGATCGAACTGTCGGGCGTGCGCACCGGTAACCGCGTGCTGGATATTGCCGGCGGCACTGGCGACCTGACCCGCAAGTTCTCGCACCTCGTTGGCCCGACCGGCCAGGTAGTGTTGGCCGACATCAACGAATCCATGCTCAAGGTCGGTCGTGACCGCCTGCTGGATCTGGGTGTGTCCGGCAACGTCGAATTCGTCCAGGCCGATGCTGAAAAGCTGCCGTTCCCGGACAACCATTTCGATTGCGTGACCATTGCTTTCGGCCTGCGCAACGTGACGCACAAAGAAGATGCCCTGCGCTCGATGTTGCGCGTGCTGAAACCGGGCGGCCGTTTGCTGGTGCTGGAATTCTCCAAACCGACCAACGCGCTGATGTCCAAAGCCTACGACGCCTACTCGTTCGCCTTCATGCCGTTGATGGGCAAGTTGATCACCAATGATTCGGAAAGCTATCGCTACCTGGCCGAATCGATCCGCATGCACCCGAATCAGGAAACCCTGAAGTCGATGATGGTCGAGGCCGGTTTCGACCGCGTGACCTATCACAACATGACCGCAGGCATCGTCGCCCTGCACCGTGGCATCAAGCCCTGATGTTGCTGGCCGGCCTGCTCGCCAGCGTTGAACTCGGCCTGAACCGGGTGCTGCGTCTCGACAGCACGGCCCTGCCGCGGCTGGCGCATTTGAGTGGCAAGGTGATTGCCGTCGACTGCCGCAGCCCGGCGCTGCAAGTGTTCATCCTGCCCAGCGATGAAGGCCTGATGCTCGCCTCCCAGTGGGAAACCGGCGCCGACTGCACCTTGCGCGCACCGGCCTCAAGCCTGCTGAAACTGGCAACGAGCAAGGACAAGACTTCGATTCTGCATGCACCAGAAGTCGAACTCGATGGCGACAGCGGCGTGCTGCTGGAACTGGCGGCGATCCTTCAGGACCTTGAGCTGGACTGGGAGTACGAACTCTCGCGCTGGCTGGGACCTGTGGCCACGCAACTGCTCGGCGGTCACCTGCGCAGTCGCGCACGCTGGTATCAACAAGGGTTCGCCAGCCTGAACCAGAACCTGGGCGAATACCTGGCCGAAGAATCGCGCGCCCTCGTCGGTCAGCGCGAAGCTGACGCCCGTTTTAATGAACTGGACCAGATCAAGCTCGATCTGGAACGTCTCGAGGCGCGTTTCGAGCGCCTTTTCCGATCCCTCGACCCAAGCGATAACGCATGAAGCTGCTTGCCGTCCGCCGTTTGTTGCGCATCCAGCGCGTTGTGATTCGCTACCGCCTCGATGACCTGCTGTTCGCCCTGCCATTGCCCTGGTTTCTGCTGGCGCTGCGCTATGCCTTGCCGTGGCGCTGGTTTCCGCGCAAGACGCTGGACCTGAGCCGTGGCGCGCGACTGCGCCTGGCGTTGCAGGACCTGGGGCCGATTTTCATCAAGTTCGGTCAAATCCTGTCCACACGCCGCGACCTGCTGCCCGAAGACATCGCCGATGAACTGATGATGCTGCAGGACCGTGTGCCGCCGTTCGACTCGCAAGTGTCGATCAGGCTGATCGAAGAGCAGCTTGGCAAAAAAATCAGTGAAGTCTTCAGCCGTTTCGACGTCGAACCACTGGCCTCGGCCTCGGTGGCGCAAGTGCATGCCGCGCAGCTGAAAACCGGTGAAGAAGTCGTCGTCAAAGTGATCCGCCCGGGCCTGAAACCGATCATTGCGCAGGACCTGGCGTGGCTGTTCATCCTCGCCCGCGCCGCAGAAAAACTCTCGGCCGACGCTCGCCTGCTGCACCCGGTGGACGTGGTCAGCGACTACGAAAAAACCATCTACGACGAACTCGACCTGCTGCGCGAGGCGGCTAACGCCAGCCAGTTGAAGCGCAACTTCGACGGCTCGCCACTGCTGTATGTGCCGCAAGTCTATTGGGACTGGTGCCGGCCGAAGGTGCTGGTGATGGAGCGCATCTACGGGATTCAGGTCACCGACCTCGCGACCCTGGCCGACCAGCGCACCGACATGAAAATGCTCGCCGAGCGTGGCGTGGAGATCTTCTTCACCCAAGTGTTCCGCGACAGCTTCTTCCACGCCGACATGCACCCCGGCAACATCTTCGTCAGCACCGTGCAACCGTGGAGCCCGCAGTACATTGCGATCGACTGCGGCATCGTCGGCAGCCTGACCCCGGAAGACCAGGACTATCTGGCGCGCAACCTGTTCGCGTTCTTCAAGCGTGATTACCGGCGTGTCGCGCAGTTGCACATCGATTCGGGCTGGGTGCCGGCGGAAACCAAACTCAACGAATTCGAAGCAGCGATCCGTACCGTGTGCGAGCCGATCTTCGAAAAACCGTTAAAAGATATTTCCTTCGGCCAAGTGCTGATGCGCCTGTTCCAGACCGCCCGACGCTTCAACATGGAAGTGCAGCCGCAGTTGGTATTGCTGCAAAAAACCCTGTTGAACATCGAAGGCCTGGGCCGTCAGCTGTACCCGGACCTCGATCTGTGGAACACCGCCCAGCCGTTCCTCGAACGCTGGATGCGCGAGCGGGTCAGCCCCAAAGCCTTGATCGGCAACGTGCAGAGCCAGTTCGAGCAGATCCCGCACCTGGCCAACATGGCCCGCGACCTGCTCGAGCGCATGTCTCAGCCCCACGCCAACGACCCGCCGCCCCCTTGGCACAAACGCAAGGATGACTGGTTCCTGCGGTTGCTCGGCACCGCTCACCTGGCGGGTGGCACGATACTCGCCGCCGGTGGCCCGCTGAACGAATTGGGGCATTGGCCCGCCGGAATCATGGTGGCGGTCGGCTTGTATCTGGTCGTTCGCCGATAGCCAGTCGCGCCGCACGCTGGCACACTGTTTCAACGCTGAATTTGAACATTGGCCTCAACTATTGAAGTAGAGCCCGCGTCGGAGTCGAAGATGAAAAACTGGCTGGACGAGATCAAGTGGGACGCCGACGGCCTCGTGCCGGCGATTGCCCAGGATCACAAGACCGGACGCGTCCTGATGATGGCCTGGATGAACCGCGAAGCACTGGAATTGACCGCCGCCGAGAACCGTGCCATTTACTGGTCACGTTCCCGTGGCAAGCTGTGGCGCAAGGGCGAAGAGTCCGGTCACGTGCAAACCCTGCATGAGATGCGCCTGGACTGTGACGCTGACGTGATCATCCTGATGGTTGAGCAGATCGGCGACATCGCCTGCCATACCGGCCGTCAGAGCTGCTTCTACCGCGTCTTCGAGAACGGAGACTGGAAAACCGTCGACCCGGTGCTTAAAGACCCGCACGCTATCTACTCGGCAGGACATACCCATGAGTGACACCCTGACCCGTCTGGCCCAGGTGCTGGAAGAGCGCAAAGGCGCCGCCGCCGACAGCTCGTATGTTGCCAGCCTGTACCACAAGGGCTTGAACAAGATTCTGGAAAAAGTCGGCGAAGAGTCGGTCGAAACCATCATTGCCGCCAAGGATGCCGCCATTAGCGGTGACTGCAGCGATGTGATCTACGAGACCGCCGATTTGTGGTTCCACAGCATGGTCATGCTCGCCCAGCTGGGGCAGCATCCACAGGCTGTGCTCGATGAACTGGACCGTCGCTTCGGTCTGTCCGGACACGCCGAGAAAGCCTCTCGCCCGTCCGCCTGAACAACTATTGGAGAGGAACGCAACATGGGCATTTTTGACTGGAAACACTGGGTCGTCATCCTGGTTGTCGTGGTGCTGGTGTTCGGCACCAAGAAGCTGAAAAACCTCGGCACTGACGTGGGCGAGTCGATCAAGGGCTTTCGTAAAGCCATGAACGACGACGAAAAACCGGCCGACCCGACAGCGACCCCGGCCCAACCGGTTCCACCTGTTCAGCCACAGACCACACAGTCCGTGAACCCGCCGCACACCATTGATGTGCAGGCGCAAAAAGTCGAAGAGCCGATCCGCAAAGACGTGTGAGCACAGACTAATGTTTGGTATCAGCTTCTCTGAACTGCTGCTCGTCGGCCTCGTCGCCCTGCTGGTGCTGGGCCCCGAGCGTCTGCCGGGTGCTGCGCGCACCGCCGGCCTGTGGGTCGGGCGGCTGAAGCGCAGCTTCAACGCGATCAAACAGGAAGTTGAACGTGAAATCGGTGCCGACGAGATTCGTCGGCAACTGCACAACGAGCACATTCTGTCCCTGGAGCAGGAGGCGCGGAAGATCTTCACGCCAACTCAACAGGAGCCGACGCCGGTGGAACCTGTAGCGACGCAGACGATTCATGCGCCTGCGACTGAGGCTACGCCGGTAGTTGCAGCCGCTGCACCTGCACCTTCAGTAGAACCTGTTGCTCCTGCCGCCGCGCCGACAACGCCGGCGCCTCACGACACCACTTTGCCGCCGCGAGCCTCATGAGCGATCTTCCCGAAAACGACCAGCACATGCCGCTGGTTTCGCACCTCACCGAGTTGCGCACTCGCCTGCTGCGTTGTGTCGTGGCGGTGTTCATCATTTTTGCCGGGCTGTTCGCCTTCACCCAGCAGATCTACACCTTCGTCTCCACGCCGCTGCGCCAGTACCTGCCGGCCGGCGCGACGATGATCGCCACCGACGTGTCGTCGCCGTTCCTGACGCCGCTGAAGCTGACCATGATGGTCTCGCTGTTCCTGGCGATCCCGGTGATCCTGCATCAGATCTGGGGCTTTATCGCGCCGGGCCTGTACAAGCATGAGAAGCGCATCGCGGTGCCGTTGCTGGTGTCCAGCATTCTGCTGTTCTACACCGGCATGGCCTTCGCCTATTTCCTGGTGTTCCCGCTGATCTTCAAGTTCTTCGCCGCCGCCACCCCGGCCGGCGTGGAAATGATGACCGACATCACCAGCTACCTTGATTTCGTCATGACGCTGTTCTTCGCCTTCGGCGTGGCGTTCGAGATTCCGGTAGCTGTGGTGCTGCTGGTGTGGATCGGCGTGGTCAACGTCGCCTACCTGAAGAAAATCCGCCCGTACGTGATCATCGGCTGCTTCGTGGTCGGCATGATCCTGACGCCACCGGACATCTTCTCGCAGACGCTGTTGGCCGTACCGATGTGGTTGCTGTTCGAAATCGGCATCCTGTTCGGCAGCCTGATCAGCAAGCGTGGCGAGCATCCGGACGACCAGCCGGCTGACGATCACAACGACCAGCCGCCAGCGACCCAAGCGTGAACCTGCTGCTCCTCGAAGAGGCCGACTTCATTGCGGCCGATCGGGCGATCCTGCGCGATCGTCGGTTGACCCACATGCAGGAAGTCCATCGCTCGGTGGTTGGCGACAGCCTGCGGGTCGGGCGTATCGGAGGCTTGATGGGCTCGGCCGAGTTATTGCGCCTGGACGCCGATGAAGCCGAGTTGCGCGTCACCCTCGACCAGCCGCCACCGGCCAAGCTGCCGCTAACTTTGGTGCTGGCTCTGCCGCGACCGAAAATGCTCCGCCGAGTGTTTCAGACCGTGTCCGCCATGGGCGTGCCGCGCATCGTGCTGGTGAACAGCTATCGCGTCGAGAAGAGCTTCTGGCAAACCCCGTTCCTGGAACCCGAGGCGATTCGCGAGCAATTGATCCTGGGTCTTGAACAAGCCCGGGACAGCGTGCTGCCGGAAATCGTCATCGAGAAACGCTTCAAGCCCTTTGTCGAAGACCGTCTGCCGGCCATTACCGAAGGCACCCTCGGCCTGGTCGGTCATCCCGGTAACTACCCACCCTGTCCTCGCGGACTGGACGAGCCAGTGACACTGGCTATCGGCCCCGAAGGCGGCTGGATTCCCTACGAAATCGACCTGCTGGCCAAGGCCGGCCTGCAACCGGTACAACTCGGCGAGCGCATCCTGCGAGTCGAAACCGCCGTCACCGCGCTGCTTTCGCGGCTGTTTTAACGTCAAACACCCTATTTGTGGCGAGGGAGCTTGCTCCCGCTCGGCTGCGAAGCAATCGTAAAACCGGTGAATGCGGTCTTGCTGGTAAAAAGCGCTGGCCGCTTCGCGCCCAAGCGGGAGCAAGCTCCCTCGCCACAGGTGTTTACTCCCCTACAGATCCCTGCCAGCCGGCCGATACAGTTCCCATAAAACCAATTAATGGTCCGAGGGAGTAGCAGCATGTACCGATGGCTAGCCGAGAAACTGGGAAATATAAGCGTCAATCGCAAACTGGGTGTCGGCTTCGGTCTGGTGCTGCTTCTGACCTTGTTGATCACCTTTACCGGCTGGACCGGCCTGAGCGGTGTGATCAGCCGTGGCGATACGCTAGGGTTTATTTCCAGCCTCAATGAGCTGACCAAAGACCTGCGTCTCGCCCGTCTGGATTACGACATGCGCCGTGGCGAACAAGGCCCGGGCGCCGTTAACGAGCTGATCGGTCAACTCGATACCGGCCTGAAAACCGCCCGTACGCTGGTCGAACAGCCTGCCGACGTGGCAATGGTCGATCAACAGCTTGCCGCCGTCAGCGAGTACAAACGCGCCTTCGCTGATATGACTCAGGCTACCGCCACCCGCGAAGATGCTCGCAGCAAATTGGGCGCCACTGCCGATAACGCTGTGACCCGGGTCGCTGAAGTCGAAAAATCCCTGCTGCAAGGCGACAGTGTCGCCCAGTTCAACAGCGTGATCGACCTGAGCAAACTGATCCAGCAAGCGCGTTTCCAGGTACGCGGCTACACCTATAGCGGCAAGCCCGAAGCCGAGCAGCCAGCGCTGGACGCCATCGGCAATGCTCTGAAAAACCTTGAAAGCCTGCCGTCTCAACTGCCGGAACAACACATCGCCAACCTGCAACAGGCGACCGACTCGCTCAAAGCCTATCGCGCGGCTGTCAGCCAGTTCCGCGACTCCCAGGTCGCCAGTGCTGCTGCCCTCAAACGCATGAGCGCGCAAGGCGACATTCTGTTCGACACCAGCAAAAAGCTCACCGCCTCGCAAACCGTCGTACGTGACACCGATGCGGCACATGCCAAAAACATGCTGCTGCTGGCCACCGTCCTGGCGTCAGCCTTTGGTTTATTCGCGGCTTGGGCCATCACTCGCCAGATCGTCATTCCCCTGGGCCAGACCCTCAAAGTGGCCGAGCGTGTCGCCGCGGGCGACCTGACTCACAACCTGACCTCCGAACGTCAGGACGAACTGGGTCAGCTGCAGCGCGCCATGCAGAGCATGACCCTGGGCCTGCGGGAACTGATCGGAGGCATCAGCAACGGCGTGACCCAGATCGCCAGCGCCGCTGAAGAGCTGTCCGCCGTTACCGAACAAACCAGCGCCGGGGTCAACAGCCAGAAGGTCGAGACCGATCAGGTGGCCACCGCCATGCACGAAATGACCGCCACGGTGCAAGAAGTCGCGCGCAATGCCGAGGAAGCGTCCGAAGCTGCCGTCGCCGCCGACCAACAAGCCCGCGAGGGTGACAGAGTGGTCGGCGAAGCCATCGCCCAGATCGAGCGCCTGGCCGTCGAAGTCGGCAACTCCACCGCCGCCATGGGCGATCTGAAACGCGAAAGCGACAAGATCGGCAGCGTGCTCGATGTGATCAAGTCCGTGGCTCAGCAAACCAACCTGCTGGCGCTCAACGCCGCCATCGAAGCCGCCCGCGCCGGTGAAGCCGGGCGCGGTTTTGCGGTGGTCGCCGACGAAGTCCGCAGCCTGGCCCAGCGCACACAGAAGTCCACCGAAGAAATCGAAGAGCTGATCGTCGGCCTGCAAACCGGCACTCAGCAGGTCGCGACCATCATGGAAAACAGCCGCAGCCTGACTGACAGCAGTGTCGAACTGACCCGCCGCGCCGGTGGCTCGCTGGAAAGCATCACCCGCACCGTATCGGCGATCCAGTCAATGAACCAGCAGATCGCCGCCGCTGCCGAGCAACAGAGCGCGGTGGCTGAAGAGATCAACCGCAGCGTGCTGAACGTGCGTGATGTGTCCGAGCAGACCTCGGCAGCCAGTGAAGAGACCGCGGCCTCCAGCGTCGAGCTGGCGCGGCTGGGGACGCATTTGCAGATGCTGGTGGGGCGGTTCAAGGTTTGAGCTGATGCGGGTATCCCGGCTCGCTTGAAACCGGGGTGATGCAATCGCGGGCAAGCCCGCTCCCACAGGATCCGCGCCGAACACAAAGTTGTGCTCAGTCAGATCATCAGCCCAAAAAAAGCCCCGCTTTCGCGGGGCTTTTCGTTATGCCGGCTGAGGCTGCACGCTCACAGGCTTGAGCGGCAACAGCGGCGCATGGGGATCGGCATCCACCGATGTGCGCCAGGCTTGCAGCCACTCGGCGTGGCCTTCGTTCCAGACTTGCTCATGCAAGCGACCCAGTGCCACCGGATCACTCAGCAGGGCCACGCGCTCGTTGTTGGTCAGCCCGGCTGGCCCGACCTTCATCGCATGGCGAACCCGCTCGATGCGCAACCATTCGATCGGCTCGGCCTGACGGTGACGAGACGTCGCCAACGCACACGCCAAAGCGTTCTGCTGAGGATCGACCACTGACCGGACGAAGCCGTCGTTCAGTGCATGCCAACGGTTTTCGTGGGTGTACTGATCGGTCGCCAGCAATTCCTGTGGCGGGGCATATTCCTCAGGAATCAGGAACAGGCTTTCGTCACGGGACTTCAGGCCCAGGCCGACGCGACTGGAGATCACCGATACCGGGATCGACAACATCAGCGAACCGACGATCGGCACCAGCCACCACAAGAAGCTCGGATTCAGCCAGATCACCAACAGGGCCCAGAAGAAGCCCAGCAAGGTTTGCGGGCCGTGGCGCTTGACCGCTTCGCTCCACGGCGTGGAGTCGTCGTCACGTTGCGGCGAGTTCCAGGTCGCGGCCCAGCCGAGGAACGCGGCGAGTACGAAACGGGTGTGGAAGATCATCCGCACCGGCGCCAGCAGCATGGAAAACAACATCTCCAGCAGCATCGACAGCGTCACCTTGAACTTGCCACCAAACTCTTTCGCGCCCTTGGCCCAGATCAGGATGATGCTCAGCAACTTCGGCAGGAACAGCAGCACGATGGTCGTCGAGAACAGCGCAATTGCCTTGTCCGGCTGCCATTGTGGCCACAGTGGATAGAGCTGACGCGGTTCCAGGAAGTACTGCGGCTCCATCAACGTATTGACCGCCAGCAAGGCCGTCGACAACACCAGGAACAAGAACCACAACGGCGCAGACAGGTACGACATCACGCCGGTCAGGAACACCGCACGGTGCACCGGGTGCATGCCTTTTACCAGGAACAGCCGGAAGTTCATCAGGTTACCGTGGCACCAGCGACGGTCACGCTTGAGTTCGTCCAGCAGGTTCGGCGGTAGTTCTTCGTAGCTGCCCGGCAAGTCGTAGGCAATCCACACGCCCCAGCCGGCACGGCGCATCAGCGCAGCTTCGACGAAGTCGTGGGACAGAATCGCACCGGCAAACGCGCCTTTACCGGGCAACGGCGCCAGGGCGCAGTGCTCGATGAACGGCTTCATGCGGATGATCGCGTTGTGACCCCAATAGTGGGATTCGCCCAACTGCCAGAAGTGCAGACCGGCGGTGAACAACGGACCATACACACGCGTGGCGAACTGCTGCATACGCGCATAAAGGGTGTCCATGCCCGACGCACGCGGCGCGGTCTGGATGATCCCGGCGTCCGGCGTGGCTTCCATCAGGCGCACCAGACTGCTCAGGCATTCGCCGCTCATCACGCTGTCGGCGTCGAGTACGACCATGTACTTGTAGTCACCACCCCAACGACGGCAGAAGTCGTCGAGGTTGCCGCTTTTACGCTTTACGCGGCGACGGCGGCGGCGATAGAAGATCTTGCCAAAGCCCTTGGCTTCACGGCAGACGTCCAGCCAGGCCTGCTGCTCGGCAACGCAGATATCGGCGTCGTTACTGTCGCTGAGTACGAAAAAGTCGAAGCGATCCAGGTTGCCCGAGGCCGCCACCGATTCGAAGGTCGCCCGCAAACCGGCGAACACCCGCGGCACGTCTTCGTTGCAGATCGGCATCACCAGTGCGGTGCGTGCGTCCTTGGCGATCGGCTCATTGCCGGCACTGGCGCCGGAAATGCGGTACTTGTCGCGGCCGGTGATCAACTCGAGGAAGCCCATCAGCGCAGTCCAGAAACCGGCCGAGACCCAGCAGAACAGAATCCCGAACATAATCAGAATGCTGGTTTGCAAGGCATATGGCAGCACTTGCGTGGCGGTTTGGGTCAGAGGTTGATGCAGGACTTCTTCAAGATCGACGAACGACCAGCCCTGGTACGGCATGATGCCTTTCATGTACCAGCCGGCGACGATCGTCTGACCGAGCATCAGCACCAGAAGAATGTAGCGTCGGATCGAACCGACGGTGCGCCAGCGAGCTGCCGGCAGCACGTTCTCATCTTTCGGCGGCGCCGGCGGATTGGTGCGACCGGTCAGCCGACGCCAGCCACGCACCAGAATGTTGGTGCGCCACGGCTCGGGCACGACTTTGGTCCGACGGATCGGTGGGGTTGCCTTCAGGCAAACCCGACCACTGGCGTCGAGCACCAGCATTTCCGCATCCGCCAGTTCTTCCGCGGAGTTCAGGGTCAGGCGCCGGCCAACCGAGGCTTGAGCAGCCTCGGTTGGCGCGTCGAACGTCGAGGACGACAGACGTTCGTGCAGTTCACTGAAAGACTTGCAGCCCGCGAGTTCCGCGCGCTGCTCGTCGCTCATCGGCAAATGCGCCAGGTACTCGGCAAGCGATTGTGGCTGTACTTGTGAATTACTCATCGGCGGGCAACTGATAGCTCCAGGTCTCGGTCAGGACTTGTTCAGTCGGTGCCGATTCCGTTGTGGCTGGGGCCGCTTCGGCAGCAACAGGCTGCTTGGCGTCTTTGTTGTCCTTGTCCTTGGTGTCCTTGACTTGCTGGGCTTGTGCTTCAGCCTGCTTGGCTTCCTTGTCCTTCTTCTCTTGCTGGCGGGCGGCGATCTTGTCGGCCTTGGCAACGGAAGAACTGGACGCTGGTGCCGCGGTCTTGAGTGCCTCGGCAGGCGTGATGGTCTTGACCAGCGCAGCGCGCATTTCGGTGGCCTTGCTCGGATCCTTGATCTTCATCCGCAGGGTCAGGCGCCAGCCCTTGGTTTCAGGGTTGTAACGGACGCTGTTCTCGACCAGTTCTGCGTTGTCGCCAACGCTCACCTGGCTGCGCACTTCAGCATCTTCCGGCAGGACTTGCAGGGACGGGCCTTGGAAATCCACCAGATAGGCTACGCTGCCGTCCGGTTGACGAATCAGGTTCGACTGCTTGACGTCACCTGTGGAACGCAAGGTCTGTTGAACCCAGGCGCTGTCCGGCGAATGCAGGGAGGCTTCGTCGAGAGTCCAGTGCATGCGGTAGGCAACGTCCAGGGACTGGCCAGGCTCAGGCAGTTTTTCCGGACTCCAGAAAGCGACAATATTGTCGTTGGTTTCGTCGGCCGTAGGAATCTCTACCAGATCGACGGAGCCTTTGCCCCAATCGCCTTTCGGTTCGATCCAGGCACTTGGGCGCTTGTCGTAGCGGTCATCGAGGTCTTCGTAGTGACTGAAGTCACGGCCACGTTGCAGCAAGCCGAAACCGCGCGGGTTCTCGATCGAGAAGTTGCTCACCGCCAGGTGTTTCGGATTGTTCAGTGGGCGCCAGATCCATTCGCCATTGCCGGCATGGATCGACAGGCCGCTGGAATCGTGCAGCTCGCGACGGTAGTTCAGCACTTTCGACGGCTGGTTGGCGCCGAACAGGAACATGCTGGTCAACGGCGCAACGCCGAGCTTGGTGACTTTGTCACGCAGGAACATCTTGGCCTTGACGTCGACGACCGTGTCGCTGCCTGGACGTACGGTCAGGCGATAGGCACCGGTGGCACGCGGCGAATCCAGCAGGGCAAAGATCACCAGGTGCTTGTCGCCCGGTTTGGGCTGTTGAATCCAGAACTCGGTGAAGCGCGGGAACTCTTCGCCGGATGGCAACGCGGTATCAATGGCCATGCCGCGAGCGGAGAGCCCGTAGGTTTGCCCCTTGCCGATGACGCGGAAGTAGCTCGCGCCAAGCATGGTCATGATTTCGTCTTGCTTGTCGGCCTTGTTGATCGGGTACAGCACACGGAAACCGGCATAGCCCAGCTGTTCGGTGGCTTTAGGATCGAACTTCACGTCGCCGAAATCGAAACGACTTGGGTCGTATTTGATCTCTTCGACGGTGTTGGCCGTGATTTCGTTGATTTTCACCGGCGTATCGAAGTGCATGCCCTGGTGATAGAACGACAGCTTGAAAGGGGTTTTCTGGTTCGCCCATTCGGCTTTTTCCGTGAGGAACCGGATTTTTTGATAGTCCGCGAATTTCATCTCGCGAAATTCATTCGGCAGGTTACTGCGCGGGGCTTCGTATTTTTGCCCGGCCAGCTCTTTTGCCTTGACCGATACGTCATCCAGATTGAATGCCCAAAGTTGACCGGCGCTGAACAGGCAGAGCAGTGCAGAGCCTGCTACCAGAGCGCTTCGAAACCGTTTGGCAGACAATTTTGGTGCATTACAGGGACTAACAATCACGAGCAACCCTCGCCGAAAACAGATCAAAAAACCAACGGCCAGTTAAAGTGCCAGCACGGTGTGCGGTGGAAAAAAACCGACCCTGCGAACGACTCTTGCCAAGTTGGCGAGCATTGTTCCGACTCCTATGGGGCAAAATGATTCCCCAACAGGTCTCGGACAAGTCTCTACCTAAGTCAAAACGGACCAACGAACGCTGATCCCCGTAGCGCGCGATTATCTAGCAGGCCGCGTTACAACGCATCAGGTGGAACCAAGTATTTATCGGGAAAATCCTCTGTTTTCAGTCGAAATGCCCTTAAAAAGATGTTTTAAGCGCTTTCACGTCTGTAACAGGAAGGTTACCGGGCCATCATTGACCAGATGCACCTGCATATCCGCGCCGAATCTACCTGATGCCACAGTGCCATGCATCTGTTTCGCTTTACCTGTTAGATAGTCGAACAGCTCCTCACCCAAACCTGGAGGAGCCGCAGTCGAAAAACTTGGGCGCAACCCGTTTTTGGTGTCGGCGGCCAAGGTGAACTGCGAGACCAGCAGCAACCCGCCGCCTACGTCCGCCAGGGACAGATTCATCTTGCCCTCGGCGTCACTGAACACTCGATAGTTAAGCAGTTTATGCAGAAGTTTGTCGGCGCTGGCCCGCGTATCGTCGGGCTCGACCGCCACCAGCACCAGCAACCCCTGATCTATCGCGCCAACCACCTCTCCCGCAACCTCGACTCGCGCGCCACGCACGCGTTGTAGCAGGCCCTTCATGCTTCGTCAGGCGACAAGTCGAGCATACGACGGGCCATCAGATCGGCTGCGCGTACCAAGGCATCAGTAATACCTGTTTCGGACGCCGCATGGCCGGCGTCGCGAATCACCTGCAATTCGCTGTTCGGCCAGGCCTGATGCAGTTCCCAGGCGTTGTCCAACGGACAGATCACGTCGTAGCGACCATGGACGATGACGCCGGGCAGGTGGGCGATCTTGGCCATGTCGCGAATCAACTGGTTCGGCTCGAGGAAAGCATTGTTGGTGAAGTAGTGGCACTCGATACGGGCGATGGACAACGCACGCTGAGGCTCGGAGAAGCGGTCGACCACCAGCGGATTCGGCCGCAGGGTCGCGGTGCGCCCTTCCCACATGGACCAGGCCTTGGCCGCGTGCATCTGGGCTATCTGATCGTTGCCGACCAGGCGTTTGTGGAACGCCGACAGTAAGTCATGGCGTTCGTCCTGCGGGATCGGCGCGATGTAGTCCTGCCAGTAATCGGGAAACAAACGACTGGCGCCACACTGGTAGAACCACTCGATTTCCTGGGGACGGCAGAGAAAAATCCCGCGCAGAATCAAACCGTGCACGCGTTCCGGGTGGGTTTGTGCGTAGGCCAGGGCCAGGGTCGAACCCCAGGAGCCGCCGAACAGCACCCATTTGTCGATGCCCAAGTGCTTGCGAATCCGCTCCAGGTCGGCGACCAGATCCCAGGTGGTATTGTTTTCCAGGCTGGCGTGGGGCGTGGAGCGACCGCAACCACGCTGGTCGAAGGTGACAATGCGATACAGGTTCGGATCAAAATACCGGCGGCTCTGGGCATCACACCCGGCGCCGGGGCCGCCGTGGATGAACACCACCGGCAAACCTTCCGGCGAACCGCTTTCGTCGACATACAGCGTGTGGGTTTTATCGACGGCCAGATCGTGCCGGGCGTGGGGTTTGATCTGCGGGTACAAAGTCTGCATTGCGCGCTCCGTAAGGGGTCGAGGTCATCCCTGGGGGGACTTCTATTATTCTGCCGTCCGGCATCATAAACCCGAATTACGTCAATGAGCATGCCCCTTGCAGCGTCAGAGTTTGTCAGCCGTCGTCTCAGCCAAATAGCCGAGCAGGGTTTCATAGAGCCGGTCGACCTCAGCGACCTGCCCCCGCGCCCGCAAACAGCCGTGAACCAGTCCTTCCCCGTAATAAAGCGTTGCGCCCACGCCAGCTGCGTTGAGTCGCTCGGCGTAAAGCACGCCGTCATCGCGCAGCGGATCGAACTGCGCCACGGCGATCAACGCCGGCGGCAGACCACTGAAATCGTCGGCGAGCAAGGGCATCGCATAGGCACCCGGTTGTCGACTACCGCCCAAATACAACGCGTGATAACAATCCAGGTCGCTGCTGCTGAGCAATGGCGCATCGGTGCACTCGCTGCGCGACGGCAATCGGTGATCGCCGCCCAGCCCCGGATAGATCAGAACTTGCGCGCACGGCATAGGCTCGTCGGCATCGCGTAAAGCGAGGCACAACGCGGCGGCAAGGTTGCCGCCAGCGCTGTCGCCCACCACCAGGGTGCGTGCAGGGTCGAGCCGAAACGGTCCTGTACGCAGCGCGCGCCAGACACCCAGGCAGTCATCGAACGCCGCTGGAAACGGATGCTCCGGCGCCAACCGATAATCGACGGCGATCACCAGCACGCCGAGCATCGACGCCAGTTCGGCACAGATGAAGGCGTGGGAGTCCAGATCCCCCACCACCCAACCACCGCCGTGCAAGTACACAATGCACGGCCAACCGTTGGTCGGTGGTTTGACCAGCGGTTGCCAGGCGCGCACTGCCACTCCCGCCAATTCGAAATCGATCACCTCAAGCCCCGCGGGACGCGGCGGGGTAAACGCCCGGCACATCTCGCTGTAGGCCTGACGCAAACCGGGGAGGCTGCTGTCGGTGCTGTTGAAGCTGAGGGTTTTCTCGACGAAAGCCGCCATGTGTTCAGAGAGTGGATAAGGAGCCATGAGCCTGCAGCCAGCCAAATAGAGGAAGTCAAAAAATTTGAACGACGCAAATCCTGTGGGAGCGGGGGGGGGGGGGGGGGGGGGGGGGGGGGGGGGGGGGGGGGGGGGGGGGGGGGGGGGGGGGG